>NZ_LFRE01000089.1:0-363470 GCF_001077515.1 Acinetobacter sp. VT 511 | reverse complement strand
CTTTTCGTTTGCTTAATGTGCGGATGAAATACATCGATTCAAACATGTTTTGCTGATCCTCAGTTCAAGCGATACACAGGCATCTCATGGTCAACTTTCTATTTGATGGTTGAGCAATTGCAGAAGCATGTCTCTGCCAAAGGCAGACCGCCCAAGTTAAGCCTGGAGGATCAGGTTCTGCTCTGTCTGAGCTATTGGCGGGAATACCGAACCTTATTTCACGTTGCGACGAGTTACGGGGTTTCAGAGCCCACAGCCTCAAGAATTGTCCGTCATGTTGAAGACTGCCTGATTCGGTCCAATCTGTTTAATTTACCCAAAGATTTACCCGAGGGCGAAGGCATCGACTGGAATGTTGTGATCGTGGATGCCACGGAAATTCCAATCCAAAGGCCTAAAAAAACAGAAGAAAAGCTATAGCGGCAAGAAAAAGACCCATACCTTTAAAGTACAGGCCATGATTCACTACAAAACTCAGCAAATTCTGAGTTTATGTACCAGTCGCGGTGCAGTGCATGATTTCGAGTTGTTCAAACGCAATTTAAACCAGATTCCTTTTGGGGCTTTTATCCTTGCAGATAAAGGCTATCAGGGGATTTATGTGCTGTATCCGAATAGCCTGTTGCCATTAAAAGCCAAAAGACACTGTAAATTGGATCCTGAATTGAAAATCTATAATCAAGAAATCAATAAAAGAAGAATCGGAATTGAGCATGTATTTGGCAGCCTGAAAACCTTCAAAATCCTTGCTGAGCGTTATCGAAATAGAGGTAAAAGGCTTGGTTTGAGATTCAATTTAATCGCTGGAATCTACAACTTGGAACTGAGCAAAAAATGATTTATGAAAGAGGTCTATTAATTATCATTAATAAAAGAAAATATATTATTATAAATGAAATCTTTATGTTCATCTTCACGTTGCTGCTAAAATCCAAGCTCAATATGATAAACCTTTTTACAGTATCCTAAAACGCCTTCGGATATTATCGGACAACAGAAAAATATAAGTTATTAATTTTTAATAACATTAGGATTAATTCGAATGTAATCAAACAAGGAGATGGTGCGCTCAGCGGGACTCGAACCCACGCCACAGGCTTCGGAGACCTGTACTCTATCCAGTTGAGCTATGAGCGCTTATATGAGGAGTGCGCACATCATAACAAAAAATCGCATAAGGTAAACAACTATATATAAGCTAGTGATTTTAGTGACTACGCTTTGAACAATCTTCTCACACCTTTATAAAAGAATTCCCACTCAATCACTTGGCTTATTTATACAGATCACTCACAATATCTCAATTTTTCACCATTTGAGATCTCCATGACTGATGCATTGACCTTAAGGGATTTGTCAAAGACCTATCACAATGGCTTTCAAGCATTAAAAGGTATTAATCTGGATGTACCAGAGGGTGAGTTTTATGCCCTGCTCGGCCCGAATGGTGCAGGTAAATCTACAACCATCGGCATCATTAGTTCCTTAACAAGAAAAACCTCTGGGACTGTTGAGGTTTTTGGTCACAACTTGGATACCCACCCTTCTGAAGCGAAACAGTGTTTAGGCGTAGTACCACAAGAATTCAACTTCTCCCAGTTCGAGAAAACGTTCGACATCCTTGTTACGCAGGCGGGTTATTACGGTATTCCAAAGAAAATTGCTCAAGAACGTGCCGAAGAATATTTAAACAAACTGGGTTTGTGGGAAAAACGCGCTACACAGGCACGCATGCTTTCAGGCGGGATGAAGCGTCGTCTGATGATCGCCCGTGCCATGATGCATGAACCAAAACTGTTAATTCTGGATGAACCAACGGCGGGTGTCGATATCGAGCTGCGTCGCTCAATGTGGGACTTTCTGAATGAGATGAACAATAAAGGCACATCGATCATTCTGACCACTCACTACTTAGAAGAAGCAGAGATGTTGTGTCGCCGGATTGCAATCATTGACCGTGGTGTCATTAAAGAAGACACCACCATGAAGAACTTCCTCAATCAGCTAAATGAAGAATCCTTTATCTTCGATCTGGCCGAACCAATCGAACCTCTCCAGCTCGATATTATAGGGGTGAAGTTTAATCTGGTCGATCCAATGACATTGGAAGTCACTTTAGATAAAGCACATAGTATGAATGAACTGTTCCAGTTACTCGAAGCACAGAATATCCAAGTTCGTAGTATGCGTAACAAATCCAACCGTCTTGAAGAATTGTTTGTGAAAATGGTTGAGAAAAACCTCAATGGAGCTGCGCAATGAATTTAAATCAGCTTGGCGTTGCCCTTTATACCATCATTTATAAAGAAATCCGCCGCTTTATGCGGATCTGGCCCCAAACCCTGCTTCCACCTGCCATTACCATGACTTTATATTTCGTGATTTTTGGCAATCTGGTGGGTTCACGGATTGGAGAAATGGGCGGCTTTAGCTATATGCAGTTCATTGTGCCCGGTTTGATCATGATGGCGGTCATTACCAACAGTTATGCCAACGTATCTTCCAGCTTCTTTAGTTCTAAATTTCAAAAGAGCATTGAAGAACTGATTATGAGTCCGGTACCGCTACATGCAATCCTGTGGGGCTATGTTCTAGGTGGCGTGGCACGTGGTATTTTGGTGGCAATTATTGTGACCAGCATGAGTCTATTTTTTACTGACTTATATATTACTAACTGGTTCGTCACTATATATACAGTACTCGTTACTTCGCTACTGTTTTCATTGGGTGGTTTTATTAATGCGGTATATGCCAAATCCTTTGATGACATCTCGATTATCCCCACTTTTGTGCTGACTCCCCTGACTTATTTAGGTGGTGTATTCTATGCCATCAGTGTTTTAAGCCCTTTTTGGCAAAATCTCTCTTTAATTAACCCGATCGTCTATATGGTGAATGCATTCCGTTTCGGCATTTTAGGTCATAGCGATGTCAATGTTTCCATTTCATTGGCTGTGATTACCTTCTGGTGTGCTGTGTTATACGGTATTGCTTACTATTTATTGTCTCGTGGTTCAGGAATGCGTGAATAATGAGTGTAGAACATTCTCTTCTTGGTAAAGACACCAACTATCCAACAGAATATCAACCGGAGATTCTGTACCCAATTTCACGTGCACCTGCGCGTGAGAAATATGCTCATATTGAAGCTATTCAACAAGGTACGGACTGGTGGCATATTTTTGAAATATCCTGGTTAAATGCTGCCGGTGTACCACAGGTCGCAATTGGTCGAATGATTTTACCCGCATCTTCCCCAAACTTGATCGAATCCAAATCTCTTAAGCTGTATTTCAATAGCCTGAATTTTGCCAAGTTTGAGTCTAAATCAGCTTTTATTGCGACAGTCGAACAGGATTTATCTAAAGCCGCTGAAGCGGACGTAAAGCTAGATCTGTTCCATGTAGATGAGCTGGACATTGCCAAGCCTGAAGGAATCTGCCTGGATGAACTGATCCCAGAACGTCTGGAAAATCATCCTGATGCGACGTTATTGGCTCTAGATAATGAAAGTGATGAAAATGTCGAAGTTCAGCTTTATTCACATTTATTAAGAAGTAACTGTCCAGTCACTGGACAACCAGACTGGGGTACAGTATTTATACGCTATCAAGGTAAAAAACCTTGTTATAAGAGCATATTGGCTTATATTATTTCGTATCGTCAGCACAACGGTTTCCACGAACAATGTGTGGAACAGATATTTGCCGATATCTGGCAAAATCTAAAACCGGAAAAGCTGATGGTATATGCGGCCTATACACGCCGTGGTGGATTGGATATCAACCCTTGCCGTGTATCGGACTCCACATGGATGCCTCGCCCTATTCGTTTAGCGCGACAATAAGAAACATTGAGGTTTAACGATGCCTTTTTTTGGATTTATTCCTTCAGCAGAACTTTTAAATACAATTCAGACTGCGCAGAAAAATAAAAACTCCAGCGAACCGCTGTATCCACTTCGTGACAAAACGGCATTAATGATCAATGATGAGATCATTGATGCCATTTTGACTGAACTTGTACTCAAATTTCCAGCAAGTGATAAGCGTGATACTGCGGAAAAACTGGCAGGATATATCAAGTCCACGGTAGCAGTCTTGCTCAAGCAGTTATTGGGCAAAGCTCCCAATGATGTGGTACGTGAATCCATTGCCTTTTCTGAACGCAGTCTGTTTAAGGATCCTGAAGGCAACATCCGTATCGGTGAATCTCTGGATGCCAATCTGGTCACTAGCCTTAAGTACCAGTTTGCTGAAGTAAAAGCAGGCAATGAAATCGATAAACAGACCTTGAGCAATCTCTATAAAGAGTTTGGTGAGGCGACTGTGCGTCATTTTATGGTGGATTTTAACAAAACCCTGGATCTGGGCATGATTAAACGTAAAGCAGCAGATATCGGTGCTTCTGCAGTGATCAAGGCAATCAATATTGCTGCTGATAAAATTATCCTGAAATTAAATAAGGATGAACTAAAGGCAATGGCGGAATACCACGATACTTTGTTCTATTCTTAATATAAGTTGGTAAAAGAAGCCTGACTGATGTCGGGCTTTTTTATTGCCAATGAAATAGCTTGTTACAGTAAATGCATTTTCACAAGAAAAATGCGTTAAAAATAGCCATACTTTGTCTCTTTTTGTCAAAGCGGTTGGATGTCATTATCCAGTCAATGTTATCTTTAATAATCCTGAGCAATTGTGTTCTGTTTACAAGATTTTATCGATTTTTTGCCTCTTTTTTCGGGCATAAATAGAAGTGCAGGATGCTCTTATTGCCAACTCATTCATGAAATTGGAAATCACTGTCAGATGTTAAAACCACATTTTTATAAAAAACTTAAACGACTCTCTCTAGTACTCGCTGCAATTAGTTTTAGTAGTTTTAGCCAAGCCAATGATTTCCAAACGCATCCCTCTTATTCTGCTTTTAAAATCAAAACCATGCAACAGTATGGTTTAAGTAATGAACAGATTGACTGGGCCATGAATGGTACACGCAATTTACCGAATGTGTTGAGCATCATGAGCCGTCCAGGTGAAAGCAAACCGTGGTATAGCTATAAGAACAATTTTCTGGCTGAAAGTACCATTCAGCGTGGTGTGCGTTTTAAACAGCAGTATGCCGATACCCTGAATCGTGCTGAACAGCAGTTTGGTGTACCACAGGCGATTATTCTTGGGATTCTAGGAGTAGAAACCGGTTTTGGTAGCAACAAAGGTTCTTTTATCACTCGTGATGCATTAGCCACTCTTGGATTTAATGGTGATCGCCGCAATGGATACTTTCAGGATGAGCTTTCTGCTCTGATTGCCTGGTCATATAAAGATGGGGTGCCAACCAACTCCGTAGTGGGTTCTTATGCCGGTGCGATCGGTTATCCTCAGTTTATGCCAAGCAATATTCCCAAGTTTGGTGTCGACTATGATGGCAATGGTCATATTGATCTTCGTAACTCTGCTGTGGACGCTATTGGTTCAATTGCCAATTATCTGGCTCAGCATGGCTGGCAACGCAACCAGCCAATTGCTTTCCCTGCACGTTATGCTGGTTCAAATCCGGATGCAATAATTGCCAAGGACCTGACCCAGCCAACACCCTATGGTGTATTAAAAACTCAAGGAATTAGTCCTATGAATCCGATCGTAAAAATCGACGATCTGGATTTGGTCAATGTCATTCAATTGCAAGAAAATTATGGACCGATTTACTACATTACTTATCCAAATTTTCAGGTGATTACCACCTATAATCGCAGCCGAATGTACGCCACTGCTTTGTGGTTATTAGGTACAGAAATCGTGAGTCGATAAGGCTCTTATTTACCGCAAGACACAAAAGTCAACAAATATTTATGAGAAATAGTTCAAATTCTGGACTTTTTTCATACTTTGTTACAATTATGGTTATTTTTTAACCAATTATTGTTTATTTTACGTTCTTTTCAAGACTATTTTAATTAAAGACTAGACAGGCTATTACCGGCATGAATATTATCCATTTCGTCAAATGTAGTTGCATAAGTTAAATATCAGGCTCGTTTACTTGGTTTTTCAGCACTTTAGATTAACCTTTTGAACCCGCTGCTAGGAGTTGATTCGATGCATTCTTCAATCAAATACTTAATGGCCATTGCCACGACCGTCACACTGACGCAGTCGCAGGCAGAATTGGTTCAGTCATCATCATTAAATAATGATAATGACCGTTCGCGTGTTGCCACACGTGTTCTGAATCGTGAAGCTCAAAGCTTCAATTCAAACTTTACAAATTTAAACAGCCTTTCAATCACTGAGCGTTCTGGCGATAAAGTTCGTCGTGAAACGATTGCAGCTAAAATTGAAATCCCTGAAGATGAGCCTTCAGTGATTGAAAAACTGAACACTGTTGCTTCCAACACAGTTCGTAAATTCAGCCAGACTGGTACAGCATCTTGGTATGGTCGTCAGTTCCACGGTCGTAAAACGGCTAGCGGCGAAACTTTCGACATGAACGGAATGACTGCAGCTCACCGTAGCCTCCCATTGAATTGTTACATTCGTGTGACTAACAAGAACAATGGTAAGAGTGTGGTAGTGAAAGTAAATGACCGTGGTCCATTCCATGGCAACCGTGTACTTGATTTATCTTATGGTGCAGCCAAGCAAATTGGCATCACCAATGCGGGTACTGCCAAAGTTAGTATTGAGCGTGTACAAGGGCCAAACTCTTAAGATTTAGCTTATTAACGCATTTGACCAAAAGCCACAGATAATGTGGCTTTTTTTTATGGAATGATTTGCTGTGCTTAAATTAGAACTTATTTCAGGTGTACTGTTACTGCTCTTATCCGCCCTGCTCGTCTATTGGTCTTTTTCCAATAAGCTGACTTCCTGACGAGTGCGTTTTGACCACCACCCTGTTCTGCTTTATATTTTAAGAAATAGAAGCAGCAGGAGTGGAAAATGAAGACTATAACGGAATGGTTTGATGAATACAGCGACAGTCATCAGAACAAGACTAACAAGCTGATCCACTGGGTCTGTGTGCCCACTATCTATTTTTCTATTATCGGTATTCTTGCTCACTTCAGTGCATTACTCACTGTATTACTGGTTGTCTTGGCAATGATCTTTTATACGCGTCTTGATATTGTATTGGCGGTTGCTATGGCAGCACTGACTTTAGTTATGGCCTGGTTGATATGGATCCTGCCAGTCGGCGTCGGTTTTTATATCGGGCTATTTGTTTTTGCCTGGGTTGGCCAGTTTTATGGGCATAAAGTGGAAGGTAAAAAGCCTTCTTTTTTTAAAGACCTCCAATTCCTTCTTATTGGCCCGATTTGGTGCATGGATGCCTATCTAGGTAAAGTAATTCCTTTTTGGAAAAGTCGCCAAATAAGCAAAATGAAGCGCATTTAGCGCTATTTCTCATTTTCCTTCATGGGAAGGACCTTATTGATAGGTTCTTCCTTGATGTTTTAACCAGCCATCAACGTGTTTTCGGCTTGGATCATGATGGGTCCAATGAATGACACCACCCTTTTTGCTATATTCATATTCACCAAAAAATTCAACCACGTCGCCTTTTTGAATATTTGGAATCCACGGTGCCAGATCAATGTTATGAGCCACTAGCACGGTATGGCCATTGTTTAGTTCTAAAATAAACTTCTGATGACGAGATCCTTTATTATCATCTTTTAATATCGCAGTCACCTCACCCGCACCTTGAACTTGAATATCACTTTGTCTTTGCTAATAAGCCTGTTGTATACGTGCAATACCCGTATCTACCGTATTAATATTTGCACGATCAGGCTGCTGTTTATGTTGTTCAGTAGCTTCCTGTACAGGTGTGAAAGTATTGGTCTGTTGCCTGGACTCAGAAAGATCAAGTCCCAAATAAGCAGCAACCAGTAGTACGATGACTGCCCCAATCCCTATATTTGCTTTATTTGCCATCATTCTCCCCTGATCAGTAATGACTTAATCATAAAAAAAGCCCCATTAAATGGGGCTTTTTTTAACTTTTACCTAAAGGTAAAAATTATTGAGCAGCAGCAGCTTGAGCAGCAGCAACTTCATCAGCAAAGCTCATTTCAGCTTTCTTCTCGATGCCTTCACCCACTTCGAAGCGAGTAAATTGAGCAACTGTAGTACCAGTTGTTTTAAGGATTTCAGCAACTTTTTTGTCGTTGTCGATAACGTATTGTTGACGCTCAAGAACAACTTCGTTCAGGTATTTCTCAACAGAACCTACAACCATCTTCTCAACGATGTTTGCTGGTTTGCCAGATTCAAGTGCTTTCGCTTCAGCGATTTCTTTTTCTTTCGCAATTAGCTCAGCTGGAACTTGTTCAGCAGAAACTGCAACCGGGTTGAACGCAGCAACGTGCATTGCAATACCTTTACCAGTCGCGTCGTCACCTGTATAAGACACAACAACACCGATCTTAAGACCGTGTTTATAAACTGCAAGGTTTTCGCCTTCAACAATTTTCGCACGACGTACTTGGATGTTTTCACCGATTTTTTGAACAAGCGCGATACGAGCTTCTTCAACAGTAGTACCATCTTCAAGTTTAAGTTCAGCGATTTTAGCAACATCAGTTTCGTTAGCAGCAAGAGCAGCAGCAGCAACTTTAGCAGAGAAACCAGCAAAGTTTTCGTCTTTAGCAACGAAGTCAGTTTGACAGTTTACTTCTAAAAGAATTGCTTTGTTGCCTTCCTGAGTGATCGTGATCGCGCCGTCAGCAGCAATATTACCAGCTTTTTTAGCTGCTTTTGCTTGACCAGATTTACGCAGGTTATCGATCGCAAGTTCGATGTCACCACCAGCTTCTGTCAAAGCTTTTTTACATTCCATCATTGCAAGACCTGTACGATCACGCAATTCTTTAACCATGCTTGCTGTAACTGCAGTCATGTTTATCTCCTAAATTCGTTAGAAAATGAATTCTTTATAGAACAGAAACGGCCCAGAGGATTCTCATGGGCCGCCTGCATACACGACGCTTACTTTGCCACCATCACGTGTCGCAAAAATGACAAGCTAGCGTCTAACGCATTAAGCCTCAGAAGCTGGAGCTTCTTCTGCTTTAGCTTGTGCATTTGCTTGTGATTGAGCATATTCTTTACCAGCAAGAATCGCGTCAGCCATAGCAGAAGCATAAAGAGTAACTGCACGGATCGCATCGTCGTTACCCGGAATAACGTAATCTACGTTGTCTGGGTTAGAGTTTGTATCAACGATACCGATTACAGGAATACCAAGGTTTTTAGCTTCTTTGATTGCAATTGCTTCGTGATCAACGTCGATTACGAATAGTGCGTCAGGTAAACCACCCATGTTTTTAACGCCGCCAAGACCGCGTTCAAGTTTTTCCATCTCACGAGTACGCTCAAGAGCTTCACGTTTAGTCAGCTTAGCGAAAGTACCGTCTTGAGATTGGGTTTGAAGGTCTTTTAGACGGTTGATTGACTGACGAAGAGTTTTCCAGTTAGTCAACATACCACCTAACCAACGGTGATCAACGTATGGTTGACCAGCACGTTGAGCTTGCTCACGGATGATTGCAGAAGCTGCACGTTTAGTACCAACGAACAAAACTTTGTTCTTTTTGCTAGCCAATTGGTTAGCAAAGTTCAAAGCATCATTTAACGCAGGAACAGTGTGCTCAAGGTTGATGATGTGAATTTTGTTACGCGCGCCAAAGATGTATTGACGCATTTTTGGGTTCCAGAAACGAGTTTGGTGACCAAAGTGCGCGCCAGCTTGTAGAAGGTCGCGCATGCTTACGTTGTAATCTGCCATTTTCTTTACCTTAAAGATTTGGGTTAGGCCTCCATATATCCGCATTCTCCACCCTTGCGGGCACCCAGAGTAATGTGACGATATATGTGCGGATTTTTAATACACCATTCATCAAGCTACGCAAATATATTCACGAAAAAGCATTTGATAAAATGGGCGGCTATTTATACCATAGTCGCACACAAATTTCCAAAAGTTTTTAGAGATCATGAACACTACTTATCAAGCTCCCCGTCGTTTAATCAAATCCGCTGAAGATATCGAAAAGATGCGTGTAGCTGGACGACTGGCGGCAGAAGTGTTGGATATGATCAAACCGCATATCAAACCAGGTGTATCAACGCTTGAATTGGATACGATTTGTCATGACTATATTGTAAATGTACAGAATGCGATTCCAGCATGTCTGGGCTATGGCGCAGCGCCAGGCCGTCCTGCTTTCCAGCATACCATCTGTACATCAGTCAACCATGTGGTCTGTCACGGTATTCCCTCTGAAGGCAAGATCCTGAAAAAAGGCGATATTCTTAATATTGACGTGACTGTCATCAAAGATGGTTTTCATGGCGATACCAACATGATGTACATCGTGGGTGGTGAAACTTCTATTCTGGCGAACCGTCTATGTAAAGTCGCTCAAGAAGCCATGTATCGTGGTATCGCGGTGGTGAAACCAGGTGCAACCATGGGTGATATCGGTCATGCGATCCAAAAATATGTGGAATCTGAACGTTTTAGCGTAGTACGTGAATACTGTGGTCATGGCATCGGCACCACTTTCCATGACGAACCGCAGGTGCTGCATTATGGCCAGCCAAATACCGGTATGATCTTAGAAGAAGGTATGACATTTACGATTGAACCAATGGTCAATGCAGGTGTTTGGCAAACCAAATTGCTGGGTGACAAATGGACGGTTGTGACCAAGGATCACAAATTATCTGCGCAATATGAGCATACTCTTTTAGTAACAAAACATGGCGTAGAAGTCCTGACTGCCCGCCCTGAAGAAGATTTGTCACGTTTTACGGCATAATCCTTACAGGAAGCGCACAAAAAAGGTTACCCACAGGTAGCCTTTTTTATTTTATATTTCACATATTTTATAGATTTCAAGTTTAGCCTGAAACCCTTCAGTTACTGCGCCTTAACATCGAAGTTCAAGATAAACTTCGGCTATCAAAACACTTTTTCCGTAAAGTTTTATAAATTCTTTTGCCTAATGTGCACCAATATAGGCTAAGATATTGTGCTTTTTATTTTTTAATCCCTATAAGAAGGAATACCGCCGTGGACGTACGTCTCTCTGATCGTGTAAATGCCATCAAACCGTCCCCAACGCTTGCTGTGACTAACAAAGCTGCTGAACTTAAAGCTGCTGGTCATAACGTAATTGGCTTGGGTGCAGGTGAACCAGATTTTGATACACCACAACACATCAAAGATGCAGCAATTGCAGCGATTAACAACGGTTTCACCAAATACACCGCTGTAGACGGTACGCCAAGTCTTAAAAAAGCCATTATTGCCAAATTCAAACGTGACAACAACCTTGACTATGCAGCAAACCAGATCCTGGTTTCTTGTGGTGGCAAGCAATCATTCTTTAACCTGGCACTTGCCTTGTTAAACAAGGGTGATGAAGTCATCATCCCTGCACCATTCTGGGTAAGCTACCCTGATATGGTGATCATTGCTGAAGGTGTTCCTGTTATTGTGAAATGTGGTGAAGAACAACGTTTCAAAATTACTCCTGAACAATTAGAAGCGGCGATCACTGATAAAACTCGTCTAGTGGTATTGAACAGCCCTTCTAACCCGACTGGCATGATCTATACGAAAGCTGAACTAGAAGCCTTAGCTGCAGTACTGCGTAAATACCCAGAAGTGTATATCGCATCTGATGACATGTATGAACCAATCCGTTGGGATGACGAGTTCTACAATATCGCAACTGTTGCTCCAGACCTTTATGACCGTACAATCGTATTAAACGGTGTGTCTAAAGCCTATGCAATGACAGGCTGGCGTATCGGCTACGCAGCTGGTCCTGCGAAACTGATTGGCGCAATGAAGAAAATCCAGTCTCAATCAACTTCTAACCCGACTTCAATTTCGCAAGTTGCTGCTGAAGCTGCATTAAATGGTCCTCAAGACGTACTTGAGCCAATGATTGAAGCATTCAAACGTCGTCATGACCTGGTTGTAAAAGGCTTAAATGATATCAATGGTATTTCTTGCCTACCTGCGGACGGTGCATTCTATGCATATGCAAACATCAAACCATTGATTCGTGCCAAAGGTCTTAAATCTTGCACAGAATTCTCTGCTTGGTTACTGGAAGAAACTGGTGTTGCAGTCGTTCCAGGTGATGCATTTGGTCTAGGCGGCTTCATGCGTATCTCTTACGCAACTGCTGACGAAGTATTGGTTGATGCACTTGCTCGTATCAAGAAAGCTGCTGATTCAATCGAAGGCGTAGATGCTGCGATTGCTTCTATCGAAGCTGAAAAAGCTGCTAAATAATTTAGAGACTTTCTCAAGTTTTTAAATAAGAAACCCGCATTTATCGCGGGTTTTTTTATTTGTTCTCTTTAAATTTAACCTTAAATTTTGCACTTTCAAAACTAAAATTATGAGCGATCCGAATTAAACATCTCGATGACTTCAGCTTCAGTCATTTTTTGGGTTTGATTATTAAATAAATAGAAGGCTGGCTGATGATCCACATAAATCTCCAGATTAAAATCCAGATCATCAGGTAATTCCTCCAATGTAAAAACATTGATATTGGCAAATGAGTGATCTTTGGTTCGCCAAAAATAAAAGTACCACAAACACTACAAAAGCCGCGCTCCGCCCATTCTGAAGAGTTAAAAACAGATAAATACTGCTGATCGACAAAATGAATATCTTCGATATCAATAGCCATTAATGGCCCACTGGTCTGGCGGCGACACATCGAGCAATGACAGGCAGCAACTTCATGATTCCTGAGTTGTACTTCAAACTGAGTTGCACCACATAAACATCTTGCTTTCATCAGTATTCCTCATTGAACTTATTTTTTATATTTATTTTTAAGCCAAGGTATAAACCCTGCATACTCCAATCATACAATTTTTAATTGATGCCTGAGCCTCCATCCATCTAGAATTTAAAGATCATTCCAAAATCTAAAATAACAAGAGCAAGCAATGGATATCAAGAATCTATCAGGTTTACAGATTATGCAAGAAATGTGTAATGGCAACCTGCCGATGCCTTCTATGGCAACAACCATTCCCATGAAACCTACTTTAATTGAAAGTGGTCAGGTCACGTTTGAGGTGCAGGCAGATCAACACCATTTAAATCCTTTAGGCGGTGTACACGGGGGCTTTGCTGCAACAGTACTGGACACCGTAACAGGCTGTGCAATTCATACCGTTTTAGAAGCAGGCGCAGGATATGGCACGATTGATCTCAATATTAAAATGTGTCGCCCCATTCCCCAAAACAGACCATTGACGGCTATTGGTCAACTCATTAATACCAGCAAAAATCTTGCAATCTCAGAAGGAAAAATTATCGATGAAGATGGCAAGCTTTATGCTCATGCAACAGCCACCTGTATGATTTTTCGTTAAAAACTTCTAGTTTAAGAAAGGCTTAAAGCATACCCCACTTCGCATGCGGTGCTTGAACAGCTTTTGGTTGAGTCAAAGCCTGATACTCAAAATAATGTCTAGAGACATTCGCTAGACTTAATTCTTGAGTCTGTGCAGTAGATGTCTGCCAAACTTTAGACTGATTTGAACCCGTGATGAAATTGCCCGAAATAGCATAAATAAACAGATCTTTTGGCTGTATTTCAGGCGCATTCAGGAATACTTCAAAGCTAAATTGGCGTTCCTTCTCAACCAGCCATTTTTCTGCAAACCACAATTGTAACAAGTCACCCAAATACAACTGTTTTGCAGCTAAGGGCCATAAACGGATTTCAGCGCCATGAACAGGAGTAAAATATTGGGTAAAATCTTGAATAATATCAAGGTAGTTTTCTTGATAGAAAGACAGTTGGGCGAAAATTTGAGGGATAGTGAGCGTATTCATTCGCTTTCTCCGGTTTAGCCATTTTTGTGCTGGCAAGTAGGTTTAAATCCACACTGTTTGACCATCTGGTCAAACGACTTTATATTTTCAATTTAGCAATTCGCTTATGCGCTGACAAGCTTTTTTTGAATTTTAAATTTGATTGTCTAAATTAAAATCAGACAAACTATATTTGCAATAAATATAGAAGTTTTTGCTTGACCCCTGTCAAAATCCCTCTATAATCGCATTCAGATTCTCCCATAGCTCAGTCGGTAGAGCGACGGACTGTTAATCCGCAGGTCCCTGGTTCGAGCCCAGGTGGGAGAGCCAAATTCAAGAAAGCCCAAGCATTTTAGACTTGGGCTTTTTTTATTGCTTTAAGCTTTATTCACATAAAAACTTTTCATCTCCCCCTTCTCTTTCCTCCATGAAATTAGAATGATCGTGATTGATAACCATACTTCCATCAGATATGAAGGATTTTATTTTTAACTCGTACATTTTTTTAACAATTAATATTTAATATTTAATATATCCCTAAGTAGAGTTGCCTTTAAATCCACACAGTAATAGTAGACATTTAAAATTGCTTAGGCTATTTTTTAAACTTAAAAGACACTGAGCTATACTTTCGATAGATATAAAAAATCCCCCATTTTGGAGGATTTTTTTTAAGGATGCTTTAAGCAGCTTTTACTGGTACACCACTATGGAAGCGGAACATCTCATCTGGACTGAGAATCAGATTCTTTTCTACTTCACGAATATGTTCAATACGCGCCTGAATATCTTCTTTTGGATTTTTCAGTTTTGCTGTTTTCGCTACATCCATAGCGAGTGCTAGATAGTCCTCAAAATGGCGAGATTCGGATTTGAGCAGGTAACGGTAATAACGCCCAAGTTCTTCATCCACATGCGGTGCCAGTGCATAGAATCGCTCACAAGAGCGAGCTTCTACAAAGGCACCAATGACTAACACATCAATCAGCGATTCCGGTTCATAAGTACGGATTTCTTTGCGTAAGCCACCAGCATAGCGTCCTGCACTGAGACCAGTCCACTGCTGACCACGCTTGTTCATGAATTCCAACACCTGTTCATAGTGCAGCATTTCTTCGCGTACCAGCTGTGCCAGCTTTACCTGTAAGTCTACGAAAAAGCTATAACGAAACATCAGGTTCATTGCAGTACTGGCAGCTTTCTTCTCACAGTTGGCATGATCCTGCATCAGGATCTCCAGATTCTGTAAGGCTTCATCCAACCAGGCTTTAGGAGTTTCACAACCCAGGAAACCAATGACTGGCTTCATAAGTTCATCATAATCAATATTCGACATAACTTTTTAATCTTAACGTGCAGCTTTAATTGCAGCCTTCATTTGTTGTACAGCTTGTGCCAGACCAACAAAAACTGCATCTGCAATAATCGAGTGGCCAATGTTTAATTCATGAATTTGTGGAATCGCAGCGATTGGAGTGACATTATCCAGATTCAGACCATGACCTGCATTCACCACCAGACCTTTAGAAGCAGCATACTCTGCCCCTTTGATAATGCGCTCTAGTTCAGCTTTTTGTGCTTCAGGTGTTTCAGCATCCGCATAAGCACCGGTATGAATTTCAATCGTTGGTGCACCACACGCGACCGCAGCATCAATCTGGGCAAAGTCAGCATCAATAAATAGCGACACATCACAACCAATCGCAGTCAGTTCTTGAGTAGCCTTCTTTACATCTTCAAAATGGCCAACCACATCCAGACCGCCTTCAGTAGTGACTTCCTGACGTTTTTCAGGCACAAAACAGACATGATGTGGCTGAATTTCTTTAGCAAAAGCCACCATTTCATTAGTTACTGCCATTTCCAGATTCATATGCGTGGTCAATACCGGACGCATACGACGTACATCATCATCCTGGATATGACGACGGTCTTCACGTAAATGCAGGGTAATGCCCTCTGCACCCGCCTGTTCGCAGATCAATGCAGCATTGACTGGGTCTGGGTACGTCGTACCACGTGCTTGTCTTAAAGTTGCGACATGGTCAATATTGACACCAAGTAATGCAGCCATAATATTTTCCTAACTACGATTGAGATTGAGAATTTTGGATCCACAATTGTCGACTTTTGAGTGGCCGATCACCAAGTAAGGCAGTGATGACCTGTCGATAAAGCTTCGTCAATAATTGTAACTGTTCTGAATTAAAATCCCTACCATTTTCATAGTGCTGCATTGTTAAAATCTGCTGACCTGACATGGTTGAACGCAAGGCTTTAGCCGAAGGCATAAAACCTTCATTCAACTGAAAATAGTAATGTTGCACGGGATTGATTGGTGCCTGATTAGCATCGACCGAAAAATCCAGTTCATAGCCCAGTTCTTCTAATAAGATATGTTCAAACTGACGCAGAACCTGTTTTAAATAAGTATTGGGATTTTCCTGATCGGAGAGTTTTTGCAAGGCATTCAGTGTTTCGCCATATTTGGCAAAGGTCAGCGGCATTTGCACTTCAAGCGGACATAAACGCAACAGGATTTCATTCAGATAAAAACCAGAAAAGAAGGCATCACCGAAAAAAAAGATCGGCTGATTAACAATTTCTAATTTGGTGAAGTTTTTCAGTTCAGATTTGCCTGAAGCTAACAAGCTGATGGGTTGATATTGGGGTGGAGGATTTTGTCTCAGTATCCCGTCGATACGGCCATATTCCTGGGTAAATAAATGCACAATATGACTGCGATCGCGATATTTACGATGATGAATCAGGTATCCATGCAGCACTTCATTACGCATAGGCTGCTTCTTTAATCTTTATTCTTTTTTGAGTTTTTCTCGTCTTCTTCGTCATCCCCATCAGGAATGGCGGCACCCACAACAGCCGCGGTTCCTTTGACCGCGTACTTTGTGGTTTTATAGGCAACTTTGGCAGGAACGGTCACTACTTTATGAATACAGCCCTGCAAAAATAAAACACATGCAATGACTGCCAGAAATTTCATCATGATCCGTTCCCGTCCAATTTAAATGTCGCTATAACCTAGACTTTTCAGTGCCCGCTCATCATCAGACCAGCCGCCTTTGACTTTCACCCAAAGCGTTAGCATGATTTTCTGCTCGAACATTTTTTCCATGTCGACACGAGCATCCATACCGATTTTTTTCAGCTTGGAGCCTTTTTCACCAATCACAATGGCTTTCTGGCCAGCACGATCAACGAAAATAGTCGCATCAATATAAGTACATGCCGGCTTCATACGACCTGTTTTTTCGTTCAGGGTCGGCTCTTCAGTTTTGAAAGATTCGATCTGAACAGTTAAATCGTATGGCAGTTCTTCACCTAACTGACGCATGATCTTTTCACGGATAATTTCAGATGCCAGGAAGCGCTCTGAACGGTCAGTCAGCTGATCCAGTGAATATAACGGTGGCTGGAACGGTAGATAATTCGCAATCGTTGTACGCAGATGCTCAAGGTTAGCACCACGAAGTGCAGAAACCGGTACGATTTCAGCAAAGTTCATCAGCTTGGCACGTTCTTGAATCAAAGGTAATGCATGGTTTTTATTTTCTAGTGTATCAATCTTATTGATCACTAGAATGACCGGCATATCCGCATTTTTCAGCTTTTCCAAAACCAGGTCGTCGTTTGGCGTCCACTTATCTGCATCAACAACAAATAAAACCAGGTTTACATCACGCAATGCAGAATGCGCAGCGCGGTTCATCATTTTATTGATGGCACGTACTTCTTTCTTGTGCATCCCTGGAGTATCCACAAATACTGCCTGAGATTTCTCACGTGAATCAATGCCCACAATCTTGTGACGTGTGGTTTGTGGCTTACGTGAAGTAATCGAAAGTTTCTGGCCCAAAATATGGTTCATCAAGGTTGATTTGCCCACGTTTGGACGACCAACAATCGCAACAAAACCACTGCGGTAATCCGAAGGGATTTCAGTGCCTTGTTCGCTAAAAAATTGACTAATTAAGTCATTGCTGTCGCTTTGCGACTCGTGATCAGCATCGATGTGATCGGAATGAGTAGTCATTAAGACTTATGCTCCAATAGTTTTAAAATTTCTGCTGCAACTGCTTGTTCAGCAAAACGGCGACTTGAACCCTCGCCGATCAGGATAGGTAAGTCCTCAATCCGGCACTCCACTTTGAAATGCTGGTTTGGGGCATCCCCTTGAATATCTACAACCTCGTAAACTGGGAGAGGTTTCTTACGTGCTTGTAAATACTCTTGTAAGCGAGATTTAGGGTCTTTAAGCTGATCGGTCGGCTCAATATGATCTAAATACGGTTCGTACCATTTTAACACAATCGGCTCTAACACGGTGAGATCACCGCAATCGACATAGATCGCACCAATAATGGCTTCTACCGTATCTGCCAGTATAGACTCACGATGATGACCACCAGATTTCAATTCACCGGTACTGAGAATTAAATTCTGGCTCAGCTTTAAATCATTGGCGATTTTTCCTAATGCTTCCTGACGAACCAGAGTCGCACGCATACGCGTTAAACGGCCTTCATTTTCGTGTGGATAAGCAGTGAAGAGATAATTGGCAATGATCATCCCTAAAAGCGAATCGCCCAGAAATTCCAGGCGCTCGTAGTTGTGTTTATGACTGACTGAACGATGGGTCAATGCCAGTTTCAGCAAATCAGCCTGTTTAAACTGATAGCCGATCCGCTTGGCAAGACGTTCATCATTTAGCTTTGACTGTGCTTTGATCAAACTCTTTCTCAAACTTCATCACTAAATCGATATTCATTAGAAAATTCTTGCGAACTTCATAATTCTTTCTTACGACCATCGCTTGCGCATTGTCGAGAATAACATTCTGCTTAATGTCAAAATCGCGAATGTTATTCATCTCTAAACGCTTAGACAGTTCCGAATTAAATTTCTCCGGCGTGATATTTGCGGGAGCTGTTTTTAGTAGCTCCTCAATCTGGCTATCTACTAGGCGATCATCGAAATACGGTCCCCATACCGCAATTGCGATTTTTGCCAGAAAAGCAAACCCCATAATTGCAAACAATATTGCAATATACGATGCACCTTGTTGATGTCTCATTTTTATTTTCCCAATTGAAACAATAAATTAGTCAATTGTTCCGTTTCGGCTAAACGAAGGTAATTTAAAACCTGGTTCTTTATGCATCCATACATAGAATGCGCGACCGGTTAAATTTTCTTCCGGAACAAATCCCCAGAAGCGACTGTCAGCACTTTGATCACGATTATCCCCCATCGCAAAGTACTGACCTTCTGGAACTTTTACTTCCCAATATAAACCATTTTCACCTGAATATTTACCATTTTCCACAAAGTTGATAAATGGTGCCTGACGCGCCACATTTACCCCTTCAAGCTCACGCATGGTAAAGGTATGCTTACCTAAAGTCTCTTTGTGATAAATTGATTCAGGCGTATCTAAACGGTCTTTTTCACGGCTAAATTCAACAGGAACTTTAGTGACTTTTTCACCATTAATAATCAATTGACCATGATCATAGACAATATGATCACCCGGTAAACCTACAATACGTTTGATATAGCTAATACCAGGTTGTGGTGGATAACGGAATACCGCCACTTCACCACGTTCTGGACTTCCAGTATCAATAATTTTGCTATTGATGATGGGCAGACGCACACCATAATCGAATTTATTGACCAGAATGAAGTCACCTGTTTCCAGGGTGGGCACCATGGAATCAGATGGAATATTAAAAGGCTCGTACAAGAATGAACGCAGAACCAGCACAACGGTCAGCACTGGCCAGAAGTCATAAGCCCAGGTAATGATAAAATTTTCATTGCCCTTGCCTTTGGTCTGTCGCTGTTTCAGAACAAACTTATCAAGCAGCCAGATTGCAATAAAAAACAGCGTGGCAGGAACAAGAATTAAATTAAAATCAAAATCCATGGGCTTATATCCTTATTATTTTAGCGTTCGACTTTTAATACGGCTAAGAACGCTTCCTGTGGGATTTCTACGCTACCCACCTGTTTCATACGTTTCTTACCTTCTTTCTGTTTAGACAGAAGTTTTTTCTTACGTGACACGTCACCACCATAACACTTTGCCAATACGTTTTTACGCATCGCTTTTACAGTAGAACGGGCAATGATTTGCGCACCAATGGCTGCCTGAATCGCGACATCAAACATTTGACGTGGAATCAGGTCTTTCATTTTTTCAACCAGGGCAATACCACGGTGACGTGCATCCTGACGGTGACAGATCATCGCCAAGGCATCCACTTTGTCACCATTGATCAGAACATCAACCTTAACCAATGATGAACTTTCAAAGCGCACAAAGTTATAGTCCAGTGAGGCAAAACCACGTGAGCAAGACTTCAGTTTGTCGAAGAAATCCATGACCACTTCAGCCATGGGAATTTCAAAGGTAATGGATACCTGATTACTCATGAACTTCATGTCTTTTTGCACACCACGGCGCTCAACACATAAGGTCATCACATTACCCAGATATTCTTGTGGCACCAAAATATGACACTCTGCAATCGGTTCACGCAGGTCTTCTACTGTTGAACCGTCTGGCATTTTTGATGGACTGTCGACATAGATCGTTTGACCATTTTTCATCACCGCTTCATAAATTACAGTCGGTGCAGATGAAATCAGATCCAGATCGTATTCACGTTCCAGGCGCTCCTGTACGATCTCCATATGCAGCATCCCCAAGAAGCCACAACGGAAACCAAAACCAAGTGCATCTGAACTTTCAGGTTCAAAGAACAAGGCAGAGTCGTTAATCTGTAATTTTTGCAGCGCTTCACGGAAAGGTTCAAAGTCACTGGCATCAATCGGGAACAGACCTGCATAAACCTGAGGTTTTACCTTCTTGAAACCTGGCAATACTTCAACATCTGGAGTGGATGCAAGGGTGATCGTATCACCGACTGGCGCACCAAAGATGTCTTTAATACCTGCGATTACAAAGCCAACTTCACCCGCTTCAAGAATATCGGTTTCAGTATGCTTTGGATTGAAGATACCTACTGAAGTAATAATGTGCGTCTGACCAGTTGATTTCATCAACATCTTGTCGCCTTTACGCACACGACCCTGTTTCACACGAACTAAAGACACAACGCCCAGGTAGTTATCGAACCATGAGTCGATAATCAATGCTTGCAGCGGTGCATCACGGTCACCTGTTGGCGCAGGAATCACATTCACCAGAGTTTCCAGCACACCTTCAATACCTAGGCCTGTTTTTGCAGAACAGGTCGGTGCTTCAGTGGCTTCAATACCAATGATGTCTTCAATTTCCTGAATTACACGCTCAGGTTCAGCCTGCGGCAAGTCAATCTTGTTCAGAACTGGCAATACTTCCAGACCTTGCTCAATTGCGGTATAGCAGTTTGCAACAGACTGTGCTTCTACACCCTGTGCTGCATCTACAACCAGCAATGCACCTTCGCACGCCGCAAGCGAACGCGATACTTCATAAGAGAAGTCCACGTGTCCCGGAGTATCAATGAAGTTTAGCTGATATTCCTGACCATTCGGGTGTGTGTAGTACAAGGTCACCGATGCCGCTTTAATGGTAATCCCACGTTCGCGTTCAAGTTCCATAGAATCGAGAACCTGAGCCTGCATTTCACGATCCTGCAAACCACCACAGGTTTGAATGAATCGATCCGCCAGGGTCGATTTACCGTGGTCAATATGCGCAATAATCGAGAAGTTACGAATGTTTTTAATATCAACAGATTTTTTAGCTTGCGCCATGGGCTACCTTGAGAAAAAAACGCGCCATGCAATATAAAGGGATTGCACAACAAAAGCCGAATAGAAATTGCCGAGGATTATAGCAGAATGCAGTTACAGAAAAAGAATTATATTTTCGTCGCTCATTCCACTACTTTGTTTGCCATGAAATCGCTCTAACCAAGTTTTGGCAATATCAGAGCGATTGTCATTAAATACATACAACCACATTTAAGTCTGCTTCATTGCTGATTTTTAATCTGCCAGATACAACTGACTAAAATCCAAAGGATTGATATCTGCTAATAAGGGTTGATAAGCTTGGGTAAATGTTGGTGACATCCGCTTCGGACGACCAGTGGCAATTTCCACACAGGCCCATTGCGTACTCCCTGTAAATAGTAGACTCTGATCTGCCGGGCGATAGAAGGCATATTGGCGGAATGAATAGAGTGCATTGATATCATTTAACCAAGTACGCAAAATCAGCTCATCACCTTCAAATGCTGCCTTACGATATTGCACATGATGCTCAACTGCGACCATAGCATGCTTTAGTTCCAGGTACTGCTCTAGACCCAAACCGATCTGTTCAATATGCGCGGTTGCAACATCCTGCATCCACTGCACATAGACCACATTATTTACATGCCCCAAGATATCAATATGTTCTGGTTTTACTGTTAACTTCAGGTCAAAAATACCCTTCACGCGTTGCTTATCCTTTAGATCATATAGCGACTTAGAGTCTACAGATTTTATTTGCAGGGTAAATTGCCAAATATTAAAAAAACCGCCTGAGTTCAGACGGTTTTTACCAACCAATGATGCGTTTATGAGACTCGCATGCCGACGATCACACGCTGTCCTTGACGGATGAGTGTTACCCGAGCGACGCTGCCTTTGTTTAATTCAGATACAGTTTCCACAAACTGGTTACTGTTCAGAACAGTCTTTCCATTAATATTGGTCACCACATCATTCGGCATAATACGTGCTTGTGCCGCAACCCCACCTGGACGCACATCCTGAATCACTACACCACCTTTGATATCTAAACTACTCATTTCATTTGGTGTCAGGTTACGGATAGTGACCCCAATGACTGGCCCTTTGTTTGGTTGCGCCTGATTACTGGCATTCGCTGGGGTATCGTCCGGTGCTGTACTTAAAGTCGCATTGATATTACGGCGTTTGTCATCACGTAATACTTCTAACTGGATCTGCTGTTTTGGTGCAGAACGATTTAAGTAATTCAACAATTCACTGGTACGAGAAATATCAGTCCCGTTATATTTAAGAATGACATCTCCCGCCTGTAAGCCTGCTTTGGCCGCTGGCGAGTTGGGTGCAATCTGGGTTACCAATGAACCTTCCGGCTTAGACAGCTTATAAGATTCTGCCAGATTGCGGTCAATATCTTGCAAGCTTACGCCCAGATAAGAACGGGTAACTTTACCATTGCGTTTCAACTGGTCTGCCACTTCCATTGCGACATCAATTGGAATGGAGAATGACAAGCCCATATAACCGCCAGTTCCACTAAAGATACGTGAATTCACCCCGACTACTTCACCGTGCTGGTTAAACAGCGGCCCACCAGAATTCCCCGGGTTTAAAGCTACATCAGTCTGAATGAATGGCACTGCAGTTTCACCCATCATATTACGCATCTTGGCGCTGACAATTCCGGCAGAAGCCGAATAGTCAAAACCAAATGGTGAACCGATGGCGAGTACAGGCTCACCGACACGTAAACGCCCGACATCTCCCGTGCGTAACTCCGGGAAACCTGCACCATTGACCTTAAGTAAAGCCACGTCAGTACGTTCATCGCTACCTACAACTGTCGCATCAATTTCACGACGGTCATTTAAGGTAATGGTCACCTTGGATGCATTTTCAATCACATGGTGATTAGTCAGCAAATAGCCGTCTTTACTGATAAAGAAGGCGCTGCCATACCCTGTTTTTTCTTGAGGTGCACGTGGCTGAGGAATAATGACCTGATTACCAAAGAAACGGCGTAAAATATCTGGAATTTGTTGTTGTAATAGCTCTTCTTCGGACATTTTTTTAACAACATTGACACTCACCACTGCCGGACTGACTTGTGCAACCAGATTTGAAAAATCAACTGGAGTGGCTGCCCCCGCCTGCAATGCTGTCATTGTTAACGTTGCTGCAAATATTCCGTGTTTAACATCCAAGATTTTCATATATTTATTCACTCAAATGACTGATAAACCTATTTAAATTAGTTTTATCATAAACTATACAAAATTTAAGTAACGAAATGTTCTTATTCTACTTGCTGATATTATGCCATTTTTAAAGACTTAAGTTTCAGCTTTCATTACTTTTTTTCATAAATTTATGGGTAGATAAATGCTTGCCTTTTGTACAAAAAAGCGCTGTGATAGCCGGACTTTTTTTCAGTTAGCTGAATAGTCATGTCTAATTTACACACGACACATCATTTTGATGTGATTATTGTGGGCAGCGGCGGCGCCGGCTTAAGTTTAGCCTTATCTTTACCAGAACATTTTAATATTGCAGTTTTAGCCAAATCAACGCTTACGGATGCGAGTACATTTTATGCCCAGGGGGGTGTGGCAGCTGTACTTGATGAAATGGATTCTCTCGAACAGCATATCGATGACACCATGATTGCCGGGGCACAATTGTGTGAAATGGATGCAGTCAAGCAGACCGTTGAAGGGGGCAAGCTTTCAGTCGATTTCCTGCTCAAGCATGGCGTGCAGTTCACACTAGACGAACAGGAACAACTGCATTTGACCCGTGAAGGGGGCCATTCTCAGCGCCGTATTATTCACGCAGCAGATGCTACAGGACGTGCGATTTCCACTACTTTGGTACAGCGCGCCCAAGAAAAGCAGAATATTCATATCTTTGAAAATTATATTGCGATTGATCTGATCTGCTCCAAAAAACTTGGTCATGCAGGTGAAAACCGGGCACTCGGCCTGTATGCATTGGATGAACACACCGAACAGGTACATACTTTCCTGGCACCATTTACTGCCCTAGCCTGTGGTGGTGCAATGAAGGCTTATCTTTATACATCTAATCCAGATATTGCCACTGGTGACGGTATTGCGATGGCTTACCGTGCCGGCTGCCGTGTCGCCAATATGGAGTTCAACCAGTTTCATCCGACCTGTTTATACCACCCGCAAGCGCGTTCATTCCTGATTACTGAAGCCATGCGTGGTGAAGGAGCATACTTACGTCTACCGGATGGTGAACGTTTCATGCTGCGTTTTGATGAACGTGCTGAACTGGCACCGCGTGACATCGTGGCGCGTGCCATTGACTATGAAATTAAACGCCTGGGGATCCGTCATGTCTGGCTGGACATTACCCATAAAGATGAAGACTTTATTAAAGAGCACTTCCCGACGCTGTATGCACGCCTATTAGAGCTGGGAATTGATATCACCAAGGAAATGATTCCGGTCGTACCCGCAGCACACTATACCTGTGGCGGTGTGGTGGTTGATGAGAATAGTCAGACTGATATTGCTGGCCTATATGCTATTGGAGAGACTTCATATACCGGCCTGCATGGCGCGAATCGTATGGCCAGTAATTCACTGCTTGAATGCTTTGTTTATGGCATGAGTGCAGCCAAGCATATTCAGGAAAATTTTAAAGCGGACCAATCCATACCTGAAGTCCCAGCCTGGGATGATTCACAGGTAACTAATCCGGATGAAGATGTAGTGATTCTGCAAAACTGGGATGAGCTGCGTCAGACCATGTGGAACTATGTAGGCATTGTCCGTACCACCAAGCGTCTGGAACGTGCCTTGCACCGGATTGAAATGCTGAAAAAAGAAATTACCGAATATTATCAGGATTATCAGGTCAGCAAAAACCTGATAGAACTGCGTAATCTGGTGCTGGTATCGGAGATGATTGTGCGCTGTGCCATGCAGCGTAAAGAATCCCGTGGTCTGCACTATACCTTGGACTATCCGGAACAGTTACCTGAGTTACGCAAAACCGTACTGATTGCCCCAAGTTTTAAAGTGGAACAGCCATTGGTGAATACAGCAGAAGTTTAAACACTTAAGTGTAAAAAACCGGATCTCATGATCCGGTTTTTTATTTGCTATATATCTTGATTGCGGCTTTCAAGATTTTGAGATAAATCTAAACCCATCACTTGAGTATAAACATAACGACGGCGTGCAGTCTGATGTGAGCTCATTAAGTCTCTCTAGCAGTTTTTCCGCAAATGGATGCAGTTTCTGCTGAAATAGCTGTCCATTTTATGATCTGCGGTTGCCATTGACCTTCCCAATCTTCCGGTCAATTGTGCCTCATTATTTGCGCAGGGCCAGCTTTTGTATCGCCGTTCCAAAATTAGCTGTATAAATAAAAAATTAAAACCCACCTAATTGAATTTATTTATTTTTATCATTATGAAAAATATAGTTCTTTTATTTTATGTGATTAAGATACTGATTTAGGCGGAATCGAATAAGTTCCGGTGACATGTGCAACAGGTTCTTCCATACCTTCTGAATAGACCCAAACTTCCCCGACAATAAGCGCTTTTCCAACTTTTATCAGGCGACATTTTCCAATCAGATCACGCTGTCCATCCGGCTTACGCAAAAAATTAATATTGATATTGGTGGTGACAGCCAACCCTATCAGACCAATCTCTCCTAAAATTGCGATATACAAACCAAAGTCCGCAATCGTCATTATGGTTGGCCCAGAAATCGTACCACCTGGACGCAACTGACTATCACTCACACGGTAACGGACAGTTGAGTTTTGAAGCTGTACATTAATGACCTCACAATACTCAAGGCTTTGTGGAAATTCTACTTCTAAAAACTGCTGGATCTGTTCAAGTGTACTTTTCATAAAAAATCTTCCGTATTAAAAACAATATAGAAGATTTTTAAAGAATTGAACTGGTTTTAATCTGACTGCTCAGACCACCTGTAATTCTGCCATGGCTTGAGCAAAAACCTGCTCTGGAGCTTGAGTCGCATCGAGACGCTTCATACGTTGCGAATGACGCTGCCACAAAGTTTCATAACCGCTTCTTACTTTCTCAAAGAAAGAGACTTTCTCCTGTTCAAAACGATCCAGCGCACCACGTTCACGGGCACGGTTCATGCCTAGTTCAATTGGCGCATCCAGCCAGAAAGTGACATCTGGCATACGTGCCACGAAATTATCATTCAGTAAATTCAGCTTGGCTTCACTGAGTCCACGCCCTGCACATTGATAGGCAAAACTGGCATCAGTAAAACGGTCACACAAGACTATCTTACCTGCCTTAAGCGCAGGCAGAATAACCTGTGCTAAATGCTGTGCTCGTGCGGCATACATCAATAACAGCTCAGTGTCATTACACATGGCTTCTTCATGATTCACCGCCAGCAATAGTGAACGGATCTGTTCGGCCATCGGCGTGCCACCCGGTTCACGGGTCAACACCACTTCTTTGCCCTGTGCAACAAAATCATCATAGATACGACGAATGAGCGTGGTTTTCCCTACACCTTCAGTGCCTTCAAAGCTGATAAACATGCTCACTCCTTAATTTTTTGAACGTAAAACAGTGAGATATTCCTGCACTGCTCTATTGTGATCTTGCAGATTCGTGCTGAACTTATGCCCACCATTACCCGTTGCAACAAAGTAAATATTTTGTGAATTATCTGGATGCATCGCTGCTTCAATCGCTTTTTTGCTCGGCAGGGCAATTGGTGTTGGCGGCAAGCCTGAAATGGTATAGGTGTTATATGCTGTCGGTGTGCGCAGATCCTGACGGGTAATATTGCCTTGATATTTATCTCCCATGCCATAAATCACGGTTGGGTCAGTTTGCAAGCGCATTCCCATTTTCAGACGGCGTACAAATACACCAGACACCTGCTCCAGTTCGCTATCCAGACTGGTTTCTTTTTCAATAATCGAGGCCATAATCAGTGCTTCGTATTTATTCTGATAAGGCAAATCACTGGCACGGTTTTTCCAAGCCTCATCTAAAGACTGCATCTGATGACGATACAAATCTGTCAGAATCTTACGATCGGTTTCACCTTTGGCAAAGAAATAGGTATTCGGTGCAAATAAACCCTCAGGATGATCAAACGGAATATTTAACTCTTTCAACAATTGATCAGTTGGCAGATTTACTACTTCTTTCGTGACTAAATCATCTTTCTTTAAAGTATCGATCAGCTGTTTGAAAGTGGTACCTTCAATTACCAGAATACGGTTCATCTGGGCATTTTCCGAATTGGAAATCATTTCCAGCACCTGACGGATACTCATGCCATCGCGTACTTCATAAACACCTGCTTTCATCGTGTCATGAATGATGAAGCGCTGATAAACTTTCAAAAGGATCGGAAAGCTGACATGACCTTCTTTCGCCAGACGGTCAATAAAGCCAGAATAGGTATCCCCAGCACTGATCGCCAGCATCTGTTTTTTACCTTCAACCGGATAATCTCTAAACAGGCTGCTTTTGAGAATCACGGCCAAGATCAATACAAGACCCAAGACAACGACCAATACACCTTTAAGTGGAAAAGCTGATTTCGCTTTATTTTTCTTTTTTCGTGTGGATTTGCTGGCGGACATATTTTAAATGATCTGATGTAAATGAAGACGATGAAATAACTCAATACAGACTTCTGTATCCAGTGTTTTTTGTTCAAATTGAGTAACAATTTTCATAGGGCTCAGTGCATTGCAGAAGAATAGACTCTGAATAGAAGAAATTTCATTCAAATCCAGACTGCGCTGTTCACAAATAATGCCTTGCTGCAACATACGTTCCAGAATCTCGGCACGCATTACCCCGGTAACGCCATTATAGCGAAGTTCCGGAGTAATCCACGTGTTGTTTATCCTTAAAAAACAATTACTGCTCACCCCTTCAACAATTTCACCCTGCACATCACAAACCAGTGCTTCACTCCAACCCTGCTGATCTGCTTCCTGTTTGAGCATGACCTGTTCCAAACGATTCAATGTTTTCAATCCGACTAACTGCGGCATACATAGACCGAGTGCAGTATTTAGGACACCACTTTCAATCTGCTCAAAGTGATGCTCAGGAAGCATTTGCGGAAAGTAATACAGCCAAACATCTGCTGGATGGTCTGGCAAGCTATAGCCGCGCTGGCCAATGCCCCGACTCAGAATAATTTTCAAGGTGCCGTTTAAGCTAGAAGTTAATTCACGTAATTGTTCTAAGGTTGCATCAATCAGGCTTAAGTCCGCTTGTAGCTGCATTTTCTGACTGCTTAAATGCAGGCGTGATAAATGCCGGTCCTGCAGTTCAATACGGTTATTGCGAATCCGGGCTGTCGTAAAGCAGCCATCGCCATAATGAAAGGCGCGATCAAGCAAATCTATCTGATTGACTTGTTGTGCATTTTTAAAACACAGCATGATTTCCCACCTCTCAGGTCGATGTCACAGCATGCAAAGCTATACTGCATCCACATATCTGTTTTACTCACATAAAATTCTTATTTAATTATTTTTTATGTAAAAAAACTCCAGCTATTCTTGCCTCATCCAATAAAAACCAAGAACACTTGAGGCAAATATGAACGTCCGTAAATTAAAAATTGGGGTACTTGCAGCACTGATTTCAGCGACTGCATTTAGTGTGTCTGCAAAGGATTTCTTAAATGTATCCTATGACCCAACTCGCGAATTGTACGACAACTTTAACAAAGAATTCAGTGCTTACTGGAAAAAATCTACTGGCCAAGATATTAATTTTAAACAATCACATGGCGGTTCAGGCAAACAGGCACGTGCCGTGATTGATGGTCTGGATGCAGATGTCGTTACACTGGCTCTGGCAGCAGATATTGATGAAATTGCTAAACGTGGCCTGTTACCGACAGACTGGCAGAAGAAATTCCCGCAAAACTCGACACCATATACCTCAACAATTGTTTTCTTAGTCAAAAAAGGCAATCCGAAAGGCATTAAGGACTGGGGCGACCTGGTTAAACCGGGTGTAGATATTATTACGCCAAACCCGAAGACTTCTGGTGGCGCGCGCTGGAACTACCTGGCAGCTTGGGCATGGGCAAAACACCAGCCAGGGGGTAATGATGCCAAGGCACAAGAATTTGTTCGCCAGATTTATAAACAGACCAAAGTACTGGATTCTGGCGCACGTGGTGCAACAACGACATTTGCTGAACGCGGCATTGGTGATGTATTGCTGGCCTGGGAAAATGAAGCACATCTGGCACTTCGTGAACAACCAGGCAAGTTTGAAATCATCACGCCTTCTCTGTCTATTCTGGCTGAACCACCTGTGGCAATTGTAGAAAAGAATGCCAAGAAAGATGGTAATGAAAATCTGGCTAAAGCCTACCTCAACTATCTGTACTCACCTGCTGGCCAAGCCGTTGCAGCAAAGAACTTCTATCGTCCTCGTAATGCAGCCGTCTTAAAGCAATACAGTCATGTATTTAAATCACTAAAACTGGTTACGATTGATAAAGAATTTGGAGGCTGGACTAAGGTTCAGAAGCAACACTTTGACAATGGCGGTATCTTTGACCAGATCGTAAAAGCGAACAGTGCAAAATAAAGTCTTATAAATGCAGCGTTAATGGCCTTATTTAATAAGGCCATTCTTGTTTCATATACTTACTTATCCACTTATCTTTTATTTTCATATAAAATTCGTTTTTAATTATTTTTTATGCATAAAGAATAAGTTTATTCTTCACTCATGTTACAAAACGTGTAAGAGTTTGAGGTTCACATGAGCATTACAACAAAATTAAAAATTGGAGTTTTGGCTGCTGTTGTTTCAGCAACTTCTTTTGGTGCAGCAGCGCGGGATTTTCTGAATGTCTCTTATGATCCGACGCGTGAACTCTATGAAGACGTCAACAAAGAATTTGGCAAATACTGGAAAAGCCGTACGGGCCAAACTATTAACTTTAAACAGTCACATGGTGGTTCTGGTAAACAGGCACGTGCTGTGATTGATGGTCTGGAAGCTGATGTAGTGACATTAGCACTGGCTGCTGATATCGACGTTATTGCAGAAAAAGCCAAATTACTCCCTGCGGATTGGCAAAAAAAATTGCCTCACAACTCTACACCTTATACATCAACCATCGTATTCCTGGTGCGTAAAGGCAATCCAAAGAATATTAAAGACTGGGGCGATCTGGTTAAACCTAATGTCGCAATCATTACACCAAATCCAAAAACCTCTGGTGGGGCGCGTTGGAATTATCTGGCAGCGTGGGCTTATGCAAAACACCTACCAGGCGGTAATGATGCCAAAGCACAAGAATTTGTTCGCAAAATCTACAAGCAGACCAAAGTCCTAGATTCAGGTGCACGTGGTTCAACAACGACATTTGCTGAACGCGGTATCGGTGACGTATTACTGGCGTGGGAAAATGAAGCGCATCTGGCACTTCGTGAACAACCCGGCAAGTTTGAAATCATCACACCTTCTTTGTCTATTCTGGCTGAGCCACCAGTTGCGATCGTAGAAAAAACAGTAGCGAAAAAAGGCAACAAATACCTAGCACAAGGTTACCTGAACTTCCTCTACTCACCACTAGGTCAAGAAATTTCAGCACGTAACTTCTACCGCCCACGCAATGAAAAAGTACTGGCAAAGTACAGTCAGGTCTTCAAGCCACTAAAACTGGTGACTATTGATCAGGAATTTGGTGGTTGGGACAAAGTGCAAAAGGCTCACTTTGAAAATGGCGGCATTTTCGATCAAATCGTGAAAGCCAATACAGCAAAATAAGTTTCGCATTGAACAGATAAGGAGCATTCGCATGATACATACCCTCATTGTTCCAGGTGTAGGTGGCAGTGAACATGATCACTGGCAATCCTGGTTGCAACGTGGTCTGATGCAATGCTCCCGTGTTCAACAGCAAGACTGGAACCATCCGGTATTGAGTAGCTGGGTAGCGCAGTTTGTCAAATCTGTACAGCAAATTGAAGATGATATTGAAATCGTAGCGCACAGCTTTGGCTGCCTGACCAGTCTTGCAGCACTTGACCAGCATCCAGAACTTTGTCGAAAAATTAAAAAACTGGTTCTGGTGGCTCCGGCCAATCCAGTCCGTTTTGGTGAAAATGGCTTTGCACGTGATAGTCAAACAGATTACAGCGCTTATTTCCATCAGCTCAAGCTTCTGGTCCCGACCATCATGCTGATCAGTGAAAATGATCCCTGGCTGAGTTTTGAAGATGCACATGCTTTTGCCAAATCCTGGAAAATCCAGCCGGTTAATCTGGGCGCCGTCGGTCATGTCAATGTTGCTTCGGGCTTTGGCCCCTTCCCTGAAATTAAACAATACCTGAATTCAGAGATGCCGATGCAACATATCAGCAATACTGATGAAGGCAAGTATTTTTTTAAATTTGCATTTTAGATGTTGCAAATTATGCTTGTCGCAAATTTCATTTTTAATATTCGCTGGTTGTCTTCAATCAGCATTCTCTCTTTTGAGGAGTAATCATGTCGCAGCGATCCCGAGTGCTGCCAGGATTTGGTCTATCTCTAGGCTTTACCCTAGCGTATTTGTCATTAATCGTTCTTATTCCGCTGTCTGCCGTATTTATTAAATCGCTTGGCATTGGCTGGGATGGCTTATGGGAAATCCTGAGCTCTGAACGTATTCTCAAATCACTTCAGTTGAGTTTTAGTGCCGCCATTATCGCAGCCCTGATCAATGTTGTTTTTGGTCTGTTACTGGCTTGGTGTCTGGTACGTTATAGCTTCCCAGGTAAACGTATTATTGATGCTCTAGTGGATTTACCATTTGCCCTGCCGACTGCCGTAGCCGGTATTGCATTAACTTCACTGTATGCACCTACAGGCTGGATCGGTCAGTATCTGGAACCAATAGGTATTCAAGTGGCTTATACCCCAATAGGTATTACGCTGGCGCTGATCTTTATTGGCATTCCTTTTGTGGTGCGTACGGTTCAGCCGGTACTGTCTGATCTGGAAACTGAACTTGAGGAAGCTGCTTCTGCGCTCGGGGCAAACCGCTTCCAAATCGTGACCAAAATTATTTTCCCGATTCTGCTACCCGCATTGATTACAGGCTTTGCACTGGCATTTGCACGTGGCGTGGGTGAATACGGTTCGGTCATCTTTATTGCCGGTAACCAGCCGTTTAAAACGGAAATTGCTCCACTCATGATTATCTCGCGTCTGGAAGAATATGACTATGCGGGTGCAACCACGATTGCTGTCGTGATGCTATTGATTTCATTTGTGATGCTGTTCCTGATTAACTTATTACAAGCTTGGGCTAGCCGTCGCACAGGGAGAACTGCACGATGAGTTTAAATACCAACAGCAATGCACTTGCTGAAAAGCTGCAATCCCGTGATGCAACTCGCGAGCCAAAATGGGTACGTTATACCCTGCTCACAATTGCGCTGATCTTTTTTTTAAGCTGCCTGATTCTGCCGCTGGTATTGGTCTTTGTTGAAGCATTCAAGCAAGGCGTCGGGGTATATACTCAGGCACTGGTTCATCCAGACACATTATCTGCGGTAAAACTAACACTATTAACTGCTGCAATTGCAGTACCGTTAAACGTGGTATTTGGTGTGGCTGCTGCCTGGTCAGTGGCGAAGTTTAACTTCCCGGGCAAGTCCATTCTGACCACGATTATCGATATACCCTTCTCGGTATCACCGGTCATCGCCGGTATGATGCTAGTGCTGATTTTCGGTACCCAAGGCTGGATGGGCAGCTGGTTAATGGATAATGACATTAAGATCCTGTATGCCGTACCCGCAATTGTTTTGGCCACCATCTTTATTACGGTACCTTTCGTAGCGCGTGAATTGATTCCTTTAATGGAAGCTCAAGGCACTGAAGAGGAAGAAGCTGCAATTGTACTCGGTGCATCAGGCTGGAAAACCTTCTGGAAAGTGACCCTGCCAAATATTAAATGGGGTCTAATCTATGGTGTGATTCTGTGTAATGCACGTGCCATGGGTGAGTTCGGCGCGGTATCGGTAGTATCCGGTCATATCCGCGGTGAAACCAATACTTTGCCGCTACATGTCGAAATTCTCTATAACGAATATACCTTTAGTGCTGCGTTTGCTGTGTCTTCGCTCCTGGCTCTCCTCGCAATTGTGACCCTGGTGCTTAAAACCTGGGTAGAAATGCGCCAGGAAAAACAAAACAAACGTAATGACGATTTAACAGTTTCTTAAGGAATGCCCACATGAGTATTCAAGTTAAAAATATTGAAAAACACTTTGGTGCATTCCATGCACTGAATAATATTTCCCTGGATTTCCCGGATGGCCAGTTAGTAGCTCTTTTGGGTCCTTCAGGCTGTGGTAAAACCACCCTGCTGCGTATTATCGCTGGTCTTGAATCTGCAGATGGGGGGCAGGTCATTCTGGAAGGTCAGGATGCAACCAATGTTCATGTGCGTGAACGTGAAGTCGGTTTTGTCTTCCAGCACTATGCGCTGTTCCGTCATATGACAGTGTATGACAACGTGGCATTTGGTTTACGTGTTCGCCCACGTTCAACCCGTCCATCAGAGACTGAAATCAAGAAACGTGTTACCCGTTTATTGGATCTGGTTCAACTGGGCTTTCTGGCAGATCGCTACCCTGCTCAATTGTCTGGTGGTCAGCGTCAGCGTATTGCGCTTGCGCGTGCCCTAGCGGTTGAACCACGCGTACTATTACTAGATGAACCTTTTGGTGCGCTAGATGCCAAAGTGCGTAAAGAACTGCGTCGCTGGTTACGTACCCTGCATGATGAGCTGCATATCACTTCTATCTTCGTGACGCACGACCAAGAAGAAGCACTGGAAGTTGCAGATCAAATTGTGGTGATGAACAAAGGGAATGTAGAACAGATTGGTTCACCACGTGAAGTATATGAAACCCCGAAAACGCCATTTGTGTTCGACTTCTTGGGTCAAGCCAACCGTTTCGAAGGTCAGAATAATGGCGGCATCATTCAATTGGGTGAAGATCGTATCCAATTTGCTGCGGCAGAACAGCATCCACAAGGTGATGTCATTGTATTTGCCCGTCCTGATGAACTACGTATCTCCGCTCAGCCACAAGAGAATGCAATTCAGGCGACTTTCATTCGTGAATTATGGATTGCCGGTAAAGTCGTTGCAGAACTGAATGACCGTCAGGGTAACCTGATTGAAATTTCACTGACGCCTGAAGAAGCGCGAGCGCATCAATTCCGACCAAATCAGACCGTATGGTTAAGTCCACTTAACCTGCATTTATTTGCAAATCAGGTTGCTTAAGAAACATTCAGATGGGGCCATTTCAGCCCCATCCGCTTATAGGGTATATAGAAAATGAATTTCCAACAATTAAGAATTATTCGAGAAACTGTTCGTCAAAAATTTAATTTAACTGAAGCTTCTGCAGCACTGTATACCTCACAATCGGGTGTGAGTAAGCATATTAAAGACCTGGAAGATGAACTTGGTGTACAGTTGTTCATTCGTAAAGGTAAGCGTCTACTCGGTCTGACTGAACCAGGTCAGGCACTGCTCGGAATTGTGGAGCGCATGCTGGTCGATGCTGACAATATCAAACGTCTGGCAGATGACTTTAACAAGGTTGATGAAGGGACATTGACCATTGCGACAACGCATACACAGGCACGTTATGTATTACCGCCAATCGTAAATCAGTTTAAAAAAGAATTTCCAAAAGTTCATTTGATTTTGCAACAGGCCAGTCCGGTTGAAATTACTGAAATGCTGCTACAAGGTGAAGCAGACATCGGGATTGCGACTGAAGCCTTAACTACTGAAGATAACCTGGCCAGTGTGCCGTACTATAACTGGCAACACAGCATTATTACGCCTCAAAACCACCCATTAACCAAGAAAGATAATATCCGTATTGAAGATCTGGCGAATTATCCGATCATCACTTATCACGGTGGTTTTACAGGCCGTTCTAAAATCGATACCGCTTTTGAAGAAGCAGGTTTTGATGTGGATATCGTAATGTCCGCACTCGATGCCGACGTGATCAAAACTTATGTAGAGCTGAATATGGGGGTCGGTATTGTCAATGATGTGGCATACGACCCAGAACGTGATTATCGCTTAAAACAGATTAAAACTGATATTTTTGGTGTAAATACAACATGGATTGCTGTACGTAAAGGCCATTTATTACGTGGGTATGGCTACGAATTTATCTCGCTTTGCTCTCCGGATGCAGACATTCGAGCATTAAAAAAAGTAGCTTATCCGGATGACTAATCTATAAAATCTAAATAGATGAAATGAGGCTTTTTAGCCTCTTTTTATGCTTGTTTCAACTAAGTATGTTTGAAATACAGGCATAAGTGAGCTTCAGAAGGATATTTAAAAATTAAGAAACTTATGGACTTTTAGCTTGATATATTGAAGTAAGATTAAACACATAAATTAATTTAATAACTTGATAAATATAAAAAAACGAGCCGAAGCTCGTTTTTTCTTGAATTTAATCATTAGAAGCGGAAGCTTACACCCAGTTTAGCTACTGGTAACCATTCGTATTTATTATCATTACGAATATCACGCTCTTCTTCTTCTAATGCCAAAGCTAATGGAGTACCTTCATCACCAATTAAACCTGCTGCCTCTGGATTCACACGTAGATTTGCAGTTGGGTTACCGTTGTAGTACGCACCAATTTCACCAAATACACCCCAACGATCTGTAATCGATGGTGAGAAGCCAATACCTACATATGGAGCAATATTATTTTTATAGGATAAATCGCCATTAATACGAACATCGCCACCATCTGTGTTAGCAAAACGTTCTCCACCAACTGTAAATGATGCATTAGTTCCTGAACGACGTTCTAGTTTATAGTCATTGTCAATATAAGCTACACCAGCAGCCATATAGAACCAGTTTGCCCATGGACGGATTTCAGCATTCAGATAAGTTAGGTTATTGTCCATATCTAGGTCATATTCATTGCCATTAATCGATAAATCGTCTGACCATGAAATATCACCACCGTTATAACCCAAAGTAACACCTACGTATGGATTAGCATTCCAAGAGATTGCACCACCGTAACCAGTAGTACCAACTTCAGCACGAACGGCAGCAGGTTTAAAGAAAGAAAATTCAGCAACGCCTTCATCGGTTACAATGACTTCATCAGCTGCCATGACGGAAGTAGTTGCTGCCGTAAGTACAGACAGCGCAAAATATTTAGCAAAAGTTTTCATCTATGTCTCCTCAAAAAAATTATTTTTAACGTTTTTACTCTTCGTTATGCCTGCATCTTAATTCACAATCTGCTCACTCTTTATTCAAGTTTTGCTGAGTTTATGTAAACTTTTGATACATTTGATGCCTTTTATATGATTTTCATGAGGTTTTTTGCACAGTCATCTTAATTGGATGCTTTTACTGGAAATTTTCTTTTTATTGATTAAATCATGAGCTATATAAATATAATATTCATTAATCTTTTAATGAAACTTGACACATCCATTTTCTCCATAATTCGGAAGAATTAATTTTGATATAAGTCGTGTTTTCCATCTAATCTTTGCTCAATATAGTGTAAAATCTTGGAAATTTTTTTTCTGGAAGGAAGATCATGTCTCAGCTTTCAACAATCATTGAACAAGCGTTTGAAGACCGTGCGAATTTCACAGCAGCGGATTGTCCTGCTGAAGTTCGTCAAGCAGTTGAGGAAGTAATTGCTGGCCTGGACAATGGCTCTTTACGTGTAGCTGAAAAAATCGATGGTGAATGGGTTGTTCATCAATGGATTAAAAAAGCTGTATTGTTGTCTTTCAAACTGAATGACAACAAACCAATGGAAGCATGTGATCTTCGCTTCTATGACAAAGTAGATACTAAATTTGGTGACTGGACTGAAGAACAGTTCAAAGCTGCTGGTGTACGTGTAGTACCACCTGCTGTAGCACGTAAAGGTTCTTACCAGGCGAAAAATGTGGTATTGATGCCTTCTTATGTGAACATCGGTGCGTATGTTGATGAAGGTACGATGGTTGATACATGGGCAACTGTAGGTTCATGTGCGCAAATCGGTAAAAATGTTCACCTGTCAGGTGGTGTAGGGATTGGTGGTGTTCTTGAGCCACTTCAAGCAAACCCGACCATTATCGAAGACAACTGCTTTATCGGTGCACGTTCTGAAATCGTAGAAGGCGTAATCGTAGAAGAAGGCTCTGTGATTTCTATGGGCGTATTCATTGGTCAATCCACCAAGATTTATGACCGTGAAACTGGCGAAATCCACTACGGCCGTGTACCTGCTGGTTCAGTCGTTGTATCTGGCAGTCTTCCTTCTAAATGCGGTAAATACAGCCTGTACGCTGCTGTAATTGTGAAAAAAGTTGACGCGAAAACACGTGCGAAAACTAGCCTGAATGATCTGTTACGTGAAGACTAAGTCTTAACTTTTTAGGAACTTAATGTTCCTCAGAGCTTTAGTCGCTCTTCGTCTCTACGGTCAGTAATGATCGTAGGGATTTTTATTTTTATACATTGTTCTTTCTTCCCTGGTTAATTTTGTTATGAGTATGCTTCGATCTTCTGCTATCCCTGTTTCTGATCCGTCTGCGGGTTTACGCATCACGGAGATCTTTTATTCATTACAAGGTGAAGCCAATACAGCAGGTCTGCCAACAGTCTTTATCCGTTTGACGGGTTGTCCACTGCGTTGTACCTATTGCGATACCACTTATTCTTTCGAAGGTGGTGAGCGTAAATCTTTAGAAGAAATCATTCAAACCACACTTTATTTTAAAACACCTTATATCTGCGTGACTGGTGGTGAACCACTGGCGCAGCCGAATGCCTTGCCGTTAATGCAGCGCCTGGCCGATGCAGGCTGTGAAGTCTCCTTGGAAACCAGCGGTGCGCTGGATGTGTCTAAGGTAGACCCTCGTGTATCAAAAGTATTAGACTTGAAAACGCCAACTTCAGGTGAAGTTGCACGAAATTTGCTTTCTAATCTCGACCACTTAACCCAGCACGATCAGATCAAGTTCGTAATCTGTAATCGTGAAGATTATGAATGGTCCAAACAGCAGGTTGAACAATACCAGCTTAGTGAAAAAGTCAGTACGGTTTGGTTCTCGCCTGCTTTTGAAGTGGAAAAAGGTACAGCGCGTATGCCACAGCTGGCACGTGATCTGGCCCAATGGATTTTAGAAGACCATCTCCCTGTTCGCTTCCAGCTACAGTTACATAAACTGTTATGGAATGACGAAACTGGTCGTTAATTATTTATCAAATATTTTGGAGATTTAGCTATGCGCCCTCGTGCCATTGTATTGTTATCTGGCGGATTAGACTCAACCACGTGTTTAGCCTGGGCGCAGGCACGCTACGAATGTATTGCTTTAAGTTTTATGTATGGCCAGCGTTCGACCACTGAACTTGATGCAGCAAGAGCTTTGACTGGTCGTGCAGGTGTTGAACATCGTGTCATCAATATTGACTTAGGCAACCTCGGTGGCTCTGCCCTGACTGATCACAGTATTGATGTGCCAGACCAACTTCAGGAAGGTATTCCTGTGACGTATGTCCCAGCACGCAATACAATTTTCTTGTCTTATGCACTGGCTGCAGCTGAAGTTTTTGGTGCAGAAGCAATTGTGATCGGAATTAATGCCGTCGATTATTCCGGTTATCCTGACTGTCGTCCTGAATTTATTGAAGCCTTTGCCAATATGGCACGCCTTGCAACTAAGGTCGGTGTAGAGGGTCAGGCGCTCAAATTTGAAACACCTCTGTTACATTTATCCAAAGCAAATATCATTCGCTTAGGTCTTGATCATGGCGTAGACTATAGCCAAACGGTATCTTGCTACCAGGCAGATGACCAAGGACGTGCTTGTGGTACATGTGACAGTTGCCGTCTGCGTAAACAAGGTTTTGCAGATGCAGGTGTTGAAGATCCGACACGTTATATACCGTAATAACAAGGTAAAGTTTATGAAAAATTTTAAGTCAAATATTGTTCTTTCAGCTTTAGTTTCAGCCGCTGCGCTGTTTGCAACTACTGCTCAAGCAGATGACAGCAAACTGCAAAATGCTTACAAAAGTACCAATATTAAAGCTGCTCTGATCAATGTTTGTAAAGAAGAAACTGGCAAAGGCAAACAGCTGACCAGTTCTGAAGTGAGCAAATATTGTACTTGTGCTGTTGAAGCAGATGGTAAATTAACCAATGCACAGAAATGGGAAATTCAAAGCACCATTAACCAGAAGAAAAGTCCAGCAACTTTAGCTTTTGTACAAAAGCAAAATAAAGATTTGCAAGCATGTTTTGGCCCACAGTTAACTGGTAAGTTAAAAACCTTAACTGAACAGGCCCAAAAAGCTGCTGCTGCCAAAAAATAATTTCTGATTATTCTTTGCATAAATAAGCCACTATAATGTGGCTTATTTTTTTGTGAAAATTACAACAGCAATGGAGTTTTTTATGTCTGAGATCGGCTTGCTTGACCATGTTTTCCCTACTACGACTGGTGAAATCAACTTGGCTCTATTAGATGCAGCGTGGTTAATCATCTATTTTTATCCAAAAGACTCTACCCCAGGCTGTACTACACAAGCTGTTGTTTTTTCCTGTCTAAAAGACCAGTTTGATGCACTAAATACAACAATTCTGGGGATATCACGCGATTCAGTTAAAGCTCACCAAAACTTTACGGAAAAGCAGAACCTGAGCATCAACCTGATCAGTGATAAAGAAGAGGTGTTGTGCAATCACTTTGATGTGATTAAAGAAAAGAACATGTATGGTAAACAAGTGATGGGCATTGAGCGTTCGACTTTCATTTTCCATAACGGTCAACTGGTCAAAGAATACCGTAAGGTCAAAGCAGCAGGTCACGCAGAACAAGTTCTGGAAGATTTAAAAGCTTTGCAAGCTGCTTAATTGCATGCTTACCGTATAGACAAAAGCTCGAAATATTCGAGCTTTTTTTACAATAACGTTCATATCATCAAGTATTTTATATCTACCCTAGTTCGTTTCACACTGGCCTGATAGATGAAGATTAACTTTATCCCCTACCCCGGCAATTCCTTTTTTCATACCAAAATCCCTACGGTTAATCACGGCTGATGCCTGAACATCAAGCAGGTTGGCATTTGACATACTGGGTTTAAACGTGGTTTCAAAAATCACAGGTTTGGTCACACCACGTAGGGTTAAATGACCTAAAACATTGTATTTGCCATTACCCAAGTCTTTAAACTGGATACTTTTAAAAATTACAGTCTTATATTTTTCTACATAAAACAGGTCTTCGCCCAAAATCATATGTTTAAATAGCGGTTTACTAAAGCTTAAACTTTCCACATCCATGACCAGATGAGTTGAGGCATTTTGCGGTGCTTTAACGTCAAACTGCATCGTGGATTGAACCTGATTGAACTTGGCTTTAACCACAGTAAGACCCATCGACTTAATCTCAAAACCGACATCACTTTTGGGAGTTAAGGTCCATGATCTTGCAAAAGACTGACTAGTCAAAGCTAAACACATCGCTAGGCCAAGGAGCCCAATTTTTATTGTTGTTTTCAATTTTAAATCCACCTTGTTTAATTTCTTATTGATCGGATTTAAGTCCACGGCTTAATCTGAAACTAATTTTTTTGTTTTTTGAGCGAACAGGTTTTCGTTATTTTTATACCAGTTTATTGAAGTTTTTGTAAAATCATTCATGACTAACGGACAAAATACTTGAGCTGATTTTTTTCTGATAAGTGGCCCTGCTAGGCGAGCAGGAAACTGGTTTCATCTTATAAAATTCTGATTTTATAAATTTTTTATATAAGACAGATCGTTTATTTTAAGTTCAATTTATATTGGAAATATCCATGTGCTTGCAGCACTGAAAAGAGTTGTTTTCTGCGCTGCCTATTCTCCATCACTATCTAAAATGACACGCTTAGATAACTCTTAACCGATCTATCGGCTTTCGTAGCCTGAATCAAATACTGAGAATTAATGACACTGCGACGCCCCACATAGTACAGGCAATAATAGCATCCAGTATTTTCCATGCTTTTGGATATTGGAACCAAGGCGTCAGTATCTTTGCCCCATATCCCAAACTAAAGAAGAAAAACCAGGAAGCACAGACAGCACCTAAAGCAAACCACCATTTTCCTAAGGCGTATTGGGTTGAAATTGATCCAATCAATATGACTGTGTCTAAGTAAACATGCGGATTTAGCCAGGTAAAAGCCAGGCAGATCATCAGTACTTGTAGAAAATGCTCTGTTAGCTGATCACTTGGTGCTAAAACCTCTGTTGATTTAAATGCGCTGATCGCATGGTGCAAACCATAATAAAATAGGAATCCTGCGCCAATATATTTAGAAAATATAACAATATCCGGATAATGTTCAATGACGCGCGCAAAGCCCAGTACGCCAAGCAGAATTAAAATGGAATCAGACAAGGCACAAATCACACAGACCCAGAACACATGCTGTTGCTTTAAACCTTGTTTTAATACAAAAGCATTCTGTGCACCGATACTGATGATCAGGCTCATTCCCACAGCAAAACCACTCACCATATAACTGAACATCACATTCCCCTTTTTTGAATAAATGAATTATTCAACAAAATGGATGCGATTAATTAAAACTAAGTTAATATCAATTTAACTAAATTATTTTTAGATAACAGATATGCTGAATGCGAAACAATGTGATGCTTTTTACGCAGTTGCAAAAACGGGAAGTTTCGATCTGGCTGCCGAGCAGCTAAATATTACTGCCTCGGCAGTGACCCTTCGTGTTCAAAGTCTGGAAAAAAAATTGGGACAATTGCTTCTGGTGAGAGATCGGCCTTGCCGCGTGACCCAATCAGGACAAACTTTATTGCATTATTTACAGCATCAACGTTTGCTAGAACAGAATCTGATGCAGGATCTGGGTGGACAGCTGCAACATGAAGGTTTCTACTGCCTGAATATTGCCACCAATGCTGATTCACTCGCGACCTGGCTATTACCAACCTTACAAACCCAGCTGATCCAGCATAAAATTGTGCTGCATTTTCAGGTAGATGATCAATCACAGACTCATCATCTGTTAGAAGCAGGTCTCGTCAATGCCTGTTTGAGTACAGAGAGTAAGGCAATGAAAGGTTGCCGGGCTGAGTTGATCGGACAGATGCAGTATCGTCTGGTCGCCACCCCTGACTTTTCCCGAAACTGGTTTCATCAAGGGGTACATCGGGATGCGCTACGCCTTGCCCCTGCCATTATTTTTAATGAAAAAGACCAACTCCATACCCAATTTATTCAGCACGAATTTGGCCTGAACCTTGCTCAATATCCTCATTTCTTTATTCCATCGACCCATGCGTTTTTTGATGCGATTGTCATGGGTCTAGGATATGGCTGGCTGCCGGACTATCAAACCAGGGATTTGCTGGAGTCAGGTGAACTGCTTGAACTTTCGAGTGAGATGCGAATTGAAGTACCCTTGTATTGGCATCACTGGAAAGAACAGTCGTCTGCCCTGGAAATTTTAGGCGAATGTTTGAAACAGCATGCTCAAACTACCATGAATCAACCCATAACAACCTGATACTTTTAAACTAGATTGGTTTTATCATTCTGGGCAAATTTTTCACTGAGTTGCTGATAGGTCGTGGTTTTTTGGAAATTCTCTAGAAAATCAATTGTGCCTTGTGGAAATTTATCCCGTTGAATTTCGCCACGATAATAAGCTTCACGCATCGGCGTGGCGGATAAGGCATCTTCAAGACTGTCAAGTTCGACCATTTCCCATTCTGGGAAAAACTTTAAATAATAAGAAGAATCATCTTTAAAGTGCCCAATCAGCCCGACTTTGGCATCCGGTTCAATAACCTGGTTCACCAGCGATTTCACCAGTTTTTGCCATTTTTCATCGTTATAAACATCTATGACTTCTACAAATTTGATCCGAGCCCGATCTTCTGGACTAAAATTTGACAGGATCATGGCTTCACGCTCCGAAGCCAAAAATGGATTCTTGATATTACGTTCATTTTGTGCAGAACCAAGAGCCAAAATCACATTCTGACTGTGCTGCAGGGCAATGTTAATCGTTTGCATGTGTGCCAGATGAAAAGGCTGAAAGCGGCCAATGAAAACCAGATAATCAAATGTATAGTTCATAAGGGATCAGTTTTTTATGACTCATGAGTTGTGCTGTCCCAATAAATATGCGACATAATCATTCCCATAAAATCAAATTAAGTTTTAAAGCAAGGATAGTACGATGACACTGAGCTGTATTCAACAACCTCATGAGCATTTGAATGCGAATTTAGAACATGGTGTACTCACTTTAGCCATCAATCGCCCGGAAGCGAAAAATGCGTTATATAGCGAGCTGTATCTCTGGATTGCGAAAGCTTTAGATGAAGCTGATCGGGCGCCTGAAGTTCGTGTAGTTGTATTACGTGGTCAGGATGCAGACTTTAGTGCGGGCAATGATATGCAGGATTTTATGAAATCTGCTGCGAAGAAAGGTCAGGCACCCGCCGCTGAAGGCCCACCGTTTGTTTTACTGAAATCTGCTGCAAAATTTTCCAAGCCTTTGATTGCTGCGGTGCGTGGTGTTGCGATCGGCATTGGCGTGACGATCTTATTGCATTGTGATCTGGTCTATAGTGACAATACTGCCTTGTTCCAGATTCCATTTGTCAGTCTGGGTCTATCGCCTGAAGGCGCTTCAAGCAAGCTGTTGATTCAGCAAGCGGGTTATCATAAAGCAGCTGAATTATTGCTGACTGCGCAAAAATTCAATAGCGAAAAAGCGCTCGACGCAGGTCTGGTGAATAGCATTGAAGAAGATGTTTACACTAAAGCAGCAGCACAAGCTGCCCAGCTCTCTGCCCTGCCATTGGCATCACTGGTGCAATCCAAAGCCTTGATGAAACACAATGTGAATGAAATTGTAGAATGGATTGACCATGAAGCAGAAATTTTCATGCAGCGTGTCGGCTCGCCAGAAATGCTGGAAGCGGTTCAAGCCTTTATACAAAAACGGAAACCTGATTTCACACAATTCAACTAATTTTCAAACTTATGAGTTCAATGAGGTGGTTTAGACTGCCTCAATCTTTTATTTTTCCAAGAATCTGAAGTATGCCAAATCAAGACTCCCAAACCTCTTCTCAAACAACAGATAGTTCAAATCCAGAAAAGAAACGTTATTACGAACCTGCACCTCAAGATATAGATATAGATAATTTTCGTAAGGTGATTGAAAGCCGACGTTCGGTGCGTAAATTTACCAAAAAGCCAATTCCCGTTGAAGTTCTGGATGCCTGTCTGGATTTGTCGTTGTTGGCACCGAATTCGTCGAACTTACAGCCTTGGACTTTTTATGTGGTACAAAATCCGGGCAAGAAAAAGCGTTTGGTAAAAGCCTGTATGAGTCAACTGGCAGCCAAAACAGCTTCTGAGCTAATTGTCTGTATCGCACGTACCGACCGTATCGATGAAATGGCGAAACGTAATGTGAATGAATTTCCATTTCCTGAAGCACCGCCTGCAATTAAGAAATACTATAAATATATTCCTTACAACTATAAGACTGGTTATCTGAATGCTTTTGGTAACTTTAAGAAAGTGGCTTTCAAAGTTGCCCGTACATTGGATAAACAAATGCCAGTTTCTGCATTCAGTCCGGCTGATGCGAAACTGTGGGCGACCAAAACGACGGCGCTCGCTTGTGAAAATCTGGTCTTAGCTTTACCTGCTTATGGTTTTGACAGCTGTATGATGGAAGGTTTTGATGAGCCGATGGTTCGTGAAATTCTGAAATTGAATGATGAACAGTATCCGGTCATGGTAATTGGTGCGGGTGAACGTGCTGAAGACGGCGTGTTCTTCCCGCAGTACCGTTTTGATCGTGAGCTGTTTATTCAGAAGGTTTAAGTACGTTTATTGAATGAATATCACGGCCTCGACTGTTTTCTTAAATTAACTGATATACGCGTAGGCATTTTCGTTACTTTGACAGGCCAAAGTAACCAAAGCCATTGCCAGACAGAAGGTTCATCCTTGAACCTCTGTCTGGCAGGTGACATCCATGTCACCTCAATGTAAATTCACTACTATTTTGAAAAGAAATAATATTTGATACGCGGATGGCGAAAAGGAAGAAATCTATTTAGAGCAAATACAAGTCGATGCTAAATCATTTTTTAAGAATAGTTCGCTCTTAATTTCCGATAATCAATCCAGTTACAATGAAATCCGACCGGTACCCGAACTGGTAAATGAATCGTTGCAATGGGTCCTTCTGTAATATGCTGGGCATCCAGAATTACAACTTTCGAGGGGCTACAATCTAAAGCATGGATATAAGACATTAGCCAGCCATCATTTTCAGCTTGGGCCCCTTCCCGTGCGACGAATATCACCTCTCCTGTCACCCAGTTTTCTCCAAAAGAATAGCTTTCTGAATTGCCAGTTTCCACATCATGGCTAAAAAGAGTATTGCTGCTGACATGAGAAGGATCATCAAACTCGCCACAGGAAATAGTGTAGACATAACGACAAGGCTGACCTGTATAAGCGTCATTAATCCGTGGGAATTCCTGTTTCATCTCGGATAATATCGTCCGAGCCACTTTTCCAGTGCCGTGTTCAAAAATGAACCGCTCCAGCCGAATATCCTGATCTTCAATCGGTCCCTGAATCGAACTGACCAATGCTTTGCAGTGCACCACCGCATCCATAACCACATCACCAGAATCCAGCTCATAAGCATTCACGGTATGAAAAATAAAACAGGGATCAATCTCATACCAGCGAATAGCAATTGCCTTACCGCCAAAAGGCAATATACCAATGCGTGCCTGCCGTTTTGGATTCCATTGATATGGCAACATTGAACCCTTTAATGCACTGCGTACAGAGAAGTTTACATTCAGATCCAGAATCAGCACCTGAGATTTGGTAATGGCACAATCATGAATCATCGGACCATGTTTCACTTGAATGTCGACATGATGTTTCAACTTACCTTTTGAATCTATCTGCAAGTAAAGAACTTTGTTCTGACTTAAAGCATCATAACAAACCGCATGAATATCACCGGTTTCAGGATCAATATGCGGATGGGCAGTAAATGGTAGATCCTGATCATCTTCAAACAAATGATGTCGTTTTGACTCCAGTGCAACATTCAACTCAACTGGATAAGCACCTGCTTCTACCAATGCCCAGATTTTCCCGGCAAAGTGGATGACATTGGTATTGACTGCATCAGCGACACCTCGGGTTTTACCTGGAATTTGTGGTCGATGAAGTTTTTTCTGCACACTGGCAGAACCGATATAACTGCTTTTATACCAATGTGCCTCGCCACCCTTCAGTCTGAGCGCATGCAACATGCCATCGCCCGTAAACCAGTGATAGTTGCATGGGTTTCTGATGTTAATAGGATTTGGACCAATCCGCATTAATGCGCCATCCAGTTCTGCAGGAATCTGCCCTTCGACCTTTAAATTTGTAGAAAAGTGCTCCTGCCGCTCTGGTGCAAATATACCTTCCAGATAGGGATTGTCTGGCGAATAGGGAATACGGCTGTGCAGGATTTCTGCACCGTATTGAATGGATTTACTGAGCGTATTTTTCCAGACGCTGCTCAGCGGTTTTGGCCACGGCATTGTTATTTTCCTTATTATATTTTTTCTTTGGATTTTTCTGGCAGAGATGATAATAACAAAAACAGGTTGGATGGTTTCTGAATCTAGACTAACGGCGCGCCAAGTCAAACGCGCCGCAGCAGAGCATCAATTTTATAATTTTAGACTTTGATCTCCAGAAGCTGAATAAACTCAAAAGCTGGCTCTTCATAAGGATGACTTTCTTTCAGCGCCTTGGCCACTTCGACTGCCTTTTCATCCGGCACCAGAATTTCTACCCGCCATTCTTGTACCTGTTCCAGTTTACCCACTTCACCAATATGAGGATCTGCACCTTCCTGCGGCTTAAACTGTCCGGTTCCTAAAACTTGCCAGGCACAATTCGTATACTCACCAATACCGCCCGCTCCTGCTGAAAATACTGCATTCTTGGTGTCTTCCAAGTTTTCATCCGGCACGTAGTAAATCAGCTTTAACATATATTCCTTCCTGAAATTCAGATGCTTGTCGTATTGTGAAGGGCTTGGGTAATCATCTTCAATGCAGGATTTTGAGAATTCTTGTTAAATGTTGCATATAAACCCAGTTTTGGCAGTGCCTGATCAGTCTGGATGATTTTCACATGATCATTCAAAAAACGCAGTAAATATTCGGGCGCAAAACTAAAGCCCATGCCCATATTGGTCAGATTGATGTGTTGCAAGACATTGGTCACCCACAACAGCTGTTCATGTTCGAACTGATCAATGCAGAGCAGTTTATCCAGCTTTTCATAAAACACGGGGGATGCGTTCTGCTCGCACATAATCATATTGTGATTTTTGAGTTCCTATAATTTCAGGATTCGATCTGTAGGATGTAAATGCTGAGCGGTAACCAGATAAATTTGCTCGGTCAATAAATGAATATTGTCAAAATCGGGATGATCCAGATGAAAACGGGTAATACACAAATCCAGTTCAGCATTTTTTAGCCGCTGAATCTGTTCCATACAGGTCAGGCTATGCAAGTGAATTTTTAAGTCAGGCATGGTTTTTTTAAGCTGCGCCAGAATCTGAGGCATCACCTTGATTTCTGCAACATTCAGAAAGCCAATATGAATCTGATTATTTTTCTGCTGTGCGAGCTGGCGTGCTGCTACTGCCAGCTTGGCATTTTCCAGTGCTTTTTCCGCATAGATCTGAAAAGCACGCCCTTCATCGGTAAGTTTGACTTTTCTGGATGAACGATCAAACAGGTTCACCCCAACTTCCTGTTCCAGATCCTTAATTTGCTGGCTTAATGACGGTTGAGCAGTAAACAGCTTTTCGGCAGCCTTGGTAAAACTTTGTTGCTGCGCCACAGTCATAAAATAGCATAAATGTCGAAGTTCCATAAGCTGCCCGGTTTCTGATCAGGTCAGCATCTTAAGATTAACCCGCGCATTGCAAATAAGAATAGGTCGATAGTTTATATGAATATCGGTATATGAACAGATCCTGTTTTACTAGACTGCATGACCATATAGATGGCTTGTTCTTCACGCATATACATGGAGTCTTGTATGACACAGCATTATGACACTGATGTTTTGATCATTGGTACCGGTCCTGCAGGTTCAACATTGGGTTTGGCTTTGGCCAATTATGGTATCAAGGTACAACTGTTTACCCAGTTTAGCTGGCTGGCCAATAGTCCACGCGCACATATTACTAACCAACGTGCCATGGAGGTATTACGTGATTTAGGAGTTGAAGAACAGGTCAAAGAAATTGCTACACCTTGGGAACAAATGGGTGAAAGCCTGATTACTACCAGCCTGGTTGGCGAAGAAATTGCGCGCATGAGTGCCTGGGGTACCGGTGAGGAACGTTATGGTGACTATATCAAAGGCAGTCCATGCCCACTGGTTGATCTGATTCAACCAAAAATGGAAGCTTTACTGGTGAAGAATGCGGGTGAACGAGGCGCCGTTTATAACTTTAATACTGAATATCTCTCTCATGTACAGGATGAACATGGCGTCACAGCGACTTTCCTGAACCGGATTACCAATACTGAATTTAGCTTAAGAGCGAAATATCTGGTCGGTATGGATGGTGCCAAGTCACGCGTACTGGAACAACTTGGTTTGCCATTGGAAGGTGTCATGGCCCGTGCCGGTACAGTGTATGTGACCTTTAAGGCTGATTTGACTAAATATGTGCAGCACCGCCCTGCCATCCTACAATGGATTGTCAATCCAGAAGCGAGTTTTGGTGATCTTGGTATGGGCTTACTGCGTGCCATTACACCGTGGAATGAATAAATTATGGGCTGGGGCTTTGACATTTCCAAAGGTGAGCCACAAGTCACTGAAGAACAGGTTCGGGCACGTCTTAATACATTTGTTGGTGCTGAAGTAGAAGATGTCGAAATTCAAAAACTGTCTTACTGGTATGTGAACCAGACCCGGGCAACCGAATATTCCAAAGGCCGTGTGTTCTGTGGCGGAGATGCAGTGCATCGTCATCCACCATCCAGTGGTTTAGGTTCGAATACCTGTATGCAGGATGCCTTTAACCTGGGCTGGAAACTGGCTTATGCAGTCAAGGGCTGGGCTGCGCCTTCCCTGCTGGATTCCTATACAATTGAACGTGCACCTGTGGGCAAACAGATCGTGTCGCGTGCGAACCAGTCACGTTTTGACTATAAATACCTGAAAGAAGTCTTTGGTTTTGATCAAGGCGTGGCTACACAAAAACAAATGCTGGAACGTATCTTTGCTGAAGATGAGCAAGGTGCTGAAATCCGTCAAAGCTGTTTAAAGCATTGGCAGTTAAAAACTATGAGTTTAATGCGCAAGGTGTAGAGTTAAATCAGCGCTATACCTCTAATGCAGTCATTAGTGAAGCTGAGCCTGAAAGATTTGAGCGTGATCAGCAGCTTTATCTGCAAGCAACAACACGTCCGGGTGCTAAAGTGCCACATACCTGGCTGGTTAATACCAATGGTCAAAAGCAGTCCACTCTGGATATTACCGGTAAAGGTCGTTTTACCCTGCTGACTGGTTTATCGGGTAAAGGCTGGAAACAGGCGACCGAATCACTGAACTTACCTTATTTGGATGTAATTCAAATCGGTTCACGTGACTACCGCGATGTGTATGGCACCTGGAATGCCAAGTCTGAAATTCATGAATCTGGTGCAATTCTGGTTCGTCCGGATGGTTATGTCGCATGGCGTTATCAGGACAGTACCAATGATCAGTTTGATTTTGTGAATACACTGAAGGCGGTGTTGAAACAGATTCAATTAACTGTTTAGAGATAAAGAGCCACCTTCGGGTGGTTTTTCTTTATTAGTGGTAAAAGAATTATAGTTGTCGATCATTAAGATTATACATCTTTTCCCTAATATCTCATTATTTTAAAAATACCCTACGGCATAGATGCCACTCGTCAACTCGTAGGACATAGATGCCCATCAGGCTAACAAAGGATTTTGGTTACTTTACGGAATATATTTCTCATTCTTCAAAGTAACCAAGACGCTTCATTAAAAGTAATACACACATAAAATCAAAAATGAAAAAAACCACCTCTCGGTGGCTTTTATTAAATCTGATGATCAAGAACCCTGTAGCAAATAACTGCCTAGCAAAAATAGCACCTGTAAACCAACAACAAAACCAAATAACCACCAACCTTTCTGACGTAGTTCCGTTCTATCTATTATTCTGAGTGTTTTAGCCATGTCATCACCTCATACATGAGTGTTGATACTAAAATGATCTATATCATCTTTGCTTTAAAATGCATATCTATTGTGCATAAATTACACAATATCACCTCTATACCTATATAAAAGCAAAATCCAAACCAGTTCAGTGAGAGATTAAAAATAAAAGCAAAATGCTTTAAAAACAAAAAACCACCGAATGGGTGGCTGAGTATCTACATCTTACTGAATAAATTACTATTTTTCCATATGATAAATTTTAGTTATTGTTTTTAAAAAACTATTAATTACAATAATCATTTCGCGGCATTATCATCGAAGTACTATCCAATGCTTTAGAAAATTCTACTTTTTCGTAAAAGCGTTGTTTAGTATTAGTTGTGATTTCCTCTATACTTTTTCACAACATTCAATGAAACATGATTTTCAAGCGGAAATACATCGTATATGCACGAGATTGCTCGTGCGACTTCAAAATTTAATCTTCTCACATGAATCGTGTCAGTTTTATCTACCATTAATACTGCTTGCGCTGAGCTTTGGCAACTATCCTATTTTTTAGCCGTATCGATTCGATGAAAGTTCACTCCCCACATATACCACTCACAACCTGCTAAAAACGTGAATATAAACACTGTCATTATTTTTATAATTATTTTATGCATCAAATAAAGCTGTAATAAACTCTACCTCTAAATTCGTAATACAATTCAGCTAAATTCAACTGACATATGAAAATTATACAAAACGAGTTTTGGCAAATAAAAAAAGCCACCTTCCGGTGGCTTTCTCAACTCACTGATTTAATTAACCAATAAATTTACGAGCATTACGGAACATACGTAACCAAGCACCGTCCTGATCCCAGTCTTCTGGTTTCCAAGAATGCTGGATTGCACGGAAGTTACGCTCAGGGTGTGGCATCAGGATCGTTGCACGACCATCTTTAGAGGTCACACCAGAGATACCTTCAGGCGAACCGTTCGGGTTCAATGGATATTGCTCAGTTGCATTACCCTGGCTATCTACATAACGCATGATTACCTGGTTATTGGCATTCAACGCAGTAATGCTTTCAGCTGATGCAACCACACGACCTTCACCATGAGCCACAGCGATTGGCAGGATTGAGCCTTCCATACCTTCAAGCAATACAGAATGAGATTTCTCTACACGAACGTTTACGCTACGCGCTTCAAATACTTCTGACTTGTTGCGATGGAAACGAGGCCATGCATTCGCACCTGGAATCAATGGAGCCAATTGAGACAACATCTGACAACCGTTACAAATACCTAAAGAGAAGGTTTCCTGGCGGTTGAAGAATTTCTCAAACTGGTCACGCAGTTGCTGGTTAAAGAGTACTGATTTTGCCCAGCCGCCGCCTGCACCCAATACGTCACCATAAGAGAAGCCACCACATGTCACCAGACCTTCGAAATCATCAAGGCTGATACGGCCTGCCAACAGGTCGCTCATGTGTACGTCAACTGTACTAAAACCAACTTTGTCGAACGCAGCTGCCATTTCGACATGACCGTTGACACCTTGCTCACGCAGAATAGCCATGCTTGGACGACGTGAGTTAATGAACGGTGCTTCGATTTGTTCGTTCAGATCAAATGTCGGTTGAGCAATCAAACCTTTGTGCGCTTTGTCTGTAACTAATGCAAATTCCTGATCCGCAGTTTCTACGTTGTCACGTAAACGCTGGATTTGATGAGAAACTTCAGTCCAAGCCACTTGCAGGTCAGCACGTTCAAGTACCAGACCATTTACAGATAACTGGTCAGAGTTATTCACTGTACCAACTACAGAGATCGCATCTTTCAGAGTAGAAGCAGCGATTTCTGCTTGCAATGCTTCCCAATCTGCTTTCGCAATTTGCAGAACTGCACCGATTTCTTCAGCGAACAATGCTTCAACTGATTGGTCTTCTAGCGCCACACCTAAGCGTGCAGCAAACATCATTTCTGCAACAGTCGCTAATAAACCACCATCACCGATGTCATGGTAAGCCTTGATCAGACCACGGTTGTTCCAATCTTGAACCAGTGCAAAGAATGCTTTGAAGTCATCGAAGCTATCAACATCTGGAGTTACAGAACCGATGGCTTTATACACCTGAGCCAGGATCGAACCGCCCAGACGGAACTGACCCTTAGACAGATCAATACGAACCAGTACAGACTCAATATTTTTCAGCTCAGGGGTTAATGTTTTACGAACATCAGTGACTGGTGCAAATGCAGTAATCACGCCTGACATTGGAGAAGTCACAGATTTGTCTTCGCCTTCGTCATCCCAAGTGGTACGCATTGAAAGCGAGTCTTTACCGACTGGAATTGCGATACCCAATGCTGGGCACATTTCCATACCAATCGCTTTAACGCCTTCAAATAGGGCTTGATCTTCACCCGGTTGACCCGCAGCAGCCATCCAGTTTGCAGACAATTTAATGTCGCTGATTTGATCAATCTTCGCAGACATGATATTCGAGATTGATTCAGCAACAGATAAACGCGCAGAAGCTGCTGGGTTTAACAATGCAACTGGTGGACGTTCGCCCATTGCCATTGCTTCACCAGTGTAACCTACAAGGCTTGTTGTGGTGACTGCAGCATCCGCTACAGGCACTTGCCATGGACCAACCATCTGGTCACGTGCAACCATACCGGTAATCGAACGGTCACCAATGGTGATTAAGAATGATTTAGAGGCAACCGTCGGGTTCTTAATGACACGATAAATCGCATCTTTAAGATCAGTCACTTTAGACGCATCGAAGTCGTCGCCTTTGCGTTCAGCTGTTTCGTATGAGCGGCTCATACGCGGTGTACCGCCAAGCATTACCTGCATTGGCATATCCACAGGCTTGTTGCCGAACAATGGATCTTCAACAGTCAAGTGACGCGCTTCAGTCGCTTCACCCAATACCGCAAACGGACAACGTTCACGTGCACAGATTGATTCAAATAATTCTAATGAAGACGGGCGGATCGCAAGCACATAACGTTCTTGTGCTTCGTTTGACCAGATTTCCATTGGAGACATACCTGGCTCAAGCGATGGAATCTTACGCAGATCAAGTACCGCACCAAGCTCGTGATCGTTTACAAGTTCAGGCATTGCGTTTGAAATACCACCCGCACCCACATCGTGTACTGAAACGATCGGGTTGTGATCTTCCATGCGCCAGCAGGTATCAATCACTTCCTGACAACGGCGTTCCATTTCCGGGTTTTCACGCTGTACAGAAGCAAAGTCCAGGTTTTCACCAAGTTTACCGCTGTCTACAGAAGACGCTGCACCACCGCCAAGACCGATCAGCATCGCAGGACCACCAAGAACGATCAGTAAATCGCCTGGCTGGATTGCATCTTTTTCAACATGGTCTGAACGGATGTTACCGTAACCACCGGCAATCATGATTGGCTTATGGAAACCCTTGACTTCGCCATTTACATTTTGTTCAAAAGTACGGAAGTAACCATTTAACGCAGGACGACCAAATTCATTGTTGAACGCGGCACCACCCAATGGACCTTCAATCATGATTTGAAGTGGAGATGCCATACGTGATGGTTTGCCGTAGTTTTCTTCCCAAGGCTGTTCAAAGCCAGGAATATTCAGGTTAGATACGGTGAAACCAGTTAAACCAGCTTTTGGCTTACCACCACGACCAGTCGCGCCTTCATCACGGATTTCTCCGCCTGAACCTGTCGCTGCACCGGCAAATGGTGCAATCGCTGTTGGATGGTTGTGGGTTTCCACTTTCATCAGGATGTGAGCAGCCTGGCTCTTGTATTTATAAACGTGTTGACCGTTTTCTTCTTGCGTTGGGTAGAAACGCTGAGTATCAAAACCAACAATCACCGATGCGTTGTCTTTATATGCTGACAATACGTCTGTTGGTGATTCTTTATAGGTATTTTTGATCATCTGGAATAATGACAATGGCTGAACTTCACCGTCAATAGTCCATTCAGAACCAAAGATTTTATGACGGCAGTGTTCAGAGTTTGCCTGAGCAAACATCATCAGTTCGATGTCATTCGGGTTACGGCCCAGTTTAGTGAACGCTTCTGTCAGGTAATCAATTTCCTGATCAGACAGTGCAAAACCAAACTCGTTATTGGCTTTTACCAGTGCTTCTTTTCCTTGACCCAGAATATCAATCGAGTTCAAAGGTTTTGGCGCAGTTTCGATGAATAGTGCAGCCGCATCTTCAATTGCGTTAAATACGCTTTCAGTCATGCGGTCATGCAAGACCTGTAATGCTTCTGTAGAAAGCTCTTTTACACCCTTCAGCGTAAATAAAACACCGCGTTCAAGACGATGAACCGGTGTATTACAATTCTTGAAAATATCAGTCGCTTTCGAGGACCACGGCGAAATCGTGCCGACACGTGGTGTGACTAAAATCTGGATTTCATCACTTGCAGCCTGGTGCAGTTCAAATGATTGACCATCGTTGAGAAGCTGTAAAGCGGATTGCTGTTGTTGCTCGTTGAGCGCTTGGTCAAAAAGATAAACAAATTGACTTTCTAGTGATTGAACAGAACTAATTGACGACAAACGCGAAAGTAGTTGAGTTTTCTTAAAAGAAGAATGTGCAGGTGCACCGGCAACGATAAACATGCTGATTTTGGCTCCACGGGATGGTCTTGTGAACCATGCCACAATGTGACTTGAGAGAGCGCATATTCTACTGTGAAATACTGGAATCAGCTAGTGAGGAATTAATAAATCTGATCGCTAAACTATCAGGATTTTTAAAATAATACTTTTATTTTCAGTTAAAAAAATTTAATGTAGTCGATTAGATTAACACATTTTCTTGCAGAAAAATCAAAACCGTTAAAGTTTTATTTTTAGTCGCAAAATTGTATTATTTTTCAACAACAAATTTATCTAGAATTAAACTTTCTTACTCGCTTCAGTGTGCCGAATACCTTAAAAAAACTCCCTTTATTTGAAAATAAATATTTCTTGTCGTCCATTGAAGTATCTTAATATTAAAATCATCTTTTAAAAACTCTTTACCCTTATCTCACTTTAAGACGGCAACTTATGTCGCAACTCCATATATTTTTAGCTCCATTTTTGGCATCATGCATTAAAGAATTGATTGAATAATGATAAATGACTCAAATGCGTTGGCTGGAATTACTCTCCACTGTCCGTATTGGCAGCAAAAAGCAAAGTTCTGAACTGGCGCGTAGCCCGTTCCATAAAGACTATGATCGTATTATTTTTTCGCAAAGTTTTCGCCAGTTAAATCGTAAAACTCAGGTCCACCCTCTGACTCAGCATGATGGCATTCATACCCGTTTAACCCATTCACTGGAAGTGTCCTGTATTGGGCGTTCCCTGGGTATGCTGGCTGCGGAAAAAATCAAGGATCAGTTACCTCCCTGGATTTCTCCTGCCGATGTCGGTGCCATCATTCAGGCTGCCTGTCTGGCACATGATATTGGTAATCCGCCTTTTGGCCATGCCGGTGAATACGCTATTCGTGAATGGTTTGATGATGCCTCTCATACTGATTTCCTGAAAAATTTAAGCCCGGAACAGGAAGCTGATGTTCGTCAGTTTGAAGGCAATGCGCAGGGTCTGCGCCTGCTGACCAAGATTGACTATCATCCTAACGATGGCGGTATGCGTCTGACCTATGCCACGCTGGGTGCTTACTTGAAATATCCATGGCTCTCTCAGACCATCGATCCTACTGGCAATACGCCAGCCAGCCATCGTCCGAAATTTGGTTGTTATCAATCTGAAAAAGAGATTTTAAAAGAAATTGCTGAACAGCTTGGACTGATACAGCTGGGTGAATATCGCTACTGTCGTCATCCCCTAACCTATCTGCTCGAAGCTGCCGATGATATCTGTTATGCCCTGATTGATCTGGAAGATGGCATCAGTCTGAATATGCTCAGCTATGGCGAAGTAGAACCAGTATTTTTAAACTTGTTAGGGGATTATGGAACACCATCCGAGATCGGGATGCCGGATACAACCTGGCAGCAAAAAATTGCTGCCCTGCGTGGCCGGGTAATGAAACGTCTGGTAGCTGAAGTCACGACGGCATTTGCCCATCACCAGCAGGAAATTCTGATGGGCCAGCTAAAAGGCTCATTGCTAGGTTATTGCAGTTCAGACATAGAGATTGGGATTAACCGGGCCAAAGAACTGGCGAGAGACAAAATCTTTGAACATCCGCAAAAAGCCGGTCTGGAAATTATTGCCCATCAGAGTCTGCAAACCATTCTAGATGCCTTTATTCCACTGACCACACCCCATAAAAACCTGAGCTTTAAGGAACAGCGCCTGATGGCGATTCTGAACCGTTCAGGTGCACAGTTCCATGCAGATCATTATGACAATATCATGCAGGTACTGGATATTATTTCCAAGTTTTCGGATCATCAGGCTTATAACCTGGCTCAGGAACTGCATGGCAATAAAGCTGGATTAATTTAATAATCTATACGATTTGCTGATAATCTCGACAAATCGCAACTTTTTGATTTGCAGTATTTTGCCTTTAGACCGAATGCTGACTACTATGCCCGTATTGAAATTGAGTATTTATAAAAAATGATTGGATGTCTGATTGGTGAAGTGCTGGCACTGGAAGCACCGACTGTTTTGTTGAATGTAAATGGTATCGGTTATGAAATTGATACGCCACTGACCACTTTTTGCCAGCTGCAAAAAGGCCAGAAAATTACCCTTTGGACACATTTGGCCGTGCGTGAAGATGCCCAGTTACTTTATGGCTTTATTAATGCACAGGAAAAAACTATTTTCCGCACCTTATTAAAGGTGAACGGCGTTGGCCCTAAAATGGCACTTGGCATTCTGTCTACCCTGAGTGTAGAAATGCTGATTCATACCGTTGAACATGAAGATGTGAATACGCTGGTGAAAGTGCCCGGCGTAGGCAAGAAAACCGCAGAACGTTTAATGATTGAATTACGTGACCGCTTTAAAGCCATGGCTTCAAGTACAGCACCAAGCAACTCTACCACTGAGCAAATCCAATTTACTGGCAATTCTGCAGTGGCAGAAGCGGAAGCTGCATTACAGTCATTGGGTTACAAACCTCTGGAAGCCCAAAAACTGGTTAATGCAGCCAAAGGTGATTTTACTGAAGCCAGTGATATTATCCGTGCGGCATTAAAGTCGATGAATAAATAATAGGAAAATGACTTAATGTTAAATAAGTTTGTTTATTCTCCTATTTTCAATACTTGACTAGCGACATGGATGTCGCCAGTTGAGTTGGGGTACAGGACGTACCCTCAACTCAACAAAAGATTTTTGTTACTTTTGATCTTTCAAAAGTAAAACAACGCCTACACAATGGCAGCTAAACACAAATCATTATTTGAGGCTGTTTCCGCAGCATCAAACAGCTTCAATAAAGAGATTAAGTTATTAGATATGCAAGACCGTCTCATCAGTGGTTCTGAAAAACCCGAAGATCAGTTTGATCGTGCGATTCGCCCAACCTCCCTCGATGACTACATTGGTCAGCCAGTAGTTCGTGAGCAAATGGAAATCTTTATAGGTGCAGCCCGTGGCCGTGAAGAAGCCCTTGATCATACCCTGATCTTTGGTCCTCCCGGTCTGGGCAAGACCACGCTGGCCAATATTATTGCACGTGAAATGGGTGGTAATCTCAAATCCACTTCTGGCCCAGTGCTTGAACGTGCAGGTGACTTGGCGGCCATGCTGACCAACTTAGAGGAAGGTGACGTTTTATTTATTGATGAAATTCATCGTCTTTCACCCGTCATTGAAGAAATTCTTTACCCGGCGATGGAAGATTACCAACTCGACATCATGATTGGTGAAGGTCCTGCGGCACGTTCGATTAAATTGGATTTACCGCCATTTACGTTGGTGGCTGCTACCACACGTGCAGGTTTGCTTACCTCTCCGCTGCGTGACCGTTTCGGGATTGTGCAGCGTCTAGAGTTCTATTCAGTTGAAGACTTAACCCATATTGTTAAACGTTCAGCGAGTTTGATGGATGTGCCTATGACCGACGAAGGTGCGCTTGAAGTTGCTCGCCGCTCTCGTGGTACACCACGTATTGCTAATCGTTTATTACGTCGTGTGCGTGACTATGCACAGGTCAAAGGCACAGGCGAAGTGACCCAAGACATGGCACAACGTGCGCTAGATATGCTGAATGTCGATAAAGATGGTTTAGATACACTCGACCGCCGTTATTTATCGATGTTGCTTGAGCGTTTTGATGGTGGTCCTGCCGGTGTTGAAGCGTTGGCTGCAGCAATGGCTGAAGATTCAGGAACGCTTGAAGATGTGATTGAGCCGTATTTAATTCAGCAAGGGTATGTGATGCGTACTGCACGTGGTCGTATTGCCACCAATATGGCGTATTTGCAGTTTGGGATGACACCGCCTGAACCAAAAGATAAGTGATTTTAAAAAGCAGCTTAAGCTGCTTTTTTATTAATCTTCATAAATAAGTTTAAGTTCATCATTCAAATAGTTTTGCACCAAAATTTCACCCACTTTAAACTCTTTTATCCATTGATCAAGACTTTCACTCAAAGCTGGTTCATGCATATTGGCAGTATATAGACTCCAAGAAAGTAATTGCATTCTTCGAAAATGTTTATTTAATTCTTGTGCATGTCGATTTTCATTCCCTAGATATACTTTTAGACGATTTATAGAGCTTTGATAATTATTAAGTACTATCTTGAAATCACCATGATGCCTAGAATGAAAAAAATCATTAAATTTCTGTTGTCGTATCTCATTAATCCCTATTTCAATTTGGTTTTGTATATTTCCAGCCAAGTAAAGATTATCACTCACTAACTCTTTTATTTTATCCAAAATATTATTTCTATTTAATATTTTCAGTTCTATAATCTTTAACCTTTCTTGTTGCTTTACGAGATTTTTATTAGAAACGATTTGGCTTTCTGTTGATTTCTTCACAATATATATATAGTAATTAAGAATCCTATAAAGCTAATAAGAGCTGATGCTATAACACTAATTACAACAACCCAATCTGTCGAGTGCTGCACATCTAAATACACTTTCTGATCTTTCGGCTATTTTAAAACGACTGCTTGTTTTTCTTCTACTGCCACAACTTGCCCTTTTTATTTTAAAGCGACTATTCATTTATCATATTCTAAACACTTTCAAAGCATTACAAAAGAAAAAGCCAACTGACCATGTCTAAATCAGTTGGCAAAAGCACAAACCTATTTTTTTCTAAGTTTTTATTCAGACTTATTTTGTGTCTTTCTTAAACTCCTTAAAGTCCGCTTTACGAATCATGGCATGAATTCCTTTGGTTTTATCTACCACTTGAGACACTTCAAAATCCGTTGCAGCACTTAAGTACGCATAAGCAATTTCTTCTGAAATCCCGTATTCATCTACAAGAAAACGTACTGCTTCACGAGTCGACTTACGCATCGCTTCATCAAGGTCTTCATCTAAACCTGGTGTAATCCAAAACTCATCATTTTCACCCAAAGGCTGCTTCAACGATTTACCTGGTATTTTGTCACTCCCCGCTTTTAATACCGTAATTTTAAAGGTCGCACGTGCAGAACCTTCAAGTGCGGTCAATGCGACCTCACCATCACCTTGAACAAAATGACTATCACCCGTATAGAACAACGCACCCGGCACTTGTACAGGATAGTAAGCCGTCGCACCTGCGGTTAAATCATTAATATCAATGTTACCGCCATAGAACGATGGTGGCACAGAATGCACAGGGTCGCTCGTATTTGGTGCAACGCCCATCGTGCCCATAAACGGATTCAGCGGGAAACGAATCGCTTTACCAGATTCAGTTTTTAAAACGCCTTCCCAAATACCCTCTTTATTCTTTTCAATTGGAGTAAAGATGGAAACATTGCCATAGGCTTCTGGGTTTGCAGGCGATGCATGATCATGCTTTTGACGCTTAGGAAACTCAGGCAATGTGCCTTTGCCATGGCGGTTCGAAATCACACCATACGGCACACGTGGCTCAACCTTTAAAATCTCGACTTTTAAAATATCACCTGGCATCGCATCTTTCACATAGACAGGTCCGGTAATAATATGTGGACCATCTTTATGGAAATCGTGCTTTAACTTAGAACCTGTAATCAGTTTCGCTTCAGGCAAAATATGCTCAGGTTTCACACCTTTAGAAGTGAAATACTTTTCAGCATCACGTCCTTGGTCTTCAAGCAAGCCTTCATGCGAAACTGTATCAAAGGTAATAGTGCTGCCCGATGGAATGGTCAACACAGGTTTGGCATCTTTGTTAGGTAAATAGCCCCAAGTGATGGTATTCAAGGTGCTTGGAACATAATAATTCCCTTTATATTCCCCACTTTTGAGTAAGACTGGTTTACTTTCAAGCTGTTTTAAAATTTTAAAATCTTCAGCTGCCGCATGTGCAGAAATAAAAGAAAAGCTTGCTGCTACAGCAAGAGACAAAGCTAAAGGTTTTAACATATGTTCAAATTCCATGAAAAATTAATGCAAGCTAACTTCATGCAATCCTAATGCCAATCTGGTACATACCCCATCATAAATATTCAAAATTTAATCATTTGATCGATCTATACTTCTTTGAATAAATTTCAATATAGGAAGCAGGTATATAAAGAGAGAAAAACCACATGTCCCTGAGATACATAAAATTACAATAAAACTTACTGAATAATTTCCTTAAACAGCAAGGTAACTCCCTCTTTATACCTTAGAAGTATTGACTATATACCGTGCAGGTTTTGGTTAATTTAAAGCCAGTATGCCATTCTAGAATATCCTTTTAACCATCTCCGATTCTTAAGGTTCTCCCCAGATATGAATATGTATAAGCGGCTTTGCCTTTGTCTTCCACTTGCGTTTGCCAGTCAGATGAGTCTGGCAGACTGGATTGATAATTCTGTGCAGAAAGCTGAAGCTCATACCATCAAGTTACGCCAGCATATCCACCAGCATCCTGAACTGGGCAATATGGAATTTAAAACCTCCGAACTGGTGCAAAGGGAACTGAAGTCCTATGGTATTGAGGTCCGCAAAGGTTATGCCAAGACTGGTGTGATTGGAGTTTTGAAAGGTGCAAAACCGGGTCCAGTCATGGCCCTGCGTGCAGATATGGATGCCTTACCCATCCAGGAAACTGCACCAGTATCATTCGCCAGCAAGCAAAAAGCGATTTATCAGGGCAAAGAAACCCATGTAATGCATGCCTGTGGTCATGATGCACATACTGCCATGCTCCTAGGGGCAGCCAAAGTTCTGGCCGCCAATAAAGATAAAATTGCAGGAACAGTGGTGTTGGTATTCCAGCCAGCTGAAGAAGGTGGTGCAGATATTGATAATTTCACCCATGGCGATCAGATTGGCTCACGCAAAATGATTGCCGATGGTGCCTTGAACAATCCAAAACCTGAAGTGATTTTCGGGATGCATGTCATGGCAGGTATGCCAAGTGGCAATATTTTCTATAAAGATGGTGCGATTTTAAATAGTGCCGATCATTTAAGCATTCAGGTGAATGGCAGTCAGGTACATGGCTCCATGCCTTGGGCAGGTAAAGACCCGATTTATGCCTCTGCCCAGATGGTGACCAATTTACAAAGTCTGATCAGCCGTAAAGCCGACCTGACTAAAGGGATGGGCGTGGTCAGTATTGGCAGCATACAGGGTGGCACAACCGGTAATGTCATTCCAGATCAGGTCAATATGGTCGGCACCATCCGTTCCAATAGTGAAGATGTGCGTCAAGGCATTTTAAAAGACTTGCCGAAAATGCTGGAACACAATGCTGCTGCCAACGATGTCAAGGTCAAGGTTGAAATCTCTCCCTATGCACCGGTCACCACCAATGATAAAACCTTGACTGAATTAATGCGCCCGACCTTAGCAAGCGTACAGGGCGAAGATAAACTGCATGTTTTAGACAACAATGCCAGCGCTAGTGAAGATTTTGCTTACTATGGCCAGCTGATGCCATCCCTGTTTGTATTTGTTGGAGCAACACCAGCTGATCAGGATATGAATCAGGCCGCACCAAACCATAACCCGAATTTCATTGTCGATGATGCGACCCTGAAAACTGGGGTTGAAAGTCATGTTCGCTTTATTCTGGACTATCCGAAAGTGGCTGAGCAGGTGCAGGCCAACTGGAAAAAGAAGAAATAATCTGATGTATCCAAATGAATGAGTTTTTGGACTCATTCATTTTTTCATCTTTCTATACAACACTTTTCTATCTGTTCTGATTTAAACATCAACTCTCTTCTCTTATATTCCACAATAACCCTAGGTAGATATTCACCGTACTGTTTGCAGCTCCCCTTAGAAAGAAAATCAATCTAAGGAGCCTTATAATAAAGAGACAGATCAAAGCAGCTAGAGTCTAGTGTTTGAATCAGAACAGGTGATTTACTCACTTTTTGCTGGTGATTCTTAATATTGTTCAATTAATTTAACAAAAACCTGTATAGGATAAGATTAATTTCTTTTAGCTATTATTTAATAGCATGCCATTCATCTATTTAAAAGCTGTCTAAATAACTTGTATTTTCAAATATATTTTTTCTTCAATATCTCCTGTCTTATCGTCTAATATTCAAGCATGTTAAATATTATATGATTTAAAACTTTAATTCTTTATTACATATTATGCTTACTCTTTACCGTTCGCTACAAATCCTCTCTCTGAAGATATTGATTGGTCTATATAAAACTTTTAAATTTAAAAAATGAGAAGCAATACTCACTTAAAATAAAAAGTGATTAAAATTCTTTAGAAAAAATATAAAGCTTAAACTGTCTATTCTGATTAAATTTTCTTCCATACATAGTTTTTAAAATACAAATAAAAATCAGCAGATAGGCATTCTAAGACTATAAAAAAGTATTCAATGAGGATTAAGTCATGAAAGTGTTCTTATTGGCGACCTGCGCTATTTTATATCCTGCAATAACTTCTGCCCAAGATGTCTGGGAGTGCAATAATGCAATTTTGCAAAGTCTTTACCCGCATCCAAATTGTATTAAAAACCCATCTAGTTCTTCACCAGATAAATTAACAATCTCAGTCAATCGTCATAAACATGTCTCCATCTGTGCCGAAAATGCCTGCTGGAATGGTGAAGCTTCAGTGACTTACGTCAACGCTCAACCCCTACTTCAACTTCCTCAAATTCGCTGGGTAGATCGTGATCACCCTCATAACAGTCCAAGTTATGTACTGTCCATAAACCGCGATACGCAATCCATTTTCTTTAAAGGCGACTATGACAATCATCCAGTTCAATGTAGGACTGTTTAAAAATTAATTGATTAGTTCTTATCGCTAGCGGTCTCTCTAATACCGCCCCTACAGATAAAATTTTTCACGTCTTTGAAATCTTGTGCCATTGGTCAAAAAAGTCAGTATGCTAAACTGCCCAGCCTGATATCACTTGACTTGTAGCCTGATTTTGGCAAATTCTAAGCTCAAAATTAGGTGCAGAAAGCAGCATTAATCTGCATGTAAAACCAATGGAAAAGCATTATGGCGAATAAATTTGAATTCAATATCCGCGTTTATATTGAAGACACAGATGCGGGTGGCATTGTCTATCACGCCAATCATATTCGCTTTATGGAACGTACACGTACCGAATGGCTGCGTGCATCAGGCATCAGCCACTACTGGCATCAAAAAGATTACAATTTTGTTGTACATAAAATTAACGTGAAATATTCGCGTCCTATTATGATGGATGACTTAATTACCGTCACTGCAAGTGTCGTTTCACTTAAAGCTTCATCTTTTGTATTGCAACAAAATATTTATCGTGGTGAAATCATGCTTGCATCGGGTGAGGTAGAGCTGGCCTGTATCGGCGCTGATATGCGTCCACGTCGCCTACCTGATGAAATACGCGACCTGATTCGACAAGAATTGGAACAAGATTAAAAAAATGAATTGGCACATGTAAACACTATGGCAACCGAGTTAGCATCATCCCTACAAGTATCAGATCTTATTTTACAAGCAAGCCCTGTCGTACAACTGGTTATGCTGTCTCTTTTACTGGCATCTCTGTATAGCTGGTATCTGATTGCCAAGCTTTACATGGGCTACAAAAAAGCACAGGCTGAAGATGAACATTTTCAGAAGATCTTCTGGTCTGGTGCTGAACTGAATACCCTTTATAACAATGCTCAGCTGAACTCTAAACGTACCGGTCTGGAAGATATTTTCTATCAGGGCCTGGGTGAGTTTCTTAAACTGAAAAAACGCAATGCCTCTACCACCCAGTCGATTGAAGGCACTGAACGTATTCTGCGCGTGGGCTTAAGCCGTGATCAGGGTAGCCTGGAAAATGGCTTAGGTGCCTTGGCCAGTATCGGTTCAGTTGCGCCTTATGTCGGTCTGTTCGGTACAGTCTGGGGCATCATGAATGCTTTCATTGGTCTGGCAGATGTGGATCAGGTCACGCTAGCAACTGTAGCGCCAGGCATTGCGGAAGCTTTAATTGCAACCGCAATTGGTTTATTTGCTGCCATTCCAGCAGTATTGGCATTCAACCATTACACAGCTAAAGGTGAAGCAGTTTATTCTGATCGTGCCCTGTTCGCAGAAGAAATGGTGGCCCTGTTACAACGTCAGTCACTTGGCCAGCCTCAGGACAATGACTAATGGCTATTCAACGTTCAGGACGCTTTGAGCGTATTAAAAAACCACTGAAAAGTGACATGAACGTCGTGCCTTATATTGACGTGATGTTGGTGCTTCTGGTGATTTTTATGGTGACGGCACCTATGATTACTACCGGTATTAAGGTTGATTTGCCACAAGCCAATAGCAATCCAATTCAAGCTGAGGACCGCCCTGCGATCGTGACTTTAGAAGCAGATGGTACGATTAAATTAGAAGATAAAAATCACGCAAATGATGTGTTAACGCTCGATGAATTAAAAACAGTCCTGACCAATGCACAAAATGAAGCACAGACTGCGAACAAACAGCTTAGCGTTTTGATTAATGGGAGTGAGACTCGTCCTTATGGCGAAGTCATGAAACTCATGTCTGCCCTACAGGATGCCGGTCTCGCACAAGTCGGCTTGCTTACCGCCCCTATAAAGTAATTTATGAAAGATTTCAAAAAGCCACCCTCTAAGCAGAAAGTGCTTGCGATTGGATTCACGATTGGAGTCCATACAGTCGCTTTGGTGGGATTACTTTATCTGGGGATGAGCAAACCGCCGGAACCGCCAAAACAGATTAAAACTGTACTGGTAAATCCTGAAGACTTAAAACCGGTCACACGTGAAGAAACCGAGTTTGATGAAACTGCCCATGAAAATGTGGCAGAACAGATCACGCAGACTGCTGAGCCTACGGAAGCAGCCCCAGTAATTCCAACTGCTGCCCCTCCAGTGACGCCACCGGCACCAAAAGTAGATACTCAAAAGGCCGCACAAGAAGCGAAAGCCGCAGAAGCAGCACAACGCAAGGCTGAACAGCAAGCCGCAGAAGCAGCAAAACGTGCTGAGGCTGCAGAACAGGCCAAGGCAGCGGCTGCTAAAGCAAAAGCCGATGCTGCAAACAAATCAAAAGCTGAACAAGAAGCTGCCCGCCGTGCAGAACAGCAAGCTCAGCAGAAAGCAGTTGCTGCAGAAAAAGCAAAACTAGAAGCACAAAAGCGAGCTGACTTAGCAGCTAAACAGCAAGCGGATGCACAGGCGAAAGCCAAGGCTGAAGCTGCTGCTAAGGCAAAAGCCGATGCTGCTGCGAAAAATAAAGCTGCCGCTGATGCAAAAGCGAAAGCTGATGCCGAAGCAAAACGTAAGGCTGATGCTGCCGCGAAAGCCAAAGCAGATGCCGCTGCCAAGGAAAAATCGGATACCGCTGCAAAAGCGAAAGCCGATGCTGAGGCCAAACGCAAAGCCGAAGCAGATGCTAAAGCTAAAGCGGATGCCACCGCCAAAAATAAAGCTGCTGCCGATGCGAAAGCTAAAGCGGATGCCGAAGCTAAAGCACAAGCTGAAGCTGAGGCAAAAGCTTCTGCTGCTAAACAGGCCGCTGAAGAAGCTGCCCAGAAAAAAGCTGAAGCAAAACGGATTGCCTCTACAGCAAAACGCGACTTTGAAAATAAGATCAAGCGTGCCTGGGATACGCCTACTGGTTCTTCCGGTCAGAAAGCGACTGCCCGGGTTACCTTAAGTGACAGCGGTTCTGTGGTTTCTGTGATCGTGAATGCTAGCGATCCAGACATGAAAGCCAGTGTAGAAGCCGCAGTTCGTGCTGCTGCACCCTACCCGATGCCATCTGATCCAGATGCACGGCGTGAAGCCCGGAGTTTCACCTCTACCTTCACTGCACAATAAAAATTTAAGCCATAATCTGAAAAACAGTTATGGCTTTTATTTTTTTAAGTTAAACTTCAGCAAAGAGCGGCAAAATAATATTCACTTTTCACAGTGTTATAACAGTTTGATCATTGCTGAGTGGTTTCATTCAGCCAAATTCATGCGATGATGTAACGCAAATCATATTCACAATAAATCCGTTGATTTGAGTAAATAACGAATGATGGAAAAAACGCGCAAACACTTACTCTGCCTTGCCATATTCGCTGCGCTGGGTACACTGACTGCAACACAATCACAGGCGCAACTGCATCTTGAAATTACTAAGGCCCCTGAAGCAGCTCCAAAGATTGCGATCGTGCCATTCAGTCAGGACCAGAGCATCTACCCGATTGTGGAAAATGACCTGAACCGTTCTGGCAAGTTTACTAGTGCTTCAAAAAACCTGCCGGCAACAGCAACCCTGAATAATCCGAATGCGGATGCCTGGGCAGCTGCAGGTGTACCTTATGTGGTAACAGGCTCATCCAAAACCAATGCTGATGGTTCTTATGAAATTCAATATCAGCTCTATGATATTGAGAAAAAACAGTATCTATTGAATGAACTGTTAACAGTACCGGCTACACGTACCCGTCAAGCTGCTCACATGATCAGTGATGCCATTTTCCAAGCATTGACCGGTATTCCAGGTGATTTTAGCGGCCGTATTGCCTATGTACTGCGCAATCCTGCGACACCTGATCAGCGTTATACCCTGCAGATTGCTGATACCGATGGTGAACAACCAAAAACCATCCTGACTTCACGTGATCCAATCCTGTCCCCAGCCTGGACACCAGATGCGAAAAAGATTGCCTATGTTTCATTTGAAACCAAACGTCCGGCAATTTACCTACAAAATCTGGCAACTGGTCAACGTGAAAAATTGGCCAGCTTCCGTGGTCTAAATGGTGCGCCAAGTTTCTCCCCAGATGGCAAGAATATGCTATTTACAGCTTCTATGCATGGCAATCCTGAAATCTATGAAATGAATCTAGAAACTCGCCAGTTAAAACGTCTGACAAATGACTCAGCGATTGATACTGAGGCGCGTTATGCACCAGATGGCAAATCTTTTATTTTCACCTCTGACCGCGGCGGTTCGCCACAGATTTATCGTTATGATTTTGCCAACAGTGCAACCAAACGTCTTACGTTCCGTGGTGCCTTCAATGCTCGCGGTACTTTAAGCGCAGATGGTAAAAAACTGGCATTGGTTCACCGTCCAAGTGGCAGTAATTACAAAGTTGCCATTCAAGACTTGAATTCAGGTGTGAATAATATCCTCACGCCTACCAGTCTGGATGAATCACCAAGCTTCTCACCAAATGGTCAGATGGTAGTCTATGCAACACGTGAAGGTTCACGTGGGCTGCTATCGATCATGTCACTTGATGGCCGTTTCCGTATGAACCTGCCAAGTGAACAAGGTGAAGTTCGTGAACCAGCTTGGGCACCTAAATAACCCATTACTTCAACATACTCAAAACTTCATGGAGATGAAGATGAAAAAAGTACAATTATTCGCACTTCCATTACTGGCTGCTGCACTAGTGATGACTGGCTGTGCCAGCCGTAAACCAGCAACACAAACGCAAACCGGTGAACTTGGCGCAGGTTCAGCCACAACTGTCGACACTCAAGGTTTGAGCGAAGATGCTGCACTAAATGCACAAAGCATGGCTGGTGCATCTTCTAAAGGTGTCACTGCTGAAAATAAAGCTTACCTGGCAAAACGTGTGGTGCACTTCGACTATGACAGTAGTGAATTGTCAAATGACGATCTTCTCACCCTGCAAGCCCACGCCCAATTCCTGATGGCAAATGCCAATTCACGTGTTGCTTTGACAGGTCATACTGATGAACGTGGTACACGTGAATACAACATGGCACTTGGTGAACGTCGTGCCAAAGCGGTAGAAAGCTTCTTGATAACGACTGGCGTGAATGCAGGTCAACTTGAAGCGGTGAGCTATGGTAAAGAAATGCCAGTGAATCCAGGTCATGACGAAAATGCCTGGAAAGAAAACCGTCGTGTAGAAATTAACTACGAAGCGGTTCCACCACTACTCAAATAAAACTGCCTGAACTGTTCTCAGTTCTGCAAATAAAAAAGCACTCATTGATGAGTGCTTTTTTTGAATGCGAAACATATTTTAGTGTTGAGCTTCTTCGTCCTCGGGATACTGCATCGACTCAATCATGTCGTGTTTATTGAACTCTTTATACTCCGGCTTAGCCTCATAAGCCTTCCAGGCTTCCTTCATCTTATCTTCAGAAATTTCATCTAAATTAATGGCTTCGCTCGGCGTAGGAGTCGCATCAAACTTTAATGTTGTCATATTTGTGCTCCTGAACCTATGTTTTCCTTTTAATCAACATAGCATTTTCTAGCGGACTTGCAAGTGTAAAATCATAGCAAATAGTCTCAGTTTAATTTTTCTTTTACCACGTTCTCATCTAAAATATAGCCCAATTACATTTTTATCATTCTGATAAATTTTTATTCGGAGTTTTTCTGACATGTCTTACCTAAGCCTTTCCCAATTTTTACAGCAAAAAACTGGGAATCTCACGCCTGAACTTGCACAAGTGATTGAAACAATTGCAAATACATCTAAGACAATTGATCAAGCACTGCAAAAAGGTGCATTGGCTGGCGTATTGGGCAGTGCTCAGCATGAGAACGTTCAGGGCGAAGAACAAAAAAAACTGGATGTCATCTCTAATGACTATTTGATCGATGCATTAAAAGTTCATCCAAATGTAGGTGGCCTGGCATCTGAAGAACTGGATGAGTTCACTCCTGCACAGGAAAATGGTCAATTCCTGGTATTGTTCGATCCACTTGATGGTTCAAGCAATATTGATATCAATATGTGTGTTGGCACCATCTTCTCGATTTTACCTGCTAAAAATGCCCTAACTCAGGCAGAAGACTTCATGCAAGCGGGTGTCAATCAGGTTGCAGCAGGTTATGTATTGTACGGTCCATCTACCATGATGGCGCTGACTGTAGGTGCAGGTACAAACTTTTTCACTTTCGATCCAGAAACCCAGGAATTCCTGCTGACTTCTGAAAATATTCAGGTTGCTGCAGATACTAAAGAATATGCAATTAATGCATCAAACCAACGTCATTGGGAAGAACCTGTAAAACGTTATATCGATGAACTTCTTGCAGGCAAAACTGGTTCTCGTGAAAAAGACTTTAACATGCGCTGGGTTGCATGTATGGTAGGCGATATTCACCGTATCCTGTGCCGTAGCGGTATCTTCATGTATCCATATGACCTGAAAGATCCGAAAAAAGCTGGCCGTTTACGTCTGATGTATGAGGCAAATCCAATGAGTATGTTGATGGAACAGGCAGGTGGTGCATCTACGACTGGTCGTGTTCGCATTCTTGACATCCAGCCTACTGACTTGCATCAGCGTGTTCCAGTGATCATCGGTTCGAAAAACGAAGTTGCTCTTGTCACTAGCTACCATAACTAATATTTAAAAACGGCAGTTGGCGTTCTACTGACTGCCGTGGACTTCTCTCCCATGCCAACAATCTTCCTTGAATCTAAAGATAATCCTAAAATTAAGCACTTGCGTGGCTTGATTGAACAGAATTCGTATCGAAAAAAGCAAGGACAAACTGTGCTTGAAGGCACACACCTGTGTCTTGCATGGCTTCATGAAAGCAAGAAAATCAATTCTATTTTCACCACCGAACATGCCCTGCAACATCCAGACTTTGAGATCATTTTACAGAAATACACCGGTGTCGTTTTCGTTATTGGTGAATCTTTATATAAAGACTTAAGTACATTAGGAACTTCGATTGCCTGTATGGCAATCGTGGATATTCCAAGCTCTAGCCAAGCATTGGATTACACCGCAGACACACTGATTCTTGAAAATGTTCAAGATCCGGGCAATGTCGGTACTTTGCTCCGCTCAGCTGCTGCGGCTGGCATTGATCAGATCATTTGCACCAAAGGTTCTGCATCGCTCTGGTCTCCACGGGTATTACGTGCAGGAATGGGTGCACATTTTTCTTTACAGTGTTTTGAAAATGTCACTTTAGAAGAAGTGCTTAATAACTTTAAGATTCCTGTTTATGTGACCAGCTCTCACCGTTCTAGCAGCTTATATAGCAAAGATTTGCGTAAGGCCTGTGTATGGATTCTGGGCAATGAAGGTCAAGGCGTTTCTGACTATGCACTGGAACATGCCGAAGCAGTTACTATCCCTCAACCAGGCGGTCAGGAATCACTGAATGTTGCCATTGCAGGTTCAATCTGTTTCTTTGAAATGGTCCGTCAACGTATCTGATCACACATTTAAGTTACTTTATTTTATTTCTCAGCGACCTGCATAAAAAATAGATTACACTAGAAAAAATAATCAAGTGTAATGTCAACCAAACCATTATTTTCAACGTTATATAGACATGTACTTGAAAATAATGGTGGGTATCCAATGACAGGATTTTCCATCTCTATGGATTTAGCGCCAAAACAGCTTCAGTCGCAAGATGCCAGTACTCTAAAGAGTACAGCTGAGTCACGCCTGAAGAATTTTATGCAAGACGTAACGGGTCGTGCATTGGTGATGATGGAAAGTGCAACCCAAAGCCAGCATGGCATTGCCATGGATCTGGTCCAGGAAGCGTTTATTTCCCTGCATAAATCCTATGCAGATCGATCCACTGAAGAATGGTATCCCCTGTTCTACACCATTTTAAATAATAAGTTACAGGACTGGCGACGTAAAGAAATGCGTCGTAATCAGCCATTTTCATTTTTTAAAAAAGTTCAGCTCGATGACGATGATGCCGAACTCAATGATGTCGTCGATGAAGCAACGCCATCCCCATTAGAGTTTCTGGATCAAGCCGTTACAGCTGAAGAAATCCAGCAAGCCATTGCCCAATTGCCTGTTCGTCAACAACAGGCTTTCATGCTTCGTGCATGGGAAGGTTTTGATACGCATACCACCGCACAAATTATGAACTGCAGCGAAGGCAGTGTGAAAACTCACTATCACCGTGCAATCCAGGGTCTGCGTGCCTCACTTGCACATCTAAATCCATTTCTGGGAGGGTCATCCGAATGAATCAAGATGATTTCTTAAAAAAAGTAACTTCCAAACTTGATGGTATGGCACAACAGCATAAGGACAAACCTGTTGTGATGAACCGTGTTCTTGAAGAAATTCAGGAGACCAAGCATTCTCGTTTTGCATTCTTCAAAATGTCAGGTTTTGCACTTGCAGCTGCCATTGCAGGTATTGTTGTTTTACCAAATGTCGCTAACCAAGAGGAGCCTCAAACCCAAGTCGTGTCCGTACCTAAGCTTTCACCCCAAATGGTTGAAGACTTGGAAATGTTAATGGTTTTAGGTGAGGACCAGGTTCCACATGGCAGCTAAAAAACTCGCACTCGCATTTTGTGCATTCGGCTTTCTGCAAACCAGCTTTGCCGGATTTGAGCGCTTTTGGATTTTTTCCAAAGATGCTGATACACAAGTCAATGAAACCTGGAATACTCTTTCAGATGCAGAACAGGTCGCTTTAATTAAGCGTTATCAGACATTAAAAGAACTTCCTGCAGAGCAAAGCGTAAGCTTACAACAGCGCATGGACTGGTTTACCCAACTGCCCGAAGCTGAAAAGCAAAAGATGCGCGAAACCTGGCAGAAAATGAGTTCTCATGAACGCAAAGAGTTAGCTTCACGTATGCAAAAAGCAACGCCTGAACAACGCCCTGCGATTCGTGAAGAATATTTCAACAAACATTTGATAGTTGCTGAAAACTAATTCTCCCAGCCCGACTATTAAAATTATTGCTAAAAATAAAAGATATTAAAAAAGCCTCAATTGAGGCTTTTTTATTGTTTCTATAACGCTTTAACTCTTGAATAAACGACGTGAACGATAAGCTGCAATGCCAAGCAGACCGAATAAAGCAATGATATTAATGGCACCGCCACCGCTGCTATCGCTATTGGTATTTTTCGCGCTATTTCTTAAAATAATAGTTGCAGTATTTGACTTTATACCTTCTGTGTCATAATAGTGATACTTAATTGGATAATCAAACTGACTTAAATTATTTTTAATCTCGAAAGTAATTTTACCACCATAACATTTCTCACTCGTCGTTCCATCCAGACATACTCCCTCACGTTCCGCATACATATTGATTAATGAAGGATCAATATCTTCAAAGCGAATAGGTGCTGCCGTGTTATCCAAATGAGTTGGAGTTTTCCTGTATTGTGGCGCTAAATTATCCATTGGTCCATCATCGTCGAAGTCATTACTTAATGGATTGACTTCTACCCTTAAATCATTTTCTGGACGAATGGTATAAATATCATTTTTAGCTACAGGTGCAATATTGTTAAAGGTTGCAGCTAATACACCCGATGAACTTTCTGCCACTACACCATTCGCTCTTTCACTATCAGAAAGATTCTCTGTAAGAGTATAAACACAATACTCACTCACACCAGGCGGTGTGATAGCACCATCCTTACGGTAAAACATAATACGTTTCAGCTCAGGCACCCATTCACATACTTGTTGTTCGTCTGGACCAAAAGGAAATAAGTTAGTTCCACCTGTAGCACTGGCATCCAATTTTCCTACACCTTTGGCTTGAGTAGTTATCGAATACTGATCTGCATCAAATGGTTTATTTCGTAGTTCACCATCTTTTTCAATTTGTTTAGGTAATGCCAATTCAAATGGATCGATATAAATTGCACGGTACTTTGCAGATATTCTCGTATTTGTTAATAAAGAATTAAAGTCATCGAGTTCAGCCTGAATTTGCAATTTTCTTGGTGCATTTCCAGGATCATCTAGCATAGCTTCCAGCTGCTGGATTCGATCTTCATAAACAGTAATCATTTCACTATATGCGATATTACTTAATGACTGTATATCTGCTGCAGTTAGGCGCATCAGTTCAACAGAACCAATATCGCAGGTATTGGCATTCTCTGGATTGAGCAATAATGTTCCATTCGAAACACGGAAAATTTCACGCTGATCACTTTCACTACAGTTAAGATGTCCAGCATTTACAAAATCTGTATTACTGTTTTTATCTATAGGGTAATACAATGGCAAATATATATTATATGGAGAGGCAGGTTTATAATCCGAGAGCAATTCTGAACGTTCTATGGCTGCAGGGATGATGATGTTTTTCGCAGCATCTATTAATTTTACGGCCGGGACCGTACATGTACTATCTAATGCATTATTTGTCAGAATCATATTAATTGACTGATCTGCCGTATTCCCTCCATTTAAGGCATAACTACAGGATTGACCGGTATTAAATGCCAATATATTAGAGTTAAATGCTTTCATTCCCTTATCATCATATAAGAGGGTTGCAGCAGCTTCATTTTCTACAATCGTATTACTCACTAAACCTAATAAAGCTAAACCATTAAGAGGCTTTTGAGTACGAGAGCTGAACTGAATAATTGCACCATCTTCTTCATCTACCCTATTTTTAGCAATAGTAGAAGCATGAATATCAATACTGCCTGCGCCACAATAATCAATGATGCTTGTGCTGGAACTCATTCCCGTTTGATAATTACCATTCTCGACAATACTGCTATGACTGATACTGGTTGGTGAGGTCGTTGGTAGTCCTTTACGCTCACAATCCATTGCCCAGACACTACCCAGTGGGGCATGATTACGCATGATCAGGGTTTTGATGAGAGATACGGTTCTTTCACTATCACTACCGACAAAGTAGATTGCTCCGCCCTCATTATCCGCTTTGGAATCGAGAATGGCGGAATTGTAGATTTTGAGTATTCCCCCAATAAATAAAGCTCCACCATTGCCACGATCGGTACTAGATGCCTTGGCATAACCATTCTTTAGCGCAATATTATTAATTTCAAGTGTAGTTCCAGAAGTAACCGTATTAAAAATTCGTGACTGGCCTTGTGCATTAATACTGGTCTGAATTGGCTGTTGGGCCGGGAAAGTTCCTTTTAATAAGTCTTTAGCCTGCTCATCAAATGGTAATGCACCATACAAAGATATTGGTGAATTTAACTTGAGCTCACCCCGAGTAAGTACATATTCACCTTTTTCTAACTGAATATAATCAGGCTGTCCAGGTAAACGATTACCTACATTACAGCTTCCATAACTTTTATTTTCATAAGCTGTTCTGATTGCTTGTCGTAGTGAACATGATTTACGATCATCTATATCCAAAGTCGTCGTTACTTGGATAATTCTACTTTCAGCTGCCATCAATGACATAGTTGACAAAAAGGCAGCTGTGAAAAGTCCTTTTTTATAATTCTTCATCACGTATTTCCAAATTATTTTTCTAGTTTTCGCCAGGTCAAGCCGCCCATCAATAGTATCAGCCAGAATATACTGGTTGCCCCACCTGATGTTTTGACTTTATCGCTTTTCATATTATTTTCTGCTTCCATTACGATATTTACTCGAATTGGAAGATAAGCTGCATTTGAATCAAAACGATTCATCGTAGTCACTACACGTATAGTAAATAGATCTGCGCCTGCTTTAGGATTTTTTGGGGTATAAACTAAATTACCATCCAAATCCAAAGAAACGGTTCCCTTAGAACTTACATGAGCCTGTTGTTCAATCAGTAAACAGCCGTCTTGCCATTCTTCACCCTGAGGATGGTCTAGTACCACTTCCTTACATTTCTCTTTAGGCAGAAGATCGCTATCACCTAATGCTTCTATGATAGAAATCCGGGCCACCTGATTATTTAACTTACCGATCAGTAAATCCTGTCCCACCAGACTCGTATCTCTGGAATCTTGGATTTCGATTGCACCTCGATCGCATTTACCAAACGGTGACTTGCCACGCTGGTCATAACCTACACATCCAGCTTTAGTTTTATCAGTATTCTGTTCACCTTTATTCAAGATTGGAGTGGTATTCAAACTTGTATATGTCATCAGGATTCTTGGCCTGAAATACCCCAAAAATTGTTTTTCATTTTTAAAATAGGGGCATAAAATCGCATTTGATGAAGTGGTAATATTCGGACACTTGCCCTCTAACTGATCACCAGTAAGAACCGTATAAGCATCATCCAGAATTTCATTTGCATAAATAGAAGACCCCATACCACAGGAGTTTCCTACCAAGTTATTCTGCAAAATAGAACTCACTTTGACTTGCTCAGAACTAAATTGACAGTTCTGATCAGTGTTAGCAGAGGTACTCCCTGGATTATTCAATACAATACTATTTGCTAGATAACCAGGTTTGTTTACTACATCGAACTTGACCCCAATTGAATTACTTATAATTGTGGTGTTATTAATAGCAATAGCATCAAGAATAGTTACTGCTGCCCCTGTATTTCCATACAGAGTAGAACTGTAAATTGAAGATTGTGGCAAAACAAGTACATCAGTTTCTTCATTGGATAACACATCTTCAGTATAAATATTGGATGAACGAGAACTTGTAGCTGTCGTTGTATTTTTACTAATTACAGATTGCCTGATATGGAAGTTTGGTAATTCATTATAAATAGCCCCCCCTTCATTCGCTGTATTGTTTTCGAGTAAGGAGTTTTGAACCGTGAGGCTACCATTTTTAGTTTGATCGGTCTTATTTGTGCCAGCGATATAAATTGCTCCTCCATCGTTGGCCATACCGCGATGTAATTTCACATACTCTAGGGTGAGCTTACCTTGGTTATAAATTAAGCCTCCTTTGCTCACTTTACAACTGATAGCACCACATCCTTCTAGTGTAACTTCACGCAGTCTGACAGATACGGTCTGATTTTTTTCTGAAACTGTTTCAGAATTAGCAATACTGAAAATTCCGCCCAAGGTATTAGCAGGCAGATTGTCCATAATTGTTATAGTTGCATTGCTCAAACCATCCTCTAGATTATCCCCCATCTTCTTTTCATAGGTGGTATGGATATACATGGAGCGTATTATTTGTAATGGAGAATTTAACTTATAAATTTCCTTCTCTTTTAACTTAATAACAGGAACAGGCTTGTCATCCCCACAGCCCAGATAAGGCTTATCCATCCCCTGATTAATATATTGCACAGCCTCACGTAGGGAACATTCTTTATCATCCCTGACGATATCTTCAGTGGTGGTGACGACAATTTCAGCACTGTATGCCTGCCCCATAATACATAGCAAAGCAATGCCTAAGCTCTTCTTGAGCATGACCTTCTCCTAATTTCTTATATTCTTTCTTTTTATTCTAAAATCGCATCATCCTAGCGATATTTGAATTATTTTGCTCTAATCTGTCATAACTTGAGTAATTACTCAAGATTTTTTATTATTTATCGATATTCGTCAATCAATGCATAAATCTGCCTTAAATTAGCATTACTCACTTTGAGTTTCTCACCCTTTAAAAGTTGAATAATCTGTTCAAGTGTTTGTAAAAGTACTGAGGTCTGATGCGGACCATGACTCAGCAGGTAATCAAAAATTTGCTGATCCAGATGAATCCCACGTCTATCCAATACTGATGATACCAAGGCAAAACGGTCAGCATAAAGACTTCCGTTCGGAACGCGCGTACTTACCGCTTGGGTCAAACGAGACTGTAAATCCGGTAATTCCAGCTTAAGTTCAATCGGAGCAAACCTTGAAGAAAAGACCAGCTGACCACCGCCTTCATTATTATAATTAATTAAGTGAAAAACTGCCTTTTGCCAGTGGGGTACGCCACTAATCGCTTCAATATCATCTAAAGCTACCAGATCATAGCGGTCAAGTGAGGTAATGGCTTCTGTAGGTGCATCCAAAAGTTCCAATAAAGAGACCTGAATTGCAGTTTTCCCCACTTCTAAGTAAGAATCACAAATTGCAGAAAGTAAATGACTCTTACCTGTTCCAGCACCCCCATAGACATAGAAACGATTAATCAGACCCGCATGGAGCTGGCGAATCGCATCAATTACATGTCCCCATCCCGGACCCGAAAAATCACTGATTCGGGCATCGAGCTGGGGTTCAATATCAAGTTGCAATTGACGCATATCTATTTTTTGGCCTATCCATCTTTAAGCTGGGTTTTTTCAATCTTACTCGATTTTTCATCTGCTTGCAGTGCTTTCTCATGAGGCGATTTCAGGTCAATATCTACATCTACATTAGGGGTTTCAATATTGATAGAGCCAGTAGAGGCCTTTTGGATGATGAGGGTTCTATTATCGTAGAGTGCACTTTTTTCATAGAATTCACGGGCATGACGCAGTAATACAACGATCACCGCAGCGACTGGCAAGGCAATCAGCATACCCAGGAATCCTGCCAGTTGAGCACCTGCCAATACGGCAAATACCACAGCGACTGGTGACAGGCCTATTTTATCGCCAAGCAGGAATGGTTGCAGGATATAGCCTTCTACCGCCTGACCTACCATGAATACAATGCCTACTAGAACCAGTTGCCACCAGTCAATTCCAAACTGGAATAAAGTCGCCACTACTGCTGCAATAATCCCAACTGCAAAACCCAGATACGGGATAATACTGCACAGGCCTGCGACCATCCCGATGATCAGGCCGATTTCCAGGCCAATCAATTGTAAACCGACGGCATAAACAACGCCTAGTAATACCATGACCAGAAATTGTCCTTTCACAAATGCACCCAAAACTTCGTGACATTCACCAACAACTTCCAAAGTACTACGCTCGTATGGACGTGGAATGAGTCGGCGCATGCTGTCGAGCATGCGTTCCCAGTCGAGCAGGAAATAAAAAGCAATGATAGGAATAAGAACAATTGTTCCACCAATCTGAATAAAACTGATCCCTGATTGTGCCAATTTCAAGGCCATTGCCTGAATGCTGTCGGCACTATAATTGGTCTGGACATAATCCATGACCACACTGGAAATCTGGTTGGTGTCAATTTCCATTGGCACGAGATTAAAAGTATCAGACAGCCACGGCAGGAAAGTATAATTGACCCAGTGAATTCCAGCAGGAATGCTGTCGCGGGCATACATTAACTGTTTCCACACCAACGGCACCAAGTACCACATGGCTAGGGTCAGCACCACCCCGATCCCGATAAAAACAATACTGATAGAGAGCCAGCGCGGCAGACCAATACGATGTAAACGATCAACCAAAGGACTAAATAGATAGGCGATAAAAAATGCGCCGACAAATGGAACAACAACAGGCTTAAGTAGGTATAACACCCAAATAATCAAGGCGATACCAGCCAAGATAAAAATGCGACGTAAGGTACGATCTACCATAAAGTCTTGCCTTTTCTCTATTAATCATTATAAAAAGTAAAATATTTGAATAAAGATAGCATTTTAGGACATAAATAACATAAGAGTTTCGTATATTCGGGTATAATCAGCGCCGCGAATGCGGAGACTTCATTATGAGCAACTCAACTTCTACCCCAAACACTGGTTTAAGCTACAAAGATGCAGGTGTCGATATTGAAGCGGGAGACGCGTTAGTCGACCGAATCAAGTCCGTCGCTAAGCGCACTAAACGTCCTGAAGTTATGGGCGGTCTTGGTGGCTTTGGTGCACTTTGTAAAATCCCTAAAGGTTATGAAGAACCTGTTCTCGTATCTGGCACTGATGGTGTTGGTACAAAATTACGTTTAGCATTGAATTTGAACCGTCATGACACAATTGGTCAGGATCTGGTTGCAATGTGTGTAAACGACCTTCTCGTTTGTGGTGCTGAACCACTGTTCTTCCTGGATTACTATGCAACTGGTCACTTGAATGTTGATGTCGCAGCAAATGTTGTTACTGGCATTGGTGCTGGCTGTGAACTTGCTGGTTGTGCATTGGTTGGCGGTGAAACTGCTGAAATGCCAGGCATGTATGAAGGCGAAGACTACGACCTTGCAGGTTTCTGTGTGGGTGTTGTTGAGCAAAGTAAAATTATTGATGGCTCTAAAGTTAAAGCAGGCGATGTGCTAGTTGGTGTTGCATCTTCAGGTGCACACTCAAATGGTTACTCACTACTTCGTAAAATTCTTGACGTGAAAAACGTTGATTTAAACCAGATCATCGATGGTCGACCACTTGCTGACGTAGCAATGGAACCAACACGTATTTATGTAAAACCGATTCTTGAATTGCTTAAACAGGTAGATGTGCATGCAATGGCACACATCACTGGTGGTGGTTTGCCAGGTAACCTGCCTCGCGTACTTCCAAACGGGGCTCAAGCAGTTGTGAATGAGTCTTCTTGGGAATGGCCTGAACTATTCAAGCTTCTTCAACGCGAAGGTGGTGTAGAACAGTTTGAAATGTATCGTACATTTAACTGCGGCGTAGGTATGGTACTTGTTGTTGACGCAGCAGATGCAGACAAGACTGTAGACGTACTGAACAGCCTTGGCGAAAAAGCATGGACGATGGGTCACATTGCGGACAATGCCGAGTCTGTAGAAGGCGCTGATGAAAAAATCCGTGTGATCTTCGCATAATCGCATGATTAAAATTGCTGTTCTTGTTTCAGGCAGTGGATCTAACCTGCAAGCCTTGATTGATGCCAATCTGTCAGGGCAAATTGTCGGCGTAATTTCCAACAAGCCTGAAGCTTATGCTTTAGCGCGTGCGCAAAAAGCTGGAATTCAGACTGCAGTCATTGAACACAAGCAGTATCCGAATCGTGAAGCCTTTGATGATGTAATGCATCAGCAACTGTTAGATTGGGATGTGGATTTAGTGATACTGGCAGGCTTTATGCGAATTTTAAGTGAAAAATTTGTTAAAGCCTGGGAAGGTAAAATGGTGAACATCCATCCTTCTCTCTTGCCGAATTACAAAGGTATGCACACGCATCAAAGGGTGCTGAATACTGGGGATACCCTGCACGGCTGTACCGTACATTATGTAACCGCTGAACTGGATGCTGGTCAGGCCTTGGCTCAAGGGGTTTTAAAAGTATCTCATCAAGATACGACACACTCTTTAGCTCAGCGCGTGCATGTACTGGAACATCTGATTTACCCGCAAGTGGTGGAATGGATCTGTACTGGTACGATTCAGCATACTGCTGCTGGCGTAATGTATCGCGGTGAGTTGATGCAGGAACCGGTTCAATTCTGCAAATTCTAAAGAATACACTGCATAAAAAAACGCATCCCCGGATGCGTTTTTTTATGTTTCACTTTTTTTACTTTAAAGACTGCTCTGCGATGAGCTGCTTGATCAGACCAACGACTTCATACGGTCTTTCTAAAGGAAACATGTGTCCACCTGGCGTTACCGTAAAGGGAATACCAAACTTCTTCTGAACCAGTCTTGGAAACTGTCTTTTATGAAACAGGCTTTCATTACCTACAACAAGATGCATCGGCAGTTTGACCTTTGCTTGCGGTAACCACCATAAGGATGGATTGGTACGAAAGATATTCACTTCGTCCATTTTGGGAATGGTCAGCTCAACCCCACCCCGCACTGGGTCATCTTTCAAGGCATGATCAATATAGGCTTGAAAACACTCCTGATCAAAATCTTTATAAAAGCCCTTTGAACGTAGTAATTCTGCTGCCTGCTCACGGGATTCCCAATGATCACGACGGCGTAAAGATAAAGCAGCAGGTGACATCGTATCCACAGCCTTTAGCTTGAATACTTTTGCCATATGCAGCATCAATGAAGACGGTCCCATAATCAAAGGTGGGTCCAGCATGATCACCTGCTCGAACAGTTCGGGCCGTTGACGAGCAGCCATCATGGTTAAGGCTCCACCTAGCGAATGCCCCAGACCAATCACCTGGCGACCTTGTGCTTGGCGTACGATACTGTCGATTACTTGCTGGGTCAGGCTATTCCAATGATTATCAATCGGATAACGTTTATCTGGACCCAGCAACGGCACATAGATAATGTCATACTCATCTTTTAGTCCATCAAACAGTTTCTGATAGACACGAGAAGGCACGCCATTGGCGTGCGCAAAATGAATAATTGGCTTCATTGCAGTTTGGTCTGACTTTCAGTACTGAGTTTCTGAGCGACCGAGCTGGCAATACCTTCACCTAGGGAAGCCCCCATACGGCCTAAGATAGACTCAAATGGGCTGTATTCAACGGTGTAGTTCAAGGCTTTATCAGTTTTCAGTTCACGCTTCAGGGTTTGTAAGCTACCGGTACGGTCAGCAATACCTAATTGTACTGCCTGTTCACCCGTCCAGAACAGGCCTGAGAAAATTGCAGGATCAGTTGATTTAAGCTTTGCTCCACGACCTTGTTTCACTGCATTGATAAAGTGAGCATGCACATTATCCAACACCCCTTGAACATGGGCTTTCTGTGCAGCATCAACCGGCTGGGTCATCGAAAGTAGTGCCTTATTTTCACCCGAAGTCATGGTACGGTCTTCCACGCCCAGTTTCTGCATCAGGTTACTCACGCCATAGTTCGGCATGATTACGCCAATTGAACCGACCAGACTCGATGGATTGACAATAATTTCATCTGCAGCAGAAGCAATATAATAAGCACCCGAAGCGCCAGTATCACCAATTACAGCATACAGCTTTTTCTGCGGATACTGCTTTTTCAGGTACTGAATTTCCTGCCAGATTTCATCAGATTGCACTGGTGACCCCCCTGGAGAATTGATATTCAGAACCACTGCTTTCGCCTGCTTACTTGCATAAGCTTTCTTCAGCGACTTGATGGTGTTGTTACTATTCACACTTTGCTTGTCTGATGCAATCGTGCCAATAATATCAACCACCGCCAGATGCTCATCTGATGTTTTAGTGGCATCAGTCGATGCTGTACTGCAGCTTTTGCCCATGGCAAGGATAATAAACAGCAAATAGGCAAACGTCAGGAATTTAAAGAAGATCCCCCAACGACGTGCGCGGCGCTGCTCTTCTATAGAGGCAAGTACCGCTTTTTCAAGCAGTTTCCACTCAGGTCCTGTCGGTTGCTGAGGTTGTGGCGTATTTTGTATTTGATTTTCAGGTTTTGGTGGCCAATCGGACATAAACAATCCAACACATAATTATATTGTGCCCATTATATACATCGATTTGAGTATTTCTGTCTAAACCAGCAGTTTTATCCTATAATAAATTTCAATTATTCCTTCCCATTGCTCTTAATATCAATTCAATGACTGCACAAAGCTCAAAGAATTCAACCTATGGTTTGCTTAAATTCGTCAGCCGACTTCCGCTCCCAATTACGAGATTGATGGCAAGCAGTCTTGCGGGCATTGTAAATCTATTGAAGACTTCCAAGACCTCAGAAACTATTCGCTTTAATCTGAAAATTGCACTTCCGGAGCTTTCAGAACAGCAACGTGAAGAGATTACGCGTGCCTCAATCCGGAATGAATTGATGTCTTATTTTGAGTTTTTTAGTATTTGGGGCTCGAGCAATGAAAAAAATCTTCAACGTATCCATCATGTAGAAGGACAACATTTACTTAAGGAAGCACTTGCAGCAAATAAAGGGCTGGTACTGATTGTGCCGCATTTTGGTACCTGGGAAATCATGAATGCTTATCTCGCTCAATTTACTCAAATGAGCATTATGTACAAGCCAGTCAAAGATCCTGCCGTGGATAACTTTGTTCGTGAGGCACGGAGTCGTGAGCAGGCTACCTTATTACCCACCGATGAAACAGGCGTTCGTCAGATTTTTAAAGCCTTGAAACAAGGCGGCACGACAGTGATTCTTCCAGACCATACCCCAACTGCAGGCGGTGAATATATTCCTTTTTTTGGTGTACCACTCAGCTCAAGCAACCTCAGCGCCAAACTGATTCAAAAGACCAAGGCAAAATGCCTGTTCCTTTTTGCAATGCGTAATACTGAAGGAGGCTTTGATGTATTCTTCGAGCCCCTCGATGAGCAAATCTATAACTCTACCCCGAATCAGGGTACCGAGATTATTTTCAAGAAAATGGAAGAATTGATTCATCGTTACCCGGAGCACTACCATTGGAGCTATAAACGCTTTAAAGCGCATGAGTCTCTGGGCGGCACCATTTATCGCATTCCACAAGATGAAGCACTGGCTAAAATTAATGATCTGCGCCAGGCCTATCAGGACGAACAGGCAAAACTTGCAGCAGAAACTTTACAGACTTTAAATACAAATACAGCTATTGAATCTTAAGATCTTCTCTCTGCAACCATCTATATTTTGATCGATAAGATGTAAGATGTATTTGTTTTTCTTTAATAAAAAACTCGACGCTACCGTGCTCTGGCGTACTTAACAGTGGAATATTTAAAGCTTGTAATCGTGCTTGAGTCAATCGACTGGGATGGCCATAACGATTAAATCGCCCAGCAGAAGCAATCGCGATTTTGGGGCGGTAATGCTGTAAAAACTGATAGGCTGAACTGTGCTGACTACCATGATGCCCCAAGACCAACACATCGACTTTTAAATCCGGATAATCTCTTAGCAAATGAAACTCAGTTTGCCAGCCTGTATCGCCCATCAGTAAAAAATGCTGATAAGGCCAGGCATCTTTAACTTGTACATGGATAACACAGGAATTTTCATTTTTATCAGGTTTAAACTGATTAAGTGAGTCTGACCGCGGTGATAACACCTGAAAATAAATCTGTTCATTCCAGTTCCAGGACTGTCCCTGCTGACATAATTTAAATTGAGTACTTTCATTCAGTTCAGGCTGTTCACTGGCGATAAGCTCTGAAACCTTAAGTTGATCACGGATATGCATATAAGCTCCACTATGATCCTGATCCAAATGGGTCAATACCAGCTGATCAAGCTTAGATATTCCCTGCACGGATAGAAATGGAAGAATAATCTGCTCACCGATACTAAAACGACTTTCATCATAATTACCACCAGTATCCACCATCATGTTATGTTGGCCTTGACGGATAAAGATGCTTTGACCCTGCCCCACATCCAGCACATGCAATTGAAATGGCGAATGATAAAGCGGTATTGCCATGATGGGGACCAGTCCACACGCTGCCCATGACTTGGGTACCGCTCCACGCGGTATAAAAAGAATTACAAGAATAACTACACTCAATATCAGTAGCCATGGTGTCATTGCGACCGGGATCAGTTCAGGTGAAAACAGATGATCCAGTAGATTTAAAAAACCAAGTAACATACTGATCATCAGATCGTTCATTTGAAAGATCAGTGCCGCGAATGGTTCCGCAATGAAGAAAAATAGAGCGGCAATAATATCCAGTGGCACAATAAGTAGACCAATCCATGGAATCGCGAACAAATTACTCAATGGTGCGATCCAGGCCAGCTGTTTAAAGAAAATAATCATTAAGGGAAATAAGGCGACAAAAATTTTCCACTGAGATTCAACTAAAACTTTTACTGCAAAATATAGACGTTGTCCTGGACTTTGGATTACATCTCGTGGTTGTCGCTGTATGGTCTGATAAATTCGCAGCAAGACAAAACAGGCACCATAAGACAACCAGAAAGCTGCGGACAAAATACTAAAAGGATCCAGTAACAGTAATATTGCTGCACTTAAGATCAGTAACTTTAAAGGTTGTACATACTGCCTCAACCAGATACTGGCCGTGATCATTACACAGATCAACAAGGTACGTAGGGCCGGAATTTCAAAACCCACAAAGGCGCAGTACAGTAAGACACAAAGTAAAAAAGGTATACTCAGGTAAAATTGTCTGGGCCATTTCAGATAGAGAGCTGGAAAAAGCCTGGCTGTCAAAAACTGTAAACTCGCACAGAATATCAGTGCAAAAATCACTACATGCGGCCCAGAAATTGCCAGCAGGTGACTCATGCCGAAACGGCGAAACTGCTGTTCAATTGCTGGATCCAGTAAACTCTCATCTCCCGTTAGCAGAGCCAGCATCAATCCTTTGTTTCGTATTGGCTGTTGGTAAATAAATACTCTTAACTCTAATCGTTTTTGTTCAATCCAAAGAAGTAGCGAGGATCTTAAACTTTGCTGTTGGCGTAAATGCTGGCTAAAACCGAGTGCATAAACTTCTTGCTGGGTTAAAGGCTGAATCTGTTGAATACGAAATCCTGCCATCAGGTTCTGCTCAAGGTGCCATTTCTCTACATCGAATACACCGGGCGTGGCATAGGCATGTGCCGGTCGTACTTCCCCGTTTAGTCGATAATACTGTCCCAGCTGGAGTTGATTTGACATATTAAACGCAGCCTGCACTGGTCCTTCCTGTTTAACAGAACCTAGCCACTGCACTAGCGTCCCATTCGGCTGTAATACCTGTAAGGGTTGCTGAATAATATTGGTATTTATTTTGTTGAGCCGGGAGATATAAACGATAACTTCTCGCTGCCCAACTTCTTTCTCGATAAATTGCAATCGCTGATTAAGAGCATGATTGGCAAAGCCCTGCGCTAATAAAAAGCTCAGACTTAGGGAAAATAAAATAGAAATAAAACGTAGATAAACATGATGCAGCCTTAAATGGATGACCCGGTAGATAAGCAGCCATACCAGCATAATCAGGCAGACTGATCCTGCTGATAACTGGTATTCAGCTTTATTCCACCCCATTGTTGTCAAGCCAAGAATCCAGCCTACACCTAGCCATTGCAGCATGATTTTTCTTTTTATTGTTATTTTATGACGCAATAATAAAGCCCACCGGAGTGAGCTTCAATCAAAGAGGATTATTCCAATATTTTTAGGACAATATCAGTCATTCACCCATAATCCATCCTGCATATGCAGAATACGGTCTGCTGACTGAGCCAATTGCTCATCATGGGTTACGATCAGCATGGCCATATTGAACTCCTGACGTAATTCGGTCAGTAGCTCAAAAATTTTTACCGCAGTTTTACGATCCAGATTCCCGGTCGGTTCATCGGCCATCATCAGTTTTGGTTTCCCCACCAAGGCACGCGCCATGGCCACACGCTGGCGTTCACCACCAGACAGCTCGCCCGGTTTATGGGTTAAACGATGACTTAGGCCCACACGTTCCAGCAGATACTCAGCTTGCTGTTTCACTTCCTTGAATTTGCTGCCCTTACGTAGCATCAGTGGCATCGCGACATTTTCAAGTGCAGTAAACTCAGGCAGAAGGTGGTGGAACTGATAGACAAAGCCTAAGTGCTCATTACGTACATAACCGCGCTCAGCTTCAGACAGCGTATCAAAACGCTGGCCGTTCACCATCACGTGACCCGAAGTTGGACGATCTAAACCACCGAGCACATGCAGCAAAGTACTTTTGCCTGAACCACTTGAACCAACAATTGAAACAAATTCACCCGCCTGCACCTGCAAAGACAGACCACGGATCACTTCAACTGTAGATTTACCATCGGTAAAAGATTTTTGAATATTCTGGGCATCTAGAATGATATTACTCATAACGTAATGCCTCCGCAGGCTGAATCTTCGCTGCACGTAGCGCAGGATAGATTGTTGCTACAAAACTTAAGACCAATGACAACACAACAATCAGCACTACATCCTGCCAGCGTAGATAAGACGGCAAGTAGTTAATGAAGTAGGCATCAAACATATGTAGACCCAAAGTATTGTTCAGCCAGCCCACCAGACTACTAATACTGGTTGCAGCAATGATACCCAGAATTGCACCGGCACAGGTACCAATCACACCAATGACAGTTCCCTGCACCATAAAGATTTTGGTAATAGTCGCAGGTGAAGCACCTAAGGTACGTAAAATGGCAATATCCGATTTCTTGTCAGTTACTACCATTACCAAAGAGGAGACAATATTAAACGCTGCGACCAAGACAATCAGGAACAGTAGCAAGCTCACCATTGCCTTTTCCATCTGAATGGCACTAAACAGGTTACCGTGAGTATAAGTCCAGTCAGAAGCATAGAAGTTTGCTGGCAAATTCATGACAATATCACGTGAAACTTGCGGTGCCAGGAAGATATTATCCAGCTTCATGCGGATCCCCTGTGCACCATCTGGCAGACGCAGCAAAGTTGCCGCATCATTCAGGGCTATATAGCCCATCATTGAATCCACTTCTGCACCAATGCTGAATATTCCGACCACATTAAAGCGCTTAAAGCGTGGCACTACACCAGCAGGTGACGGCGTGGCTTCCGGCAATACCAAGGTAATACTGTCGTTTAAACCGACCCCCATTGAGTCTGCCATCTGCTTGCCCAGCACAATTCCGAACTCGCCTTTTTTCAGCTGATCGATACTGCCTTCAACCATATGATTTTGAATGATAGAAACATTCTTTTCATAATCTGGTTCGATTCCTGTGACCATGATCCCGGCAACCTGCCCTTGCGCAGTCAACATTCCCTGTAACTGGGTAAATGGAGCAACACCTTGAACATGTTCATGTTGTTCAATTTTTTTTGCAAGTTCAGGCCAATTTGTTAAAATTTGTGTTGAAGAAACAGTGGCTTGAGGTATCATTCCTAAGACACGATTTTTTAATTCTCGATCAAAACCATTCATTACAGACAGTACTGTAATGAGGACTGCCACACCAAGCGTGAGGCCGATCATAGAGACTAAAGCGATAAAAGAAATAAAGTGGTTACTGCGCCGTGCGCGAGTATATTTCAACCCTATGTACAGCGAGATTGGTTTGAACATAACCATCTAGTCCGAGGTAATAAATTATGGAAAATTTACAGCATCAGCATGGAGTTACTGAAAGACGTGTCATGTCACGCATCGATGCTGCCTTACGAATTAATTATCAGATTATTTCCGATGATGTAGCCTTAAATGATCCTTACGATGCTAATTTCGTATTGCCCCGCTATTTTCTACTACTTGCTGAGTTAGATCAATTTGATCATGCACTCAACTACGAATTAGAACAATTAGCTGAAAAAGATCAACAAATTGCTCGAATCTTATCCTTATTTAACCAAAAATTAAACCTGATCACCGGGTCTTTATACGATTCAATTGTACAGAGCATGTTACCTGTTCCTGAAGATGTGAACTTTTCCGAGTCTGGCTTAAGCTTTTTTAGTAAACATCTCATCAAGGAAGGCACCTATATTCACCTGACCTTAAGCCATCCAGAGAATTTCTTCCATATTGCAGCGACAGCGCAAGTGGTTTATAGCCGTGCCGAAGATAATGGCCAATTCCGCACTGGGGCTTATTTCATTACTCTACATCCACAGGACCGGGCAAAAATTAGTGAATGTGTGAAAGCTTACGAAATTCAATAATCTGACTAAATTATTGCTTTTTATGACGGGCCTGAATGCTCGCCCGAATTTCTTTCAGGAAATATACAACAAGACCAGACAATAAAATTACGACCCCCACCAAAGCAATGAGGGGCAATTTTTCATTATTCAGTAAAGCGCCTATCATTAGTGCCAACATCGGTGTCAATACATTGGTGAGCGACAAGGTAGTCGGTTTGATCTTCTGCACCAGTTTAAAATAACAGAACATCGCAATCAGCGAAGCCATTATCACGGCATACCCTAATCCAAATAGACTCTTGGCATGTGGCATGGCAGTAGGTGCGTATTGCCAGATAAAAGGCAGCATACCGATAGAGAAAATTACTGACAAGCCAATCGAGCCTGCTGCCTGTGCCATCGGATCAATTGGCGCATTAATCTTTTTCACCCAATACATAGACATGCAATAAACCAGTACACCAATTAGCGCAATCACAATCCCGACTGGTTGAATATGCTGATCCGCATCCCCCAGACAAATAATGGAAAGTCCTGTTAAGGCAATTGTCATCCCTAGCCATTGATTGAGAGAAAGATGCATCCCAAACATGAAGCGCCCAATCAGGCCGGAAATCACAGGTGAAAGACCAAACATCAGGGCAATGATACCGGAGCTAAGATAGTCTGTAGACCAATAGGTAAAGGTCTGCGAGCCGATAAAACTGCAGGCCCCTGCCAGATAGCTGTGCAAGGAAACACGATCAAATGGTAACCGGGTTTTAAACAGCCAAAGTAGTCCCAAAGCCAAAGGCAGAGCCAGAAAGAACCGGATTGCCAATGCCCACATTGGATGCAGATCTTTCACACTCCAGACAATTGCCAGTGGTGTGGTGGACCAGATGAAAACCAGTAAGGCATAGGTTACCATCAGGTTACTTTGTTTGGGCATTTGAAAATTTTCTCGTTATTTTGCAGCTGTTTTACGCTTTTGCTTTTGAATGGTTTGATCGAGTGAACTGGAAAACTCGCGTTTATCACGCTCAGAAATTGGTGGCGGTCCGCCAGTTTGTACCCCTGCGCCACGCAGCGTATCCATAAAATCACGTAAATGCAGACGCGCTTTGACATTTGCCGTGGTATAGATTTCACCTCGTGGATGAATGGCAATACCACCTTTTTCAATGACTTGTGCCGCCAGCGGAATGTCCTGGGTAATCACGATGTCATGTTCATTCATACGATCTACAATTTCCTGATCTGCCGCATCGGCACCACTGAGTGCCTGAATCGAGTTAATACGAATTGAAGGAGTGATGCCTACAGGCTGGTTTGCTACAAAGGTCACTTCAAGCTGATAACGGTCTGAAGCGCGAATAATGACATCTTTAAGAATACGGGGTAATGCATCGGCATCTACCCAAAGTTTAAATGGCAACACGCATGGGTCCGGGATAGAAATAAATGTCATCTATTCTAGCAAATGCAGTGCTCATCGTTCCGGTTTTCTTTATACCCTTTTGATATGAACATGTTTGGTACACCCTTTGGACAATTACAACTATGCTGATCTCTGGACTGCGAATAAGAATTGACAAGAATCTGATGGCAATTTAATTTTAAAATTCATCTGATTGACTTGAAAAATCAGAATGACCCTCGATTAACTATAAATAAGCAATCCCAGATCAATTGTGCATATGAAAAATTCAAACAGTCCTGAGATCATCACTATCGATGATCAAAACTTCGGTAGTCATGTTGAACACTGGAATCTCCTTACAGACAATCCAGGTACCGATGTGCCGAAGTGGTTAACTCAGGCACTTGATGCCCCGGTCATGCCGATGGGTCTCTGCAAACAAGAATGCGATATGGATGAAAACACCTGGCTGATTCAGGGTCCGAGCAAGGCCACTGTGCAGTTAAGCCAGATCATTGAGGTGGAAAGCAATAAACCCAAAGCTGTGAAAACTGCCTTTCCATGCTTCGACAGTCCTTATAAAGTGAAGGCACAAATTGAACGGATTATCAGCTGCAAGTCTAATACTCAAGCCGTGTTACGCCTGAATCTGGGTCTGAACAATATTGTGTATGCGTTTGACAGTCTGTATAGCGTCAATCATACACAATATGATAAAGATCAAAATTATCTGGTGAATCTGAATGCCTGGGCTTATGAACTCGAGCCTGTAGCGGAACATGAACATCTGATTGTCGATGATCCGGCTTCAATCAAACATCACCGTGCGCTGAATGATATTCTGGCAGCCAACAATGGCGTTGCACCAGAAAATCTGCAGGAACAGATTGATGCGTGGGAACCTAAATCTGAAGATGATAAAGCTCCGGTTACTGTAGATTTCTCTAAAATGGTGGCTTACCTCTATGGTGAAACCATTGGTCAGGAAGATGAAGCCTGGTTCCAGGGCAATATTGTCGGTAAGACTTCAATGCAATTTATGGATCAGGAATACACTCTTTATGATGTCACCTTGATTCATGATGAAGGTCGCCCTGCCACCCTGCTCCGTGTTGCTACGCGCAATCCAGCACATAAAGACTTTAGTATCGGGCAATATATCCGTGGCAATCTATGGATTCAGGCCAACATTTATAGCAAAGCCTAAAAATTTTACAGTTTAAATTCAAAAACAGGAAATATTCACATCCGTTGAATATCTCCTGTTTTTTTAAATAAAGATTTTTCATTAATGATTTTTATTGAGCTGGTTATTTTATCCACAATTTACCCTTCTAAATACACTTTATAAATTCATAAATTAATCACTTATCCACAATTTTAAATTCAAACAAATTCATTTTTAAAATAATGAATATTATTTATGATATTGGCAATACCCTGTAAACAGTGACTCTTGCTTTCGCAGGATTAAATAAATAGATTTATTTAATGGATAAAAAAATAATAACTTTATGCAGTTAAATTAAAAATGTACTTTATTTAACCAATTTTTTATGATAAAAAGGCTCATAACAAATAGTAATTAACGATAAATAGATCGGACAATAATATCTATGAAAATCGTACAGGAAGAAAATTTACATCAAGTCGAGCATCATCTTCGCTCGAGCTATGACATTGACATGATGTCATGCTTGTTTTTTGCCTTGGGCATGCTGATCTGCGCCTTTCTACTTCATCTTTTCGTGTTTTAATTTTCAGAATCGGAAGATAAAAAAACCCAGCCTGAGCTGGGTTTTTTGCATGCTGAATTTAAGCGTTGCGTTGTGCAAACTCATCCATGAATTTTACCAGTGCCTGAACACCTTCAAGCGGAACCGCATTGTAGATACTTGCACGCATACCACCTACTGAACGGTGACCTGCAAGGTTCAACAGATGATTTTCTTCAGCTTCTTTCAGGAACTGTTTTTCCAGTTCAGGTTTCGCCAAAGTAAATGGCACGTTCATCATTGAACGGTTTTCTTTGGCAATCGGGTTTGCATAGAAATCGCTAGAGTCGATATAACCATACAGCAGTTCAGCTTTTGCGAGGTTAGCTTTATAAATTGCATCCACACCGCCCTGCTCTAACAACCATTCAAATACCAGACCTGACAGGTACCAGGCATAAGTTGATGGAGTGTTCACCATAGAGCCGTTTTTCGCTTGATCTGCATATTTCAGGATGCTTGGAATTTCCGGTTTCGCTTGATCCAATAGATCTTCACGGATAATGACCAGCGTCAGACCAGCAGGACCAATATTCTTTTGTGCACCGGCATAGATCAGACCAAATTTAGTTACATCGATTGGCGCAGATAGAATACTTGAAGAGAAATCACACACCAATGGCTTGTCAGTTTCAGGAATATGGGCAAATTGCAGGCCACCAATCGTTTCGTTATCTGCATAGTGCACATAAGCAGCATCATCTGACAGGTTCCAGGTACTTTGCTCAGTAATCGCTAATTTACCGTCAGCAGTTTTAGTACCTGCTTCAATGACATTGATGTCACCATAGCGTTTTGCTTCTTTTAGTGCTTTTTCAGACCAGATGCCAGTATGGATATAGTCAGCCTTGTTGTTTTTACCTAACAAGTTCAACGGAATTGCAGAGAACTGTAGCGATGCACCACCCTGTAAGAACAATACTTTATAGTTCTCAGGAATGTTCATGAGTTTGCGTAGATCTGCTTCTGCTTTCTCAGCAACCGCGACGTAGTCTGCACTACGGTGACTCATTTCCATGATCGAAAGACCCTTGCCCTGCCAGTCGAGCATTTCAGCTTGAGCTTTTTCAAGAACGGCAGTAGGTAATGCAGCAGGACCAGCACAGAAGTTGTACGCGCGCATGATTTTTCCTTTCAGAGTGAAACACAATAAAATGATGGCATTTAACCATATCTGGACTTAGCTTGCACAAAATTATTTCAATCCATGAATGAAGATAGAGTCAAAAAATCAATGTAGATTCGAGGGATAAATTTAATTTCTACTGTTAACTTAAAGTTTTCGTTAAATCGTTTATAGCGGCCTGAACAACCAACCAAGAAATACTAGTAGTATCTTTATTAGGATTAAAATTCGATATCATATGTTCATAAGGATGAATTAAATTTCTAAATTCTCTGAGAGAATAGGAGAATCTTTTTACATCAATTTCAATCCAACCTAATGAATGAGCAACATCAATCATTTCACTCAATTTCCATTCTGAAAAAGGTTTAACCTTTCCTTCTCGGGTTTTAGGAGCTGAATATGCTTGATTAGCAAGCTTAATGTTTTTATGAATTACTCCTAAAAGTAATCCTTCCAATAAGCTTCCCATAAGAATTACCGCCGATAAATTAGCATCAGCTTCGATACAACGTTGGATTTCGTCCCATCTATAATCAAGAATTTTTCCTACACCAGGTTCTAAACCTAATACTAGAAAATTGGGTCTAGGGATTGGCTTGAATTCAGGTTCAATCTTCTCACTAAAATTTATTTGTATTTTTTTAAACTTGGGTTCAATTTCTTCCAGATAAATTTCGAAGCCTTCTATATACAAAATTTTGTTAAGAAGTCTTAATGCACTTATTACTTTTGAATGATTTCCACTATATTCTTTTGGAGAAGCCAATCTTTTTAAAACATCAGCTAGCTGACTTTTACTACAACTTACAAGTTGCTCAAATACCCATTTAGCACGTGTTGATCCATCATGATAAACAGGTATACCTACACTATGAAAAAAGAAGTTAGATCTGAACCTTTTCGATAAACCGGATATATTTCTTCATTTGTTCCACATATGAATTCTGCTAAATTTTCTAATGTTTTTTTATCCATTTTTTAGAATCAATCTCAATATTTATGTTTATATTTTACACAAAATATATATTTCGATATTAACCACAGAATTTGCTTCTTATATAAATGATTCCTATAAGTCGTGATTACAACACTATTACAACTTTCCTTTTCTCCTAACCTACAAGCACTTGACTTATAATACTCATAAAACTGATTTAATATGATTTTGCATCTCTACTTTATGAATATGAAGAAAAATAAACGATGTGTTTACTGGGGTCTGTCTGTACTTGCATCCATGATGTATGGCGGCTTTGCCTATGCACAAACTATGAGCTTTCAGGATGCAGAACGACAACTGCTGCAACGTTCCTATACCAGTCAGGCTTTCCAGAATCTGGAACAGGCTGCAAAACTGGAAGCAGAAGCGGTTAAAGGCATTGGTTTACCACGGGTTGATCTGAATGTCCGTGCTTATGCCTTTCGTAATGAATTAGACATTCCTTTAGGTGCTGTTAAAAATAACCTTGAGCAGTCACTTACCAATGGCTTAAATAATAAAATTGATGAGTTTAATTTAGACCAGGCTATTGCCGACCCGCTTAAAGAAAGCTTGAAGCAACCTATTCAGGATGGTGTTGGTTTAATTCCAGATTCATCCAATGTTGTACTTAGAGATGAAGTTATTCGCCCTACTATTTCAGTGATGATGCCACTTTATACCGGCGGACTTACCCGTAGTGCCAAAGAAATAGCCAGTATTCAGGCGGGACGCAGTGAATTGAGCAACCAGCAACAGCAGGATACACAACGCCTTGAACTGATTCAGGCTTATTTTAATGTGCAACTGCAAAAACAGTTATTGGAAGCCGCACGTTTTAATTCAAATGCCATGCAGCAACATTACCGTAATGCGCTGAAAATGGAACAGCAGGGATTCATCAGTAAGGGTCAGCGTATGCAGTTTGAAGTGGCGCGCAACAATGCTGATCGAACACAACAAAATACTCAGGCGAATCTGAATGCTGCCTTATTCCAGCTGAATAACTTTCTACAGGACAGCCATATTACCGAACTGAGCACACCTTTATTTGTAAATCGTGCTGAACCTCAAAATGTAAATATTCTGCTCAGCAGTTTTAGCCAAAACTCTCCGCTTATTAAAAAAATGAAAATGGATACTGAGCTGGCCAAAGCCAATGTTAAAGCCCAGCAGGCAACAAAAAGACCCAATGTATTTGCCTTTGGTGAATATAGCTTGGATGAAAACCAGAACTGGATTGTCGGCGTTGCAGCACGTTATAACTTATTTTCCGGCATTGATAAAAACAAGAATATTCAGGCTGCCGAACTGAAGCGCCATGCAGCAGAATTGATGACGGCACGTACCCAGCAGGAAATTGAGAGCCTGATTTATAAATCATTTAGTGAGGCGGTCAGCGCCCAGCAAAGTGATCTGTTATTACAACGAAACCTGAAAGCAGCACAAGAAAATCTGCGTATTCAGGAACTGTCTTTTAAGGAAGATGTTGGCACCGCGACTCAGGTAATTGATGCGCAAAATATGTTGAGTGGCCTGAAAGCTGAAATGGCCCTGAATGCCTATAAATACATCATGTCACTTGCCACTTTATTGCAAAGCCATGGCTCAATTACTGAATTTCCAGACTATATGCAACATGCCAATACTCACTATATTCGTTAATGGAGCCAAACATGACTGATGAGCAAAAGCCAGAATTTCCTGTTGATGAACCGGCTTCAGAAATGAATCACATCGATTCACCCAAAGAAAGTCCTGCTGAAACTAAACAGGACAAATCTACCAAGAAATACCTGCTGTTAGGTCTGATTCCAGTCATCCTGGTTTTAATTGGCTTTGGCTTGTGGAAAACTTATCAGCCTAAAGACATCGAACTGCAAGGTCGGGTTGAGGCTGAAACCGTACAGGTCGCGACCAAGGTTCCAAGCCGGATTGAAAAAATTTATGTGCAGGAAGGTGATGACGTCAAGCAAGGTCAGGTATTAGTTAAGTTGCATAGTCCTGAAATAGAAGCGAAAAAACAGCAGGCATTAGCAAGCTTGCAATCTGCCTTAGCCTTACAATCGACAGCCGAACGCGGATCACAAGAAGAAAATGTCGCTTCACTGTATGCCAACTGGCAGTCTCTCAAAGCACAGGAACAGTTGGCAAAAACCTCTTATCAGCGCGGTGCAAACCTGTTTCAAGAAGGTGTAATTTCCCGTCAACGCCGAGATGAGCTATTTGCTGCCTCACAGTCTGCCTCCCAGATGACTGAAGCTGCTTATCAGCAATATATCCGCGCTAAACGTGGCAGTACCCCAGAACAGAAAAGTTCAGCAGATGCACAGGTCGACATTGCCCGTGCAGCAGTCGCTGAAGCCAGTGCCCTGGAAGCAGAGACTGAACTACTGGCGCCTATTGATGGTACAGTATCTAAAACCTATGGCAATCTCTCTGAGCTGGTTGCAACCGCAGTACCTGTGGTCAGTCTGATTTCGGCAGAACGCTGGGTCAGTGTGAATATTCGTGAAGACCAATATGCTTCCCTAGGTGAACAAAAGCAGCTCGAGGGTTTTATCCCGGCACTCAATAAAAACGCAATATTTAAAGTAAAAAGTATTAGTGCTGAAGGTGAATTTGCCACCATTAAAACCACACGTCAGACTGGTGGCTACGATATTCGCAGCTTCAAAGTCCACCTTGTACCAGCGACTACAATTCCTGAACTGAAAGTTGGCATGAGTGTGCTGTTTAAGCTGCAAGAGTCTTCAAAATAATGTGGGCAGGTATCCGGCGCGAACTGTGCTATTTACTCAGGGAAAAATGGGATCTGGCCTTGGTTGTACTTGCCCCTGCCTGCATTTTGATTTTACTCGGCAGCATGTTTGCTCAAGGCAAGCCCGATCATTTAGCGATTGCGATTATTGATCAGGATCAAAGCCGCCTGAGTACCGAGATTTATAATCATTTATCGCTAAATCATACCCTACAGATATATATCGTTTCTGATCAGACCATTGAAGTAGAAAAACTGCTGAATCAGAATAAAATCTGGGGTTATATCCATATTCCTGCGGGCGCAGAACAACGATTAGTCACAGCCCAGGATGCTGAAATTAGTATTGCCTTTAATCAGAGCTATTTTAGTATTGGCAATACTATTTCTTCGGCTATGTTCTTGAGCACGCTTCAGGCAATGGCAGAATTTACTGGCAGGCAGTATCTGGGTAATACCCTACCTTATCTGGAGGCACCGACACCTAATATTAAAATTTCCCCGCTGTATAACCCGCAATTAAATTATGAATTTTATCTGGAACCTTATATGGTTCCGGCAATTTTGCATTTGTTATTGTGCTGCTGTGTAGCATTTGCTGTAGGACAGGAAATCAAGCGTCATACTTTTAATCATTGGATTAATGGACAAAATCTCTGGTCAGCATTACTGTCTAAAAATCTGGTCTATGTCGCAATTTTCTGTTTCTGGACCTGGGTCTGGATGCTGTGGATGGTGGAGTTTCGTGGCTGGTTTATTGCTGGTTCATTATGGCTGATTTTATTGGCACAGGCCCTATTCTATAGTGCCTATGCCTTTATCAGTAGCGCGGTCGTACTGGCAACGCAGGATCTAAGCAAATCTTTTGGTTTGCTGGCAGTCTATGGTGGCTCATCGCTCAGCTTCGCCGGTGTCACATTGCCTCTCAATAATGCACCACTGTTTACCCAACTCTGGGCCAATATTATTCCCTATACACCTTATGCCAAATTACAGACTGAACAATGGGTGATTGGTAGTCCCTTATATCTCTCAGCTCAACCAATATTCATACTGACTACCTATGTGGTGCTTTATGCTGTATTGGCCTATGTATTTTTAAAGAAAATAGTGAAAGGAGTGTCCACATGAAAGCACTCTGGGCCGCTTTCTGTAAAACTTTTAAAGATATTGTTAGCAATACCAGTATTTTTACTACGTTAATCCTATCTGTACTGTTTTACAGCTTTTTCTATCCAATGGCATATAAGGCTGAACACGCAGAAGCCTTACCCATTATTATTGTCGATGAAGAGCAAAGCGACTTAACCAATACTATTATCAGTCATGTTAGCCAAAGCCCGAATGTACAGATCAAGGCAGTTACCGGAAATTTTGCGGAGGCCAAACAGTGGGTGGAGGCTCAAAAGGCTGACGGGATTTTGTTATTACCAGACAACCTTTCACAATCCATTCGACACGGTGAAAATGGCGGGATTGGGCTGTATTTAAGTGCAGCGAATTTCCTGATTACCAAACAGATCGGTTTAGGCCTGGTTGGTTCTGTCGAAAATACCTTAAGTGAATATGCAGAACGCTTTAGCGAAATTTCGCATTTCTCTCCTGCCCTATCGATTCACCAGATTCCACTATTTAATCCACTTTCTGGCTATGGAAGCTATGTATTTCCAGCGGTTGCCCCACTGATTATTCATCAGACGATTTTTCTGGGGCTCAGCATGTTGATTGCGCTGTATCGTGAAAATAAACAGGTGATCAATTTGACGACCTTATGTGGAATCAGTCTGGCAATTTTGACCATTGGCTGTCTGGGGTGCTACTACCTGTTTGGTTTCACCTTCTGGTTGTTTGACTATCCACGTGGCGGGAATTTCTGGGGCATGCTGCTGGCTGTTCCGGTTTTTGTATTCTGCATGATCGGCATCACGACCCTGTTCGCCAGTTTTCTGGATATGCCAGAGCGTGCCGGACATGTTATTGTCTTTACCTCAATTCCCTTATTTATGCTGTCCGGAGTCGCCTGGCCGCATGCCGCGATGCCCTTCTGGATGCAAATGTTTGGACAGGCCATGCCTTCCACACAGATCGTACAGATGTTTATTCAACTGAATCAGATGGGCGTACCGACCAGCATGATTTTAGGGAAACTCGCCTATCTGCTGATTGTTGGAATTTTTTGCTTTAGCTTAGGCTATTATCGCCTATGCTTACGCATTAAATAATGCTTGAACCATGTTAAGCTAAAAGCTTATTCCCCATATACGCGGATATAAAAGTTCTGGATTTTGCTGCTGCCGTTGGGCTTGTCAAAGCTGACATCGTATTGCACCAGATTGTTTGGATAAGCGATTTCATAGCTGACCTTGTATTCACTTGGTTGACCTGATTTTTCAACAAAAGTTTTTACCATCAAGGTCTTAGACTTATACTCACCTTCAGGAATGGAATGCGAAAATTTCTTCATGGTTTTCTGATTTTCCTGAAAATACTGCTGTAATTTCGGATCCAGATAACTTAAAAATTCTTCATACTTACCATCACGCAAGTCATTATAGGCAATTTCTGCTGCCTGGGCTTGGGCTGTACTTGGATCTGCTACCTGTTCGGTAGTGCTACAACCGGCAAGAAGAGCTAGCCCAGCAAGTGACATCAATTTAGTTTTCATCATGGTCATTTCCAGTAAAGTCTGTAAAAAAGGACGCCGAAGCGCCCTTTTTATAAGAATTGAAGACTTAGTCTTCTGCTGTATTTTCGCCATCTTGAGCCGCATCTACAGCCTCAGGAGTTTCAGCCAGATGATCTTCTGAAACTTCTGTTTCTTCCAACATATCCAATTCTTCATCTTCAACGGCTTCAATGGCTTCTACACCAACCAGTTTTTCATCTTCAGCCAGACGGATCAGACGAACACCTTGTGCATTACGGCCAGTTTGTGCCACTTCAGATGCACGGGTACGAACCAAAGTACCGCCATCAGAAATCAGCATCAACTCTTTAGATGCATCAATTGCCACTGCACCCACCAGCTCACCGTTACGTTCAGAGGTCTTGATCGCAATCACACCCTTACCGCCACGTTTTTTGGTTGGGAAGTCATCTACAGGCGTACGTTTACCATAGCCATTTGCAGAGGCACACAGTACTTCACCCGTTTCAGGCACCACCACCAGAGATACGATACGACTAATGAAGTTCGCTTCAGTTGCATCTTCATCATCAGATTCAACCTCTGCATCTTCTGCATCTTCAACTTGCGAAGCACCAATAGTCACACGCATACCGCGCACACCCTTGGCTGAACGGCCCATTGAACGTACATCAGTTTCTGCAAAGCGAATGGCTTTACCTTCGTTCGAGAACAACATGATTTGCTGTTCACCGTCAGTAATCGCAACACCAATTAAGGTGTCATCGCCATTCAGTTCAATCGCACGCAAACCGTTTGAACGAACATTCGAGAACTGTTCCAGTTCTACACGTTTAATCGTACCGTACTCGGTCGCCATAAACACATAGAAATTCTTGCGCACGGCTTCAGCTTGCTGAGCAAAGTCATTGATGATGTCGTCATCAAGATCAGTGGTTGAAAGCGCTAAGCCCAATTCTTTCAACTGAACACGCAGTGCATCAGAAATGTCATCTGCACCCTCTTCAGATTCAGCAAGTGCAGCTTCTAGTGCAGCAAAGTGACTGTTGATCACTTCGTTGCTTTGTAGCTGAGCAGCATTGGCTTTTACAAATGCTTTAAAGTCTGCCAAACGTTCTTTGAATTTCTTCGGTGCATCAATCACTGGCAAGATTGCAGTAATGGTTTCGTTGTCATCTAGGGGCAGCAAGTTCACCATTGGACGACCTTTGGCACCACGAGAGGCTTGTGGTACTTCGTAGACTTTCAAACGGTAAACCTTACCGACATTGGTGAAGCAAAGCACGGTTGCATGGTTCGAAGTAACCACCATATGCTGGATATAATCGTCTTCTTTCATGCTGGTTGCAGACTTACCACGGCCGCCACGACGCTGAGCCGCGTAGTCAGACAATGGTTGAGTTTTTGCATAACCAGTTTTTGAAACTGTCAGCACCATTTGCTCTTCAGGAATCAAATCTTCACGAGAAAAGTCGATACGTGATTCAACGATATCGGTCTTACGTGCATCACCATACTGCTGAAGAATCAGTGCAAGCTCTTCACGAATGACATTCATCAATAAATTAAAGTCATTCAAGATGGCAGTATATTCAGCAATTTGCGCAAGAATTTCAGAATATTCAGCTTGCAGCTTATCTTGTTCAAGACCTGTTAAGCGATGGAGACGCAGCTCCATGATCGCGTTCACTTGGGTCGGTGATAAACGATAGATATCGCCATCAATACCAAATGGACGGCTAGGATCTTCACCTTCAATTTCGTCAGGACGTACAGAAACCGCGCCTGCTTTTTCAAGTAATGCTGCTACACCGCCTGCTGCCCACTCGCCCGCTTGTAAACGCTCACGCGCCTCAGCCGGATTCGCAGAAGTCTTGATGGTTTCAATAATCTGATCGATATTTGCAAGTGCAACCGTCAAACCCTCCAGGATATGACCACGTTCACGTGCTTTGCGTAACTCAAACATGGTACGACGTGTCACGACTTCCTGACGGTGACGGATAAATGCCGCAATGATGTCTTTCAGGTTCATCAACTTCGGTTGTCCATTGTCCAGACAAACCATGTTGATGCTGAATGAGTTTTCTAACTGGGTATTCTGGAACAGGTTATTCACGATCACTTCAGCGTTTTCACCACGCTTCAGGTCAATCGCAATACGCATCCCTTCTTTATCAGATTCGTCACGAAGTTCAGAAATCCCTTCGAGTTTTTTCTCTTTCACCAGCTCAGCAATACGCTCAATGGTTTTCGCTTTGTTGACCTGATAAGGAATTTCAGTGAATACAATCGTGCTACGGCCAGTTTTGGCATCTTCTTCGATGTGGTATTTACCACGGATATGCAAACGGCCTTTACCGGTACGGTAGGCATCTACAATACCCGATTTACCGTAAATAATACCGCCAGTAGGAAAATCTGGACCCGAAATATGTTCCATCAGCCCTTCAATGCTGATATTCGGATCATTGGCATAGGCTAAACACGCATTGATGACTTCAGTCATGTTATGCGGTGCCATATTGGTCGCCATACCTACGGCAATACCAGCAACACCATTAATCAACAGGTTAGGAATACGCGTCGGCATGACTTGTGGAATGCGCTCAGAACCGTCGTAGTTGTCTTCCCATTCCACTGTATCTTTTTCAAGATCAGCAAGGAGCTCATGGGTCAGCTTACGCATACGTACTTCGGTATAACGCATTGCCGCTGCACTATCACCATCGACAGAACCGAAGTTACCCTGGCCATCAACCAACTGGTAACGCAAGCTAAAGTCTTGTGCCATACGGACAATCGTTTCATAAACGGCAGAATCACCATGCGGGTGATATTTACCGATCACGTCACCGACTACACGTGCAGATTTTTTATATGCTTTGTTATAGTCATTGCCTAATTCGTGCATTGCGAAAAGCACACGACGATGAACCGGTTTTAAACCATCTCGTACATCTGGCAATGCACGTGACACAATCACGCTCATCGCATAATCGAGATATGAGCTTTTAAGTTCATCCTCAATGGCAATCGGTCTAATTTCCGATACGCTCATGCATACTCCTTATTCTACAGGTCCTGTTTGACCTGTATTTATATGTCGTAAATCCAGCTATAAATTGGTTCAAAAAACGCTGAACCAATATTTAAAATTCAGTCGGACAGTATAGCATAAATCAGGCTAAATTAAGCCGTTTCAGACCCAACTATCCAAAGGATTTTTGGTAGAAATTTTAACCACTTCACAATTTTTAACGCATAAAAAAACCTCTGCACACAGAGGTTCATTCTTAGCTTGAATTATCGCATTTTATGCACGGAAATATCTTGTACTGAATCCACTGTTTCTTTCTTGATCAAGCATACAAAGAAGATTTACCTGCGTACAATCCAGCTGCATCAATAGCTAGGTAATTAAATACTGGACGACAATCCACATCAGCAGCATGCATCAGGGTAACAGATCATCAAAGTTCACAGGAAGACGCCGCTAAACCGGCAAATAAATTAAAATATGAATATTAGTATTACTTTTAAATCTTCTAAAGCTCACTTAATATCTGCCCTATTAAGCACCAAAAGCAACACATCTAATCTTTATTTTCAGTCCAATTTTCTAATCATTATTCAAATTTTCATACTTAATTTTTAAATAATTTAGAACATCCATACAACAACCACGTAGATAATACAAAAGGAAAAATAAGCGCCAATACCATCAGCGCATCGCCTTGGATACCATAAGCACTGTTCTGAAATCGCTGATTATCAAGCTCGATCCAATGCTCTGCTTTCGCAAGTACCTGTGCATCTGAAAGCGTATTCAAATAGATCAAATGGATAAACCCTACAAAACTACAGGCAGCAAAAATAAGCCACAGTCCAGCGATCTGTATTAGGATGATCAAATAAGCCAATACAGCAAGAACAAATAGTATTAGAGTTGAACAAAACAATCGATAAAATCGAGCATTTTCGATTAAAGGCTAATATACAGGCAATATAGAAACTTTCATTATTATTTTATTCATTTTTCATTATAAATAAAAACGCCCCTGAACAGAGCAGTAAGTCTTCACTTACTGCTCACGCAAGAGCGTCTTTTTAAACTGTATTCAGGAATTAGATTTTAGATACTAATTCTGGAATAACAGTGTTCAAGTCACCTACTAACCAATAGTCAGCGACTGCATTGATTGGTGCTTCTTCGTCCTTGTTGATCGCAACGATCACTTTAGACTCTTTCATACCTGCCAAATGCTGGATCGCACCAGAGATACCTACAGCGATGTACAGGTCAGGCGCAACGATCTTACCAGTTTGACCAACCTGCATATCGTTAGGAACGAAGCCTGCGTCAACAGCTGCACGAGATGCACCTTGAGCTGCACCCAGTTTGTCTGCAAGTGGATCAAGGATTTTGTGATAGTTCTCACCAGAACCCACACCACGACCACCAGAAACAACGATACGAGCAGCTGTTAATTCTGGACGTTCAGATTTAACGATTTCTTCGTTAATGAACTTAGAAATACCAGCATCACCAGTCGCTGTAGCAGCTTCAACAGCAGCAGAACCACCTTCAGCAGCAACTGGATCGAATGCAGTACCACGAACAGTTGCAACAACAACTGATTCAGAAGATTCTACAGTTGCAATCGCGTTACCTGCATAGATCGGACGTTTGAATGTGTTTGCAGAATCAACAGCAATGATGTCTGTGATCATGCTTACGTCTAGTAATGCAGCTGCACGTGGCAGGATGTTTTTACCAGTCGTGGTAGAAGCAGCAAGAATATGACTATAGCCTTTGCCCAATTCAGCAACCAGTTTCGCTACGTTTTCAGCCAACTGGTTTGCATAAGCAGCATCATCTGCAAGCAATACTTTGCTTACGCCAGCAACTTTAGCCGCTTGGTCAGCAACTGCTTGAGCGCCAGAACCAGCAACCAATACAGTGATATCACCACCGATTTTTTGCGCCGCAGCAACAACGTTTAAAGTAGCAGCGTTTAATGCTTTGTTGTCGTGCTCAGCGATAACTAAAATACTCATGATTTTTATCCTTCTGTATTAGATCACTTTCGCTTCGTTTTTCAATTTTTCTACAAGCTCGTCTACAGACTTCACTTGTACACCAGCTTTACGCTCTGCAGGAGATTCAACTTTTACTGTTTTCAGTTTAGTTGTAGTGGTTACACCGAAATCTGCAGGTGACTTGGTATCCAGCGGTTTTTTACGCGCTTTCATGATGTTTGGAAGAGCAGCATAACGTGGCTCGTTCAAACGTAAGTCAGTGGTAATGATTGCAGGCAAGTTCAATTCAACAGTTTGTAAACCACCGTCGATTTCACGAGTCACTTGTACTTTGTCGCCTTCAACTTTCACTTCAGAAGCAAAAGTACCCTGGCCTGCACCTAAAAGCGCGCCAAGCATCTGACCAACTTGGTTAGAGTCGTCATCAATCGCTTGCTTACCAAGAAGGATTAATTGTGGTTGTTCAGCTTCAACAACACCTTTAAGAATTTTCGCTACTTCTAACGCACCTAATTGGCTGTCATCAGCTTCAACCAGGATACCGCGGTCAGCACCAAGAGCCATAGAAGAACGGATTTGTTCTTGAGCTTCTTTAGGACCAATAGAAACAACAACGATTTCTGAAACAGTTCCTTTTTCTTTTAAACGAACCGCTTCTTCCACTGCGATTTCACAGAATGGGTTAATTGACATTTTAACGTTTGTTAAGTCAACACCACTGTTGTCCGGCTTAACGCGAACCTTAACGTTGGCATCAACCACACGTTTTACAGCAACAAGAGCCTTCATGTAATCCTCGGCTGTTTTAGCAAATGTAAATATTTAGAAAAGTTATAATAACTCTTCACTTAAATTTTTTTAGGTGCCCTATCTTGCAATGCGTTCGGCATTTCGGTCAAGTCACAATTCACCAATAGGGTGTAAAAATGCGTAATTTTCCTTGAACGTCGCGTTCACATTTCAAGATTTGACATTTATACAGAACAAATTCCCATCATTTTATTTAAAATTTAACTATTGATTTTTAGTATCTTTTTATTTGATTATGCACATCAAAAGATTTGATCTATTTTATAAAATTTAATTTCATTTCTTGTCACTATTATTATAAAGAATACAAATTACTCCTATCTAAATCTGTCATTTCTGACATATGGTGATGGGTTCGATTCATTCTTCCAGATTTGGTCAAAATTCCCTCTTATAAATAGATCAATGAAATAGCAGAAAATAATTTTTATAAGGAAATATATTAAAAAAGCACGCTGTGATCACGTGCTTTTAAATTTTTAAAACGAATGTATGACTTATTTGATGAACATTGGTGAATTTTATAGCTCATTAATTAATGATTAGCCATGAAGCAGCGAGTGCCAATAAACCACCTGAAGTCCCATCAATCCACTTTTGCTTACGTTCATCAATCTGAGCCGAACGGGTAAGTCGAGCAAATAAAAGGCTTAAAGCACAATACACCACAAAGATCATGGCAATAAAGATAAAAGACAGAATCAAACCCTGGCTCACCGTATTCCCACTTTTATCTATAAACTGCGGCAGGATTGCAAAGTAAATCAGCATGCCTTTCGGATTCAGTAACGCAGTAATGAAGCCTTTTTGTACCGGATTGCTGGATGATTTCTTTTCAATGATCAACGTATTTTTGCTAAATACCGATTTCACCAGACTAAATGCCAGAAATAACAGATAAGCAATTCCTAACCAGCGAATGGTTTCAAACAGCACTGGAAAAGACATAATAATTGCTGCAATTCCTAACGCCACCAGAATCGAATGCACCAGATAACCGCAACATACCCCAATAGTCGCCATCATGCCTGCTTTTGCATCTTTACCCATCACTTGAGACAGGATAAATAGCATATCTGGTCCAGGTGTAAAAATAAGGGGAAGCACGGTCAGTGCAAAAAGTGCAAATACAGACATTTCCTTGTTCCTCTGTACATGTCGGAAAGTGAAATTAGTATCTGCGATTTTTTACAAAATAGGCTTTCAATTTATTTTATAATATGCATTATTTTTAGAATATTATTCTATTTTATGAAGATATCTTCCAAGTCTATTCGAGTAAAACTCGATCGTATTGACAAAAATATCATTCAACACTTACAAGCCAATGGCCGGATTCAGAATAACGATCTGGCACGTGAAATTGGCCTTTCGCCTTCTTCGTGTTTGCGTCGGGTAAAACTGCTTGAAGATGCGGGGGTAATCCAGAGCTATACCACGATCGTGGACCAGCAGAAGATTGGTTTTCAGCTGATTTTATTTTCTCGTATCTGGCTAGTGGGTCAGGATGCTGAAACGATTGACACCTTTATTGAAGCCATGAAGGAACTACCCCAAGTGATGGAATGCTATATTATTTTGGGTGAATGTGATGCAATGCTCAAAGTGGTGGTGCCCGATCTGGAAAGTTATCGTAAATTCCAGTCTACGCATTTAACTAAAAAGAATGGGATTACCAGTGTCAAAACCGATTTACCGAGTCAGATTATCAAGCAGAGTTTTCAACTACCTTTAGATGATCTTTAATATTGGCCAAATAAAAAGGACGATTGATATCGTCCTTTTTTACTGAAGATCAATTTTAGACACGACTTTCCAGAAAGTCACGGTGCACATGACTGAGGTCAATCAGTTCATAAGATTTTAAATCAAAGATCTTCCAGATTTCGATGGCATCTTCTTTTAAGTCCACTGCCTTGGTCGCACGAGTAGTCGCTTGCCATTGCAAGTCTGAAATCCAGATATAGTATTCATGACTATCAGGATTGTAGGCTTGAACCTTACCATCTGTATTAATTCCCTGCACATGAGCACCTTCAGGTAAAGATGCTTCAATATTTGGCAGACTGATTTCCACAAAATGTTTGATCTGGCGCAGACCATAACCTGCAAAAATTTCTTTTTGTGCTTCGCTTAACCGATCATATTTTTGTTGTATATCTACAATAATTTCTGTGCCCATATACTTCCAGTCCTGTCAGGCTGAATTCTTTTCAGCCATACCCTGTTTTTTAGCTTAAATTCTGTTCTTTTGTTATACCTGAATTTTAGCCTTTCGCGAATAAGACCATAGTGAAATAATCTGCATGGTCATTCTATTTCTCTCAGCATAAATATTCTTTATGAAATTTTTATGCCAACTTATATTTTTAATAATGATTATTTAAGATTTTCAGGTTTATGTTGTGCCCGTGGATGCGCCTGATCATAAATCTGCGCCAGATGATCAAAATCGACATGCGTATAAATTTGGGTTGTAGTCAGATTACTATGTCCCAGCATTTCCTGCACGGCTCGTAAGTCCCGACTATTGGATAACATGTGACTCGCAAAACAATGTCTTAACAAATGCGGATGCAGATCCACATTGACGCCTGCACGCTGCGCCTGAAGCTTGACCCGATTTTCAATCTGCCTTGCCCCTAGCGGATTACCCTTCTGAGTGATAAAGACATGTGCTTCTGGCACAAAATCACCATGCCATACAGGATAAATCTGTAACCACGCCATGACACTGTCTTTGGCTTTGGAACCAAATGGCACAATACGGGTTTTATTCCCCTTACCCGTAATGCGAAGCAGCTGACGGTTGAAGTCAATATCTTTAATTCTGAGGCCTTGTATTTCAGCCAGACGTAGCCCACTGGAATAAAGCAGTTCCAGAATTGTCTTATCGCGTTTCCACATCTGCTGCTGCACCTCACCTTCAGGTTCAGGCTGATCCAGAATCTGATGAATGGTTTCAATATCAACCATACCGGGCAAAGGTCTGGATTGTCTTTTCAGCTGAAAATCATCTGCCGGATTAAAACTGACATGCTGTGCCTGTTCAGCCCATTTCATAAACTGGCGAATTGCTGAAAGTAGCCGCTGCAGACTGCTGGAACTTAGGCCCTGTTGTTCAACTTTTTCCGCCATAAACTGGCGTAAATCTGTTGATTCAATATCTCCGAGTGCTAAAGCATGACGCTGACAAAAATTCAGAAAGTCGGAAACATCACGCTCATAGGCCTGCAAAGTATGTTTGGACTGGTTCTGGATTTCACGTTCTTTGAGCCATATGGATAACAATTGCTGTGGATCAAGCTGCATTCTATCCTCCTTGGCTGTTTGAGCCTGACAAACATCAGTCTATCAAATAATGCAAAAATAATTTATTCGGCCTATATAAAAAAGCCCTGACTCTTCAGGGCTTTTTAAATTAAGCTTGGAAATAACGTAAGTCTAAGCGACCTTCATAAACAGTTGCGGTTGGACCAGTCATCCAGACTACATCCCCCTCGACCCATTCAATCTGCAACTTGCCGCCCGCCAGTTCAATCTCGACATTGTTGGCAAGTAGGCCACGGCGCATACCAGATACTGCGGCTGCACAAGCACCCGTACCGCATGCCAATGTTTCACCTACACCACGCTCATATACGCGTAAACGCGCATGCTTTTCATCAATGATCTGCATGAAGCCTGCATTGACGCGTGCCGGGAAACGCGCATGCGATTCTACTTGTGGACCAATACGGGTTACATCTGCATTAATCACATCCGGTACGACTGTTACCGCATGAGGATTACCCATGTTCACTACATCAATCGTGAGTTTTTCACCCTCTGCCAGATCGATGTCATACAGATTATCCGGTTCATCGGCCAGGAATGGAATTTCTTGAGGCAAGAATTTTGGATAGCCCATATTGACGCGCACCCAACCATTGGCGCCCAATTCAGGTTCCACAATGCCAGATTTGGTCTGTACTTTGATTTTAGTTTTCGTCGTCAGCTGACGCTCATGCACAAAACGGGCAAAACAGCGCACGCCATTGCCGCATTGTTCTACTTCAGAACCATCGGCATTGAAAATACGGTATTTAAAATCAGCACTCGCTACATCAGGTGGTTCTACAATCAGTAACTGATCAAATCCAATGCCAAAATTGCGATTTGCCAGACGCTGAATAGTCAGGGTATCCAGATAAGCACGCTGGCTGATCAGGTCAACCACCATAAAGTCATTGCCCAGACCATGCATCTTGGTAAATTCAAGTAACATTATTCTGTCTCCTTAAGGCAATAAACGCTCACGTTCCCACAATGATTCAATCGTTTCGCGTTCGCGAATCAAATGTCCTTGATCACCATCAACCATCACTTCAGCAGCACGGCCACGGCTATTGTAATTCGAGCTCATCACAAAACCATAAGCACCAGCACCAAGTACTGCCAGCACATCATTTTCCTTGATCGCAAGCTCACGCTCTTTACCGAGGAAATCGCCAGTTTCACAGATTGCACCCACCACATCCCATTCTTTCGTCTCGACATCATTACGCGGTGTCACAGACTGAATGTCCATCCATGCTTCATACAAAGCTGGACGAATCAGGTCATTCATCGCTGCATCAATGATCGCGAAATTGCGGTGGCTGGTCGGCTTCAGCAGATCCACTTTGGTCAGTAGCACACCTGCATTGGCAGAAATACTACGGCCCGGTTCCATATAGACTTTCAGGCCCAGCTTTTCTAAAGCCGGACGCAACGCATTGGCATATTCTTGAACAGATGGCGGTGTCTCATCTTTATAAGTCACCCCTAAACCACCACCGATATCGATGTGTTTAAGGTGGATCCCCATCTCTTTTAACTGGTCGACCATCACGATGACACGATCCAGCGCATCTACAAAAGGCTGGGTTTCAGTCAGCTGTGAACCGATATGGCAGTCAATTCCAACGACATCCAAGTTGGCTAAAGATGCTGCATACTGATAAGTTTCAAATACGCTATCCGATGGAATGCCGAATTTATTTTCTTTCAGACCCGTTGAAATGTAGGGATGAGTTTTCGCATCTACATCTGGATTCACACGCAGTGAGATCGGTGCTTTTAAACCCAGTTCTGCCGCAACTTTCTGAATACGATCCAGCTCGGCATAAGATTCTACGTTAAAGCAGGCAATACCAACTTCTAGCGCTTTCTTGATGTCTGCTTCTGATTTACCTAGACCCGAAAATACGATTTTAGAAGGTTCACCACCCGCTTTCAGTACACGTGCCAGCTCTCCGCCCGTGACGATGTCAAAACCTGCCCCTTGTTTTGCCAATACATTCAATACCGCAAGATTGGAGTTTGACTTCACGGCAAAACAGATTTGGTGATCAATAAAGTCAAATGCACGGTCCATGTCCAGATAATGCTTTTCAAAAGTCGCCTTTGAATAAACATAGAGTGGTGTGCCAAATTGCTCTGCCAGCTGTTGCAGTGAACATTGCTCGGCATGCAATACCCCATTAATACGGGTGAAACTCATGAAGGTATCCTTTCTTTGAAAGCGTTAAGGTGTAATGGTTGAATCTGATGTTTCGGGCGCAGCAAACTGTTGTTGCACAGGGGCATCTCGTTCTTCATCGGAAGTTTTAGACTCAGCTTCGGTATTTTTATAGAGCAGATACTTGGCACGCTTGTCGTAATCCGGATCATTTGGCAAGTGCAAGGCACCTGACTGACCACAACCTGCAAGAGCAAGACCTGCTGCTAAGATACTGATGTAGCAAATGACTTGGCGCATCTGACCACCTAATTGAATAGTTTCGATGAAGTATAACGCGATCATTCGCCATGACCAAAGCGTTAAACGCTAGAGAGTATCTTTAGACAAAAAAAAACGCCAGCAGATCGCTGACGTTTTTATTGATATGGATTATTTATGTTTCTGTTTATAGAAGCCTAAATAGCCCAAAATCAATAGAACAAACCAGATCGGACTGACCATCAAGGCACGGCGAGTATCATCTTCTAATGCCAGCACACCAATCATGCCGACAAAGAAAATAATCACGATCCAGCAAGTCACCAAACCACCTGGTAGCTTAAATACTGATTTGGCATGTAGCTCTGGACGGGTACGGTAATAAATCATGTAACTCCAGATAATCATCAGCCATACACAGATAAACAGGATGGTTGATAATGTTGTCGCCAATGTAAAGGCTTCAACAGTATTCGGTACAAAATACTGTAACGCTGCACCCAATAATAAGCAGACTGCAGAGAAATACAGGGCATTGGCAGGTACAGCACGCGGGTTCAAACGACCGAAAGCTTTCGGTGCCTGTTCTTCACGCGACAGACCGAACAGCATACGGCTGGTCGAAAACACACCACTGTTCATTGAAGACATTACGGATGACAGCACCACCAGATTCATGATGATCGCAGCAGCTGCAATACCGGCTTGGCTAAACAGATTTACGAACGGAGAAACACTTGGATTAATCTGATCCCACGGCGTCACAGACATTACAATGACTAGAGCAAGTACATAGAAAATAATGATACGGATCGGAATCGAGTTCACCGCTTTTGGCAGGTTACGCTCCGGGTCTTTGGTTTCCGCAGCCGTGGTACCTACAAGCTCAACACCCACAAAGGCAAAAATCGCAATCTGGAAACCAGCCAAGAAACCCATAGCACCCGTCGGGAACAAACCACCATGATCCCAAATGTGCGCAAAGGATGCAACCGTACCGGCATCATTGGTAAAGCCGGTGAAAATCATCCACAGACCAACCGCAATCAGCACTACAATCGCAATAATTTTGATCAGGGCGAACCAGAATTCCATTTCACCAAAGAGCTTCACGGTGGCCAGATTCAGTCCCATGATAAAGACAATAGAGGCGATACTGATTAATACCCCTTCGCCCGGGGTAAATGGGAGACCATTATTAAAAAACTGTAAATAATAAATAATCGCAGACAGGTCGGCAATTCCGATCGTAATCCAGCATAACCAGTAGGTCCAGCCTACAAAATAGCCCGCCCATGGTCCGATCAGATCCGTAGAGAAGTCGATAAATGACTTATATTGTAAATTTGACAGTAATAACTCGCCCAATGCACGCATCACGAGAAATACCATGAAACCGATGATCATATAGATCACCAGAATCGAAGGCCCTGCCAGACTAATGGTTTTACCTGAGCCCATAAACAGGCCGGTACCAATAGCACCTCCAATCGCAATCAGCTGCAGGTGTCGATTGGATAAACTACGCTGCAGCTCGCCGTTTTCGGACGGCGAACCAGTATGATGACCTGACATTATTTTTCAACTTCGATGTCTAATCGCGACAAATTAACGCAAAAAAGGGGGAATACAAAAAGAAAATTCGCATCATTTGTATTTTCCACTTAATCTTAAAAGTTAATTTATTTTTCTTATATAACGAATAGGTTCTCTTTAGTCGTAGAAGCTCTGGATAAATTTCCTGCATATTTGTTGTAAAAGTTCCGAAACTGTGTAAAAAATAAACCTATAAAAATGTCGTGAATAGTGCTGAGGATGAGCACGTCTGGCATGTCATTTGCTTGATTAAAATTAAGTGAACTTTAAACTGATACTCAGGACGAATAAGAAGAACTTTATGCAAAATTTACAAAGCATCATGGAAACCCTCAGTGGTTGGGTCTGGGGTCCATATATGCTGGTACTGATTGTCGGTACTGGCGTATTCCTTACTTTCCGATTACTTTTCTGGCAATTCCGTATGTTGCCACTGGCCTTTAAACAGGTTTTTGGCAAACATCCTTCCCACGAAGGCGATATTTCCCAGTTTAGCTCACTCATGACCGCCCTTTCTGCCACCATTGGTACCGGTAATATTGCCGGGGTGGCAACAGCCTGTGTCTTGGGTGGCCCTGGTGCAGTTTTCTGGATGTGGATGACTGCCCTGTTCGGTATGGCGACCAAATATGGCGAAGGTGTTCTGGCGGTAAAATACCGGGTAAAAAATGAGAAAGGTGAAATGTCTGGCGGTCCGATGTATTACATCGAACGCGGCCTGAAATGGAAATGGTTAGCCTTAATTTTCGCATTTTTTGGTGCTGTTGCCTCTTTCGGGATCGGCAGCTCGGTACAGTCTAATACGGTAGCACTAGCCGTTGAAAATGGTTTTGGTCTGGAAACCTGGGTTACAGGCGTGATCATCACAGCCTTTTCTGCACTGGTGATTCTAGGCGGGATTAAATCCATTGCCAGAGCTTCTTCCTTTATTGTACCGATCATGGCGATTGGTTATGTCGCGGGCGGTCTGATCATTATTTTTAACAATCTGGAGCTGGTTGGTCCTGCCCTGAAAATGATCTTTACCTATGCATTCACCGGTGAAGCAGCAGTTGGTGGCGCTATTGGTGCAGCGATTCGCTACGGTGTGGCACGTGGTGTATTCTCGAACGAAGCCGGTATGGGTTCAGCACCGATTGCCGCCGCTGCAGCAAAAACGGATCACCCGGCTCGTCAGGGTCTGGTATCGATGACAGGTACTTTTATTGATACCATTATTGTCTGTTCGATTACCGGTATTGTGCTGGTGATGGGCTTTATCATGGCGGGCAATGATTTTGGTGGTCAAACTGGTGCGGTACTGACCATCGGTGTATTCGACAAACTGTTACCAGGCGTTGGTGGTTGGGTCGTGACTTTCGGCATTATCTTCTTTGCCTACTCCACTATTCTGGGCTGGAGCTACTACGGCGAAAAATGTGCGACTTATCTCTTAGGTGAAAAGTTTGTTTTGCCTTACCGCATTATTTACATTGCTACCGTATTCATTGGCTGTATAGCTACACTAGATCTGGTCTGGCTATTTGCCGATACTTTCAACGGTCTGATGGCGATTCCAAACTTGATCGGCTTGTTACTGCTTTCAGGTGTGATTGCCAAAGAATCGAAAGACTTTATTGCCCGACGCAAGTCTGGTGAGCTTTATTAATATAATCCAAAGCCCTAAAGAAAAAAGCCACTGTAAAAGTGGCTTTTTTTTACGGTCCCAGTGTTCTAAACGAAATCAGTTCAGACGACCTGAAAATTCATCGTCATCATGATTTTGATTAAGATTCAGAAATTCCTCACGATCTGCTTCAATCTCAAGCGCAGTTTCCAAAGATAAGACAAAAAATAGTACGCCAGGAATTTTCATTTCCCCTTCGCTATCTTCCAGATGGTCACTCAGCATTTGATAGATTGGGTTGGCTTCATCAAATGGCACATCGATATAAAGATCACCTGAATAGCTTTCAATCACACCGGGTTGTTCAATCCCCATACATGGTGCAAAAGCAATTTGGCGTTGCTCCAGCCACTCCATCAGATTCTGGCGCAGGTGATAGGAGTCAGCATCTGCATTTTCATGTTCATAATTTTCAAAATGTACAAATAATACATCACGGTCTTTTTCACGTGCGATTGCATCAATATGTTGTAGCATGTCCGGCTTCCTGTTCCCGTGATGATTAAGGTCATTATAGGGTGTATTTGATGCTCATGTAGAGTAGCAGATGCAGATACGTCACACGCTGACGTAAAACAGCGAATTTTTCAGGCGAAGATCTTGGTTTTCAGTGGCATTCACCGCTATGCTGTAGCCCTATTCCCAATCTTGTTTTTCGGAAACTATGGCTAAAGCAAAAAGTGTCTATCGTTGTGAGCAATGTGGTGCAGACCATCCTAAATGGTCTGGTCAGTGCGCTGAATGTGGTGAGTGGAACAGCTTGCTGGAAGTCAACATTGCACCTGCGGTGACTCATCGTGCCCAGCCTAAAATTGGCGGCTATGCTGGTCAGGCCGCTGCGATTACCACGCTTAATAAAGTTTCCGTTTCACATGAAAGTCGCATGCCGACCGGAATTGGAGAATTCGACCGGGTTCTGGGTGGTGGTCTGGTGACAGGTTCCGTTGTGTTGATTGGTGGTGATCCGGGGATTGGTAAATCGACTATTCTGCTACAAACTGCCACACATATGGCCGCGGGTAACAGTTCCGCACTCTATGTGACAGGTGAAGAATCTTTATCTCAGGTGGCATTACGCGCTCAGCGTCTGGACTTGCCAACTGAACATCTTAAAGTCATGGCAGAAACCTGTGTGGAACGCATTTGTGAAGTACTGGCACAGGAACGACCAGCGGTTGCAATCCTTGACTCGATTCAAACGCTTTATACTGAAACCTTGCAGTCTGCACCGGGTGGCGTATCACAGATTCGTGAATCAGCAGCGCTCCTGACCCGTTTTGCCAAAAATAGCGGAACTGCCCTGTTTATTGTCGGTCACGTCACCAAAGAAGGTGCACTCGCAGGTCCGCGTGTGCTGGAACATATGGTGGACTGTGTTCTATATTTTGAAGGTCAGTCGGATTCGCGTTACCGTATGATCCGTGCAGTAAAAAACCGATTTGGTGCGGTGAATGAGCTGGGGGTATTCGGCATGACCGATAAAGGTCTGCGTGAAGTATCTAACCCGTCTGCCATTTTTCTGAGTCGTTATGATGAAGCCATACCCGGTTCAATTGTGATGATCAGCCGCGAAGGTACACGTCCATTGCTGGTTGAAGTTCAGGCACTGGTCGATGATGCGCATGGTCAACCGCGTCGTGTAGCGTTAGGTCTGGAACAAAACCGTCTGAATATGCTGTTAGCCGTAATGCATCGTCATGGCGGCGTACAAACCTCTGGTCAGGATGTCTATGTCAATATCGTCGGTGGTTTAAAGATTACCGAAACGGGTTCTGATCTGGCAGTTCTACTTGCCTGTGCATCGAGTATCCGTGGTAAAGCTCTGCCGCAGCAACTGGCTGTGTTTGGTGAAGTTGGTCTATCAGGAGAAATCCGTCCGGTACCCAATGGTCAGGAACGTCTCAAAGAAGCCATCAAGCATGGTTTTAAATATATTATCCTGCCGCGTGCCAATGCCCCGCAGAAAGAAATTCCGGGCGTACGCTTTATTGCGGTTGCCCGTCTGCATGAAGCCCTCAGTGAAGCCATGACTTTAAGTGATGAACTGTAGGATTCAATTTGTAGCACTCAGTTTGGAATTTCGGTAAAAAAATACAGTTTTTTGATTGAAATTCCATGTAAAGCCTATATAAATAGAGTGTTCAAATATATTTTTTACATAGGAAAACTGAATGGAAGTTCGACAGCGCGGTTTGATCGCGGGTTTCTTGACTGCAGCACTACTGGTTGCGCCTCTAGCTGCTGAAGCAAAACGTGCCGGTGGTGGTAAAAGCCATGGTATGCAACGTTCTGCTGCGCCGACTCAGACTTATCAGCAACCCCGTCAGGCAGCTCCTGTACAACAGGCTCCGACTGCAGGTGCAGCAACTCAGCAAAAATCTGGCCCTGGTGTGGGTGGTATGGTTGCTGCGGGTGTAGCGGGTGCTGCAATTGGTGCCGTCGCAGCGAATGCTTTGGCAGATGACAACGCGGCATCTCAAGCACAAGTTGAAGCTGTTCAAGAAGAAGAACAAGGTGGTATCCCAGGCTGGATCTGGATCTTACTTGCTGCAGCTGTTGCCTTCTTCATTTTCCGTAAAATGGGCGCAAAAAAAAAAGTAACTTCTAGCAATCCATTCGCTCCAAACAGTGGTGCTGGTTCGTCAGCACCATTTGGTCAAGCACCTGCTGCACCTCGCGGTGGTGATAGTACCAATATCTTTGGTCAGAATGTCGGTGGTCAAACACCTGGCAATAATGCCCCATTTGGTTCTGCTCCGGTAAATAACGCGCCGTTTGGTACTGCTTATACTCAAAGCGGTAGTCAGCTGCCTGATGGTACTGAACCTGCTGCCTTCTTGCGTGTTGCGCGTCAGCGTTTTAACCATATTCAGTCTATGAATACGGCGAGCAACATTTCAGAAATTCAGCGTTATCTGACCCCTGACCTGTATCAGTCTATGTATAACGACATTATGGCGAATCAGGATCAGGATGTTGCTGAGTTCTCTAACCTGAATGCCATGGTTGTAGATTCATCAAATGAAAATGGTCAATACGTAGTGAGCGTACGCTTTACCGGTACAGTAAGTGAAGACCTGAACAGTCTGCCACAGCCATTTGCTGAAGTTTGGCACTTTGTAAAACCTGCAGGTTCTAACCAGGACTGGCAGGTTGCGGGTATCCAGCAAGAAAGCTAAGACTTAAGTATTTTTAATAAAACAGCGGCCTTCGAGCCGCTGTTTTATTTTCAGTATTGGGTTCCCATGCTGTGCTTCAAAATCTTTTATTCCCCTATTTACACTGCTTAAACTTACACTTCATTTTAATTATTTAAAAGATCTTTAAAAATAGTTATTTAAAATATAAACAATAATTGTTATCATTCGCATCAATAAAATTCCCACAAATAAATAGACAGTATTTTCAATGACCAGCAGTCCTCATATGGATCTTACAGCTACTGAAAAATTAGCTGTCCCCAATCCAGTCATCCGATCTAAAAAGAAAGTGCAGCCCAAACTCACGGCTTATCGCTTTATGATTTTCTACCGTTTCATACTTGCTGCTTTAGGCGGATATGCTTTAGCCACTTTTGCAGCCATGGTCATTGCTCAGTACTTCAGTGATTATCAAAGTAGTGCTGCCATATCCGCCACTATGATCGCTTTTCTTTTACAGACAGGGGCTTTCATCTGGGTATTTATGGTCAATAAAACCCTAAAAGCGACGCTGGGCATTTTGGTTCCAGCTGGGTTGTTCTATATCGCTTACCAGTTTTTAGGGAAATAAGATGAGACCAGATGCAAAACAGGAAGGTCCACGCCAGTCAATGTCATGGTTGCATACTTGGGCCAGTTTAATCTTGGGCTGGCTGCTTTATGCGATTTTTCTGACAGGTACATTAAGTTTTTTCCAGAATGAAATTACTATCTGGATGAAACCAGAGTTGCACCAGTCTGTTCCGCAAGCCACCCAGATTGAACAGACCCGAGTGGCACTCGCCTATTTACAGAAAAATCATCCTGATGCGGGTAGCTGGGCCATTCAGCTGCCGCATGCTCGTCAGAACTATACCACGCTCAATATCCGTGGCGCTGGTGAAGATCCTCGTGCACGCCGCGGCGGCACACGAATTACTTTGGACAGTGCAACCGGTGAAGTACTAGAAGCACGCGAAACCCGTGGTGGTGGTTTCCTGTACCGTTTTCATTTTGATTTATATGGCATGCCACGTATGTGGGCACGCTGGATTGTCGGGATTGCGACTTTACTGATGATGGTTGGGATTATCAGCGGGATTATTACCCATAAGAAAATCTTTAAGGATTTCTTTACCTTCCGCCTAGGTAAAGGGCAACGTTCATGGCTAGATGCACACAATGCAACCGCGGTATTTGCACTTCCTTTCCATATTATGATTACATGCAGTGGCTTATTGCTGCTGTTATTTACCATCATGCCTTGGGGAGTAAACCAGATTTATGAAAATCGTGGTGCTTTCCTCCAAGATCAGCGTAAAACTTTAGTTCAGGATAATAGTCAGGAAGCTGAATCTCGTGCAGGTCGTAGCGAACGTGGCGGCGAAATGACTGGTCGTGGTGAAGGCCGTACTGAAGCTGAAGAACGTCGTCCTCATGGGGCTGGTGAAGAACGTGGCGAACGAGGTGAAATGGCAGGTCGTGGTGAAACACGTCGATCTCGTGACGAAAACCCCTCTGCCCGTCCAGCGCCTTTAACCGATCTGGCACCGGTTTTGGCAGCTGCGGAAAAAGAATGGAATAACAATCCGGTTGGTACCATCACCATTATTCGGCCAAATACCAGCAAAGCTGAAATCGAATTACGTGCTCTGAATGGTGTTAGTGTTGCCTATCGTAGCGTGTACCCAAGTCTGGAATTCAACGGCGTAACCGGTGCGCTCAAACCGGATCAAACCGAACTAAAAACACCTTCAGTCTCGAATGGCATCTATAACGTGCTGACTTCACTGCATGAAGCACGCGGTGTGGATCTCGTCCTACGCTGGTTACTGTTCCTGTCCGGTATTGTCGGCACATTGATGATCGCTACTGGTCTGATTCTATGGTGTGTAAAACGCGCACCGCAACAGCAGAAACAGGGCTATAAATCTTTTGGTTATCGTACGGTGGAAGTGACCAATATCGCAGCAATTATCGGTCTGCCTATTGCCTGTGCTGCTTACTTCTATGCCAATCGTTTTATTCCGGTGGAACTGGAAATGCGTGCCAATTGGGAAATCCGTACCTTTTTTATAGTATGGGTGCTGACTTTCTTCTATGCCATGATCCGGATGCATCGTCAGGCCTGGTTAGAGCTGCTGGCACTGGCAACTGCTTTATTTGCCCTGCTTCCGGTCATAAATGTCCTGACTGGTGGACAGCCAATTTGGAATACTATAGCGAATGGTCAATGGGTCATTGCGAGCTTTGATCTGGCTATGTGGCTACTAGCTGTTGTGTTCTGGCTGGCCTTTAAGAAAGTGAAAAATTACCAAGATCTGCCTGCTAAAAAAGCCAAGACTACAGCTGTGGAGACTGAAGTATGATGTTCTTCTTATTCATCTGGTCTGTATCTGTACTGGGCTTTATTGCCCTGGCGGCTTCAATGTCTAAACATCAAAAACAGATATTTGGCAAAGAACTGGATGTTGGCAAAACCCGACTAGCCACGCTTGCTGGCTGGGGACTGCTGATCATTGCGCTAATTTTTTGCCTGTTTAGCGGTACGATCAGCAATATGGTCAGCTATTGGCTAGGTAGTCTGACTTTTGCAGCATTAGCAGTTGGCCTGAGCCTGACTTACTTTGAATCAAAAATTAAAATAATCAGTATTGGCTTTGTGCTCATTGCATTCATTTCTGGACTAATTTACGTATTTTAAGCTCAATTTAATTCCTTTTATAAAAAAGCCAGTCTTCGGATTGGCTTTTTTATTTTGAACCTTTTAATCTACATGCAAAGATTTTTGAGATTTTGACATGACCGAGCGTGTTTCTCCCCCTGCCACTCTGGCAAACCGCGCATTGGCAGGCAATGCCGAAGCACAATTTGAACTTGCCGAACTATATATGCACAGCGAGCATGAAGATGACATTATCCTGGCTGAAGAATGGGCACTAAAAGCAGCGAACGGCGGTCTGGTTGAAGCCATGTACTGGCTCGGTGAAGGTTATACGGTTTATGCCAAAGAAATTGCGGAGGAAGACCCGGAAGATTCTAAAGCTCACTTTGAGTTAGCTTATTACTGGCTCAGCAAAGCCAATTTCGAAAAACACCCAGCAGCAACTTTAGAACTTGCCAGTTTTTACCGTCGTGGTGATGTGGTTGAAAAAGATGTCGAAAAATCCATTGCACTGGTGAAACAGGCAGCTGAATGGGGTGAAGTTCAGGCTATGCGTGACCTTGCCTTTATTTATGCCAATGGTCTTGGTGTAGTCGCTGATGACATACAGGCAGATAACTGGACTAAGAAAGCAGATGAAGCTGAGCAGGAAATAGAATAAAGAAAAAGCCCATCGGATGATGGGCTTTTTTATAAGAATTAAATTGATTTAAACTTTTAAAAGAATATTTATTTTTCAAAATATTTTGCAAATTTTCTTATTAGTCAGATATTAAACAATTTCAGATTGGAACCAAATTAATTTCCAAGTACAATACTGCGCTAGTCGAGGGATGCTGCGACGTTTTACAGGTACGAAATGTAAAAGCGCCAGGCTCGACGATCGGTCCATCTTTTTCTAGACAGACCAACAACGGCATCCGCGAACTGAATGATCAATTATTGTTTTTTATAAGGAGATCGTGATGAACGCGGTTAATGCTTCATTTACAGATTATAAAGTTGCCGATATTTCACTGGCTGACTACGGCCGTAAAGAAATCAAACTTGCAGAAGCTGAAATGCCAGCCCTAATGGGTCTGCGTAAGCGTTACTCTGCTGCTAAACCACTTGCTGGCGCTAAAATTTTGGGTTGTATCCACATGACAATCCAAACAGCTGTTCTTATCGAAACTTTGGTAGAACTGGGCGCTGAAGTTCGCTGGACATCTTGTAACATCTTCTCAACTCAAGACCACGCTGCTGCTGCCATTGCTGCGTCTGGTGTTCCAGTATTTGCTTGGAAAGGCGAAACTGAAGAAGAATACATGTGGTGTCTTGAACAACAAATCAATGTAAACGGTACACCTTGGGATGCCAACATGATTCTGGATGATGGCGGTGACTTAACTGCACTTGTTCATGAAAAATACCCAGAAGTTCTTGCAAAAATCCACGGTATTACTGAAGAAACCACAACAGGTGTTCAACGTCTGCTTGAAATGTGGAAAGACGGTTCACTTAAAGTGCCTGCAATCAATGTAAATGATTCAGTAACTAAATCTAAGAATGACAACAAATACGGTTGCCGTCACTCACTGAACGATGCCATTAAACGTGCAACAGATATGCTATTATCTGGCCGTCGTGCACTGGTCATTGGTTACGGTGACGTAGGTAAAGGTTCTGCTCAATCACTTCGTCAAGAAGGCATGATCGTACGTGTTTCTGAAATTGATCCAATCTGTGCAATGCAAGCATGTATGGACGGTTACGAAGTTGTATCTCCATACAAAAATGGCGTGCAAACAGGCAAGAAAGAAGACGTAAATGCTGACCTTCTTTTAAACACTGACTTGATCGTAACAACGACGGGTAACTACCACGTATGTGATGCTGCAATGCTTGATACATTAAAAGCAGGTGCTGTGGTATGTAACATCGGTCACTTTGACACTGAAATCGATACCAACTACTTACGTGGTTACAAGTGGGTTGAAGTGAAACCTCAAGTACACCAAGTATATCGTTCAGAAAACGAAAATGATTACCTGATCCTTCTTTCTGAAGGTCGTCTGGTGAACCTTGGTAATGCAACAGGTCACCCATCACGTGTAATGGACGGTTCTTTTGCTAACCAAGTATTGGGTCAAATGCATTTATTCGCTGAGAAATTTGCTGATCTACCTGAAGAGCAAAAACAAGCAGCGATTCGCGTTGAACTTCTTCCTAAGAAATTAGATGAAGAAGTTGCGGCAGCCATGGTTGCAGGCTTTGGTGGTGTGTTAACGCAGTTAACGCAAGAACAAGCGGATTACCTTGGTGTAGCTGTTGAAGGTCCATTTAAATCGGATGCTTATAAATATTAATTAGCCCTCACCCCATCCCTCTCCCATAGGGAGAGGGTGAACTCTCAAATCATTTACATTACGAGTTTTACTTGTGAAATTTAAGTAATTTGAGCCAAGACTCTGCGTTATTCAGTAATGAATACTCCTCTCCCTTTGGGAGAGGTCAGGGAGAGGGTGAATAAAAAGTATTTATAAAAATAGGATTTAACCATGTCGAAACAGATTCCGATTTCATTCGAGTTCTTCCCAACCAAAACTGATGCCGGTGCAGAAAAACTCAAGACCGTACACCAAGAGCTTCAGCTTTTAAATCCAGAATTTTTCTCGGTGACCTATGGTGCGGGTGGTTCAACTCGTGAACGTACCTTATCGACCATTAATGACTTCAATGGCAAAGGTACACCGGTTGCCCCTCACCTTTCATGTATTGGTGATAGCAAGGAACGTATTGCAGAATTACTGGATTTATATAAATCTCAGGGTATCAACCGTATTGTGGCACTGCGTGGTGATTTACCATCAGGTCAAGTCGGTTTAGGTGAACTACCATACGCGCAAGATTTGGTTCGTTTTATCCGTGAACATTCAGGTGATCATTTCCATATTGAAGTGGCAGCCTACCCTGAAATGCATCCACAAGCAGACAACTTTGACGCTGATATCAAACGTTTCTGTGAAAAAGCTCATGCTGGTGCCAATGCTGCACTTACACAGTTCTTCTTTAATCCAGATGCGTACTTCTACTTTGTAGAACGTATCCAAAAAGAAGGTGTGAATATTCCTGTCGCACCGGGCATTATGCCAATTACCAATGCCAGCAATTTAATCCGCTTTGCCGATGGTACAGGTGCAGAGATTCCACGCTGGATTCGCAAGCAATTGGCAACTTATGGTGACGATACTGCATCCATCAAAGCATTTGGTCATGAAGTGATCGTTAAACTTTGCGAACGCCTGATTGCTGGCGGTGCACCAAGCCTGCACTTCTACACCATGAACACCACTGACCCTACACGTCAACTTGTAAAAGACTTAGGTCTTGCATAAGTTTTGAGGCGGTATTTTCCCTCCTTAATTTATCCCTTTGGGAGCAATACAGAGGGGGCGTAAAAAAATACCGTCTTGTTTTGTTCCACTTGAGAGTAATCCTTAAATGCCACGTTTTTTTATTGAAGCAGACTTAAATGTTGATTCCACGGTTGAGTTAACTGAAACCGTTTTTCATCATTGGGTGAAGGTATTACGTGCTCAAGTCGGTGAAAAAGCTACCCTGTTCAATGGACAAGGTGGTGAATATGAAGTTGAACTTGTAGAAGTTGCCAAAAAGTCAGCTACTGTACAGGTCAATAGCTTTAACCCAAGCAACCGCATGCCAAAATTCACAGCTTTACTTGGGCAGGTCATGAGTAAGGGCGACCGTATGGATTATGCCATTCAAAAAGCGGTTGAACTTGGTGTCTCAGAAATTCAGCTTTTAACCTCTGAGCGCTGCGAAATGCGCCTCAAGTACGATCGTGACCAAAAAAAGCTCGATCACTGGCAAGCTATTGCTACGGCAGCCTGCGAACAATGTGGTTTGAATATTGTTCCAAAAATTCTCCCTCCGATGTCACTAGAAAACTGGTTGCAAAGTGAACTTCCTCAAACCAAGCTCGTGTTGGCTCCAAACAAAGATGAAGTGGATGTTCTTTACAATGCAACACCAGACTTGGCGTTACTCATTGGTCCAGAGGGCGGACTCAGTGAAGCTGAAATCTCTGCTGCCAATACTCATGGATTTGTGAACTGGTGTATTGGTGAACGTGTTCTGCGTACCGAAACTGCGCCTGTCGTAGCTTTATCTATTTTGAACTACAAATTTTAATTTCTCTCAATGATCAATTTTACTTTATCGTATTTGTAAAAATTTGTGGGGCTTTTGATTGATTTTTATATATTGGCACTTTAGTCTTAATAAGATAAAAATGAATGACCTATTAAATGATAAAAGTTACTTATTTAAGGGGCTTAATAAAAACAATGCAGTACCACCCTTACGTAGATTAAAGGCATCTTAATCATGATTCATAATCAGGATGATTATATTCAGCAGCAGCTAAACAGTGCACAAATCGTGAATACGATTCGTCACAGTCGATACTTTTTAATTAGTATCCTGCTGGTATGTCTTTATATCTTCTGTATCTACCAGTTACATTATCATCCGGCAGACAACTACCTGAATCTCTGGTTTATTCTTACCGAGATGGTGGTCTGCATGTGCTGGCTGATTAGTACCGTCTACTTTAAACCGAATGAGTTTAAGCTGGAAACTGCTCACCGCTGGCTACAAATCCAGTGTCTACTGGTAGGTATCTGTATTTCAACCGGGATTTTTACCCTGTATGTTCATTTGCCGCGTGTAAATCCATCTTTTGAACTGATTGAAGCATTGACCCTGACTGGCTTGCTGATTATGGTGACTCAAGCTTTTGGTCTCACCTATCTCACGCAAAAACTGAGTTATTTCTGCCTGATATTCTTGCCGTCCCTGGTCCCATTCTTCTTTCTGCAGATTACGGAATCCTCTTCACTTAATCCGTTTTTCAGTCTGGCATTGAACTTTTCTGTCATTGTAATTTTGCTGTGTGCCAATAGTACTTACCGTATTCATCAACGTACTTCACGTCTATATGCAGAGAATAATCTGTTAGTAACAAATGCTGAACAGCAAGTTACCTGGACTGATGAACTGTGTAAACAGTTACAAACTGAAGTGAATAAATCCAAAGATATCGAACTTCAGTTACAGCTCAATAATCAGCTGCTGGAACAAAAAGTGCGGGAACGTACTTATGATATCGAGCAGATTAATCTTGCCTTACAGGACCAGCATCAGAATCTGGAACTTGCGCATGAAATTGCGGGCATCCGCCCGTGGGACTGGAACATTAAAGATCGAACCATTACCCTGACGACACATACACAAGAAAAAATCCAGCGCAGTTCTGGTCAGCATCAGGCACAACTACATCATCTGATCCATCCGGATGATCTTCGTCATTTCAAAGATATGATGAAACAACACTTACGCGGTCAGGTAGAGCGCTATGAAGCCACCTACCGCATCCAGAATACCCAAGGGGTATGGGGCTGGGTTCATGATATCGGGCGTGTCATCAGCCGTGATCCAAAAACCAATAAACCCGTACGCATGGTCGGTATTCGCCGTGATATTCAGCAGGAACGTAATTCTCAGGAAGGATTAAAACTTGCAGCCAGCGTATTAGAGCAAGCGGCTGAAGGTATCTTTATACTTAATCAAGAGCTGAGCTATATCGAAGTGAATCCTTTTTTCGAGCAACTTTCTGGTTTTGAACGTCAGCAAATTCTGGGCAAGCACCTGTTTGATATTACGGTAAATACCAAATCTCAGCAGCGCAGTGTACATGCCAATATCATCAAGCAGGTCATGAAGATTGGTTCTTTTGATGGCGAACTTAATGAAAAATTCTTGTCCGGCAAAGAGATGCCACTATGGCTGCATATCAATGCCATTATGGATGATGAAGGCCGTATCACCCACTATATCGGGATTGTGTCAGACCTGACTGAACGTAAGCTTCAGGAACAGCGTCTGTCTTATCTGGAAAATTATGACACCCTGACCGACTTACCAAATCGTTTCTATTATAACTATCAGCTGCACCAGTACCTGGTGACACAAAAAGATTCCATCAAGCAGATGGCGGTGATTCGAATCAATATCGATCGTTTCCGTCCGCTGAATGAATATCTGAGCAACAACGGTGGTGATGAGTTATTACGTCAGGTGGCACAGCGCTTACGCTTAACCAATGCTGAAGCCATGTTTGTTGCGCATTTGAATGGCGATGACTTTGCCATTTTGTATGAAATCTCGCATATTCGCCCTTCCGTGCAGGAACATTGTGAGCATATTGCGAAAGCCTTTAGTCAGCCATTCAATATCTTTGGTCAGGACTATGAAATTACGCTTTCAATGGGGGTAGCTTTTTATCCTGATCATGGCCGTCAACTGGATTATCTCAATAACTGTGCCGAACAGGCACTGAGTGAAGCTAAGAATCTCGGTGGGAATACCATTCACTTTTATTCAAGTGAAAATACTGCCCTGCTGGAACAAGGAATTTTCATTGAACGCGATCTGCGTAAAGCCATCCAGAATGGTGAACTGATCGTCTATTATCAGCCGAAGATCAATCTTAATGACCAGAAGATCTACGGTTTTGAAGCCTTAATCCGCTGGAATCATCCGGAGAAAGGCATTATTCCACCGGGGATGTTTATTCCATTGGCAGAACAGACCAGTATGATTTCGGAAATCGGTCAACTGGTGATACAGCAAACGGCAAAGCAGATCCGTAAATGGAATGACCAGGGTTTCCATAATATCTGTATTTCAGTGAATATTGTGGCGCAGCAACTCCGCCGCGGCCAGTTACTGGATGATCTGGATGAAGCGATCAAACTGAACTGTATTTCTGGTTCGAATCTGGAACTGGAAATTACCGAATCTTCATTGGTAGAAAATTCTGAAACTGTAATGAATGTGCTGAATCAGATCAAGGAACGTGATATCAACATTTCCCTGGATGACTTTGGTACGGGCTATTCGTCCCTGTCTTATCTGGCAGAGTTCCCAATCGATATTTTAAAGATTGACCGCAGTTTTGTATCCAAAATTGGTGAATCCAAACAGGATGCTATTGTCAGTGCAATGGTTGCAATGGGCAAAGCCATGGGAATGAAAGTAGTAGCTGAAGGTATTGAGACAGAGCAGCAGCTAGATTTCCTGCGTCAACTCGGTTGTGATATTGCACAGGGCTATCTGTTTTCCAAGCCGCTTCCTGAACAGCAAGCGACCGAATTTCTTGAACAAAATATGACACCTGAGACTTATACCTATCAGGTATAAATCCAGACCTAAGACCAATTATTTCTTCAAAAAACGGGTGCGTTTGGCTGGGCTAAGCGCACAACTAGTGATATATTCTCCTGTATTCCGCGGTTATGTTACCTGCAATTGGGTAATTATTGATAGATCGAGAGACTAATGGACGAACAATCTTTAAAACAACAGGCACTGTACTACCACGAATTTCCTACCCCCGGCAAAATCAGCGTCACTCCAAGCAAACAACTCGTTAACCAACATGATTTAGCACTAGCTTACTCTCCAGGTGTTGCAGCGCCGTGTTTGGAAATTGAAAAAGACCCATCTAAAGCAGCACTGTATACAGCACGTGGTAACCTTGTTGCGGTAGTAAGTAATGGTACAGCGGTTCTTGGCCTGGGTAACATTGGTCCTTTAGCATCTAAACCGGTTATGGAAGGTAAAGGCGTCCTGTTCAAGAAATTTGCTGGCGTCGACGTATTCGATATCGAAATCGCAGAAAATGATCCAGACAAAATTGTCGACATCGTTGCAGCATTAGAACCGACTTTTGGTGGTATTAACCTCGAAGATATTAAAGCACCAGAATGTTTCTATATTGAACAGAAACTTCGTGAACGCATGAACATTCCGGTGTTCCACGATGACCAACACGGTACATCAATCATTGTAGGTTCAGCATTACTCAATGCTTTAATTATCAATGGTAAAAAAATTGAAGAAATCAAGATCGTAGCATCTGGTGCAGGCGCTGCTGCATTGTCTTGCTTGAACCTTCTTTGTGCACTAGGCGCGAAGAAAGAGAATATCATCGTTGCTGACTCACGTGGTTTATTGACTACAAAACGTGAAGGCTTAGATGAATCGAAAAAAGCGTATGTACAAGACATCGAAGGTACTCAGCTTGCTGACGTGATGGACGGCGCAGATATGTTCTTGGGTCTGTCTGCTGCAGGCATTCTGACTCAAGACATGGTCAAGAAAATGGCCAAAGATCCAATCATCTTTGCCTTGGCTAACCCGGATCCGGAAATTTTGCCAGAACATGCCCATGAAGCACGTTCAGACGTGATCATGGCAACTGGCCGTTCAGACTATCCGAACCAGGTGAATAACGCTCTTTGCTTCCCATACATCTTCCGTGGCGCACTCGACGTTGGTGCAACCACCATTAACGAAGAAATGAAGATTGCCTGTGTACACGCGATTGCGCGTATGGCACATGTCGAAGCAGATGCTGCATCTTATGGTGAAAAATCAGCATCATTTGGTCGTGATTACTTAATTCCTCGCCCACTGGATCAACGTTTGATTTTAGAGATTGCGCCAGCAGTTGCTAGAGCAGCGATGGATTCTGGCGTAGCAACACGTCCAATTCAAGACTTCTCTGTGTATCATCAACGTTTGTCTGAGTTTGTTTATAACTCAGCATTTATGATGAAACCGATTTTTGCTCAAGCAAAATCAGATCCTAAGCGTATTGCATATGCGGAAGGTGAAGATCTTCGTGTACTTCGTGCTGTACAAATTGCAGTGGATGAAGGCATGGCGAAGCCAATCTTGGTGGGCCGTACAGCAGTAATTGAAGCAAATATCAAAAAATTGGGCTTACGCTTAGAAAACGGGGTGAACATCACCATCGTTGACCAAGAAAAGAATCCAGATTACGAAAAATTTGCCGATGACTACTACAGCATTATGCAGCGTAAAGGGGTAACACCAGAGTACGCACAACGTGAAGCTCGTCGTCGCTCAACACTTATCGCATCTATGCTTGTCAAACACGGCCTTGCAGACGGTATGTTATGTGGTACGTACTCAAGCTACGACATCCACTTGGACTTCGTCAGCAATATCATTGGTAAAAAAGACGGTCACAATACCTTCTTTACTTTGAATGCCTTGATGCTTGAAGAGCGTAACCTGTTTATTGCAGATACCTATATCAACCGTAATCCAACTGCTGAACAGCTTGCTGAGATGACCATTCTTGCTGCTGAAGAAGTACGTCGTTTCGGTATGACACCACGTATTGCGCTATTGTCTCACTCTAGCTTCGGTTCTGACCAGAACGATGCCAGTGCACAGAAAATGCGTAAGGTCTACGACATTCTGTCTGATATTGCGCCTGAACTAGAAGTTGAAGGTGAAATGCATGGCGATGCGGCATTGGATGAAAATATCCGCCAGTTTGCTTATCCGAACTCACGCTTCAAAGGTGCTGCGAACCTGTTGATCATGCCAAACTTGGATGCAGCTAACATTTCGTTTAACCTGTTAAAAGCAACTTCTGGTAACAATGTGACCATTGGCCCGATTCTGCTGGGTGCAGCGAAACCAGTTCATATTTTAACGCCGACAGCGACTACACGCCGCGTCGTGAATATGACTGCTTTGACTGTTGCAGAAATCCAACAAGCGGAACAAGACGCCCTGTAAGCAAACGCGGCGAACGCCGAGTTTCTTGACTTGAGAAAACCTCTATTCTGTAGCATGATGCTTCTAAGAATAGAGGTTTTTTCATGCAAGTTTATTTAGTAGGCGGCGCAGTTCGAGATCATTTGCTCGGACACCCCTATCACGAAAAAGATTATGTAGTAGTGGGTGCAAGCCCCAATCAAATGCTCAATCTGGGCTATCAACCGGTTGGGAAGGATTTTCCTGTATTTTTGCATCCTGAAACAAAAGAAGAATATGCATTAGCACGTACCGAACGTAAATCCGGCACTGGTTATCATGGTTTTGAATTCCATACCGATACCAGCGTCACGCTTGAACAGGACTTGATCCGTCGCGACCTGACCATCAATGCCATGGCCATGGATGAAGCCGGTCATGTGCATGATCCCTATAATGGTCAACAGGATCTTGCTGACCGCGTTTTACGTCATGTTTCTGATGCTTTTATTGAAGATCCACTCCGCGTATTACGTGTAGCGCGCTTTGCTGCGCGTTATCATGCAATGGGCTTCCATGTTGCCACAGAAACACTCGATTTGATGCGTCAACTCACTGAATCAGGGGAATTAAATACGCTAACACCTGAACGGGTCTGGAAAGAAACATCCCGTGCCCTGATGGAATCACATGCGGATATTTATTTTGAAGTATTACGCAGCTGTGGTGCATTAAAAGTACTGTTCCCAGAAATTGATGCCCTGTTCGGCGTCCCGCAACGTCCGGAATATCATCCGGAAATTGACTGCGGCATTCACACCATGATGTCGCTACAACAGGCTTGTCGCCAGAACTATGATTTGGATGTACGTTTTGCTGTTCTGGTGCATGACTTAGGTAAAGCCTTAACGCCTACCGAGGAATTGCCACGTCATATCATGCACGAAGAGCGTGGTGTACAGCCCGTAACTGAATTATGCGAGCGTTTCAAAGTACCAACTTATACCAAACAACTGGCAATTGCAGTCTGTAAAGAACATTTAAAATGCCATCAGGCACTCAATCTGAAACCAGGTACTTTATGGCGGTTATTGCAGCGTCTGGATGTATTACGTCGCCCGGAACGTGTAGAAGCTTTTGTGCAAGCCTGTGAATGTGATTCTCGTGGCCGTTTAGGTCTGGAAGACCGTGCCTATCCACAAGCGCAATATGTGCGGGAAGCCATGCAAGTGGTTCGTGGTATCAAGGCTCAGGATTTACCCGCAGATATTCAAGGTCCTGATATTGGCGAGATGCTGATTGAACGTCGTATCCATGCCTTAGCCGAGCTGAAAGAACGCCATACTGCTTTAATTTAAGAAAGCTCCTTCGGGAGCTTTCTTCTTTGTATATATTGATATCTAAAATAATTTTATTCTGCGCACTTATATTCATATTCAAAATTATTAGAATTCATTGACCTCATCTTCCACCTAAAATCAGGTTATCTCTCTTCCGCTTCTGTCTGGATAAAAACTTATAAATTTTCTGATTCGTCCTTTGCAACTTGAACAGGACTTGCATGCAATCCATGCACTTACTACACAACTTGGCTATTTCACCACAGTAGAAAATATTCAGCAGCGCTGGCAACGCATTCATCAGGATGCGAATGATTTGACGCTGGTCGTTGAACATGAACAACAGGTCATAGGCTATGCAGGTTTAATTCAGGAATACACCTGGGAATTTGATGGGGGATATTTGCGAATTCAGGCTTTTGTAGTTGATCAGGCTCATCGAGGGCAAGGTGGGGGAAAAGGCTCATTACAGCGATTGAAGAGTTAGCTAAACAACGTGTTTTAAAATTGATACAAGTAAATAGCGGCAATCGTGAGGAACGTTTAACTGCACATGCTTTTTATCAGAATCTGGGTTTTGATGCTTACAGTATCGGTTTTCGAAAATATCTGGCTTAATCAGCCTGCTCAAATAACAGGCTGATTAGATCAGGAGGAGGATCAGGAAATATCTGCCGGGAAAGTAATAACTTTCTCAAGCTTCATCTGATTGGTGGCAATCATCAACAGACGATCCACCCCAAGTGCGATCCCAGAACATTCCGGCATATTCGGTAAAGCAGCCAACAGATATTCATCAATCGGTATGACATGTAAACCGAGAGAGCTACGCTCTGCATTATCTGCTTCAAAGCGTGAGCGTAACACTTCCGCATCAATCAGCTCATCATAGGCATTCGCCAGTTCCAGACCTTCTATATAAAGTTCGAAACGTGCTGCAACCAGTTCACCATCTTCATCGATTTTGGTTTTTGCTAATGAAGCAAGTTCAGGCGGGAAATCGGTCAGAAATACCACTGTGTCAAATCCCAAGCTCGGTTCCACCATATGCGAGAACAACAGGTCAATATAGGCCAGACGATCCTGCCCCAGATCCAGATTTAAACCAACGCGACGGCAGCAGTCTTTCAATTCCTGTAAAGTTGCCTGTAAGGGATTCAGATCCAGTCGATCCATAAAGGCATGTTTATAGCTCAGTACTGTTGGACGGACTTCACCAAAACGGGCTTTTAATACTACATTCAACAGATCTGAAACTTCAAACATCAGGTCTTTCAGGCTAAAGCCCGGACGATACCATTCCAACATGGTGAATTCGCTGTTATGTTTACGCCCATGCTCATCATCACGAAACACTTTGCAAATCTGGTAAATCGGACCACTACCACTTGCCAGCAGGCGTTTCATCGCAAATTCAGGAGAAGTTTGCAGATAATGAGTACTGAGCTTACCTAGTACATGACGTTGTGCTTGCACAGATGCCAGATGCACATCGGTCACACCCGCTTGAGACAAAATCGGGGTTTCTACTTCCAGCACATCACGTTCCGCAAAGAACTGACGCAGCTGTGCATATAAATGAGCACGTGCGCGCATCGCATTTACATCACAGCTCGGTTGATAAGCAATCGTCATGCTTTCGACCCTCCATGTGCCGCCCATTCACGACGTAACGGATAGGTCTTACGTAAATGGTCAAAAGCCTGTTGATCGACTTTAGCGTCTTTTAAGCAAGCACGCAGATTGGCATCGTCACGTTGGATATCATAGATTTCACTCAGGTGCTGCTTGAGAGCTGCTTTTAAATCCTTCTCTGCGAAATATGGCACACATTCTGGTAACTGGCTTTCAAACTGCTTATTAATTTCATAGCCAAAATGACGACAGAAAGCCTCATAGATCATTTGAGTACCACGCGCCTTACCTTCCAGACTATAACCGGCAATATGTGGCGTTACCAAGCTGGCCAGATCCAGCACTTCAGCTGAAATCAACGGTTCATGTTCAAATACGTCCAGTACCACCTGACGCCGAGTTGCCTGGATATCAGCGATTAATGCTGCTTCTTCAACGACTGGTCCACGTGCTGAATTGATCAGGATAGTTTCAGGCTTCATTTGGGCAAAGGCATCTGCATTGATCATATGATAAGTCGGATGCTCACCCTGTTTGGTCAAAGGAACATGAATACTGATCGCATCGGATTGCGCCAATAAGCTTTGTAGATCAACCTGTTCAATATGGTCTCGTTGTACAAAAGGATCACAACCGATCACACGCCAGCCTAGCAGATCTGCCATATAAGCCAGTCGCGTACCCACGTTGCCTAGCCCAATAATTCCCAAGGTAAAATTGGGGCCAGCATCCAGGAGTGCTGGACGAAGTTTTAATAAGGCAGTAATCACGTACTCAGCTACGGCTTGGGCATTACAACCGGCAGCATTGCTCCAGGCAATTCCCTGCTGTTCAAGTGCAGCAATATCCAGATGATCCGTACCAATCGTGGCACTACCAACAAACCTGACCGGGCTGCCTTCTAGTAGCTGTGAATTGACTTTGGTCACTGAACGCACCAGTAAGGCATCTGCATCCTGCACATCTGCCGCAGTCAGTGTACGCCCTGCACAATGCTGAATCTCGGCAAATTCTGCAAAGAAATAATCGGTAAATGCCAGATTTTCATCTGCGACAATTTTCATAATGCCTTCCAACAACACAATGCCGTTATCTTAACGCGTGATGCTGCTGATGACCATTCAGTTATGTGGCTTTCTATTTTCTTAAGTGATTAAAAAAACCGAAGACTGGCTTCGGTTTAAGTAAAAAAAAATTAACAGTTTAGGAAGCCGCAGATACAACATGATCAATAATACCCTGCGCATTGAGCGCGGCAATTTCTTCGGGACTACGGAACTGGGACAGAATCTGCTGGGTATGTTGTCCCAGTTTTGGCGGTGCATGACGATATTGTACAGGTGTATCCGATAGCTTGATCGGTGAACCAATCATTTTAAACTGGGCGTTTAAAGGATGCGGTAAATCCACCAGCATTTCCCGTGCAGCAACTTGGGGCTCATTCAAAGCATCTTCAATCGAGTTAATCACACCGACGGGGACTTTGACCGAGTGAATGGCATCAACCCACTCTTTGGCATTCTTTGCAAGAAAATATTCTGACAATAAGGGAATCAGTTCATCACGATGTTTCACCCGATCCTGATTGCGCTGGAATTTTTCATCCTGCAAAAGTTCAGATAACTCAATTGCCATGCATAAATCCCGGAATTGCTTATCATTGCCACAGGCGATAATAAATTCCTTATCTTTGGCTTTAAAGGTTTGATAAGGCACAATATTGGGATGATGATTTCCCATTCGTTTTGGTGCCGTGCCTGAAGTAAGATAGTTCATCCCCTGATTGGCCAAAGCGGCTACCTGTACATCCAGCAAAGACATATCGATATATTGACCTTTACCTGTATGATGACGAGCCAACAGCGCAGCCTGAATGGCAATGGTCGCATACAGCCCGGTTTGAATATCCACAACCGCTACACCGACCTTCTGTGCTCCACCACCCGGGACATCATCTGCTTCACCGGTAATGCTCATCAGACCTGACATACCTTGAATAATAAAGTCATAACCCGGCTCTTCGGCACGAGGCCCGTTCTGACCAAAGCCAGTAATCGAACAATACACCAGCTTCGGATTAATGGCCTTTAAGCGTTCATAATCCAGCCCATAGCGTGCTAATGCACCCACTTTATAGTTTTCAATCACCACATCCGCAGTTTTGGCAATATCCCGGATGAGTTCCTGTCCTGGTTCAGAGGCAATATCGACAGTGACCGAATATTTATTACGATTGGCACACTGAAAATAGCCTGCCTCACGGGTATTTTCACCAGATGGCGTTTTCATCCACGGTGGTCCCCACATGCGGGTATCATCCCCTACACCTGGACGCTCGATCTTAATCACTTCAGCACCCAGATCTGCCAGAATTTGTCCACACCATGGTCCTGCCAGCACTCGGCTTAAATCCAGTACGCGTATTCCTTTTAATGCACTCATGCTCAATCCTTTTTTCATTGGCTAGGAAACCCAGCCTTTATAATGTTGATGATTACTGACTTGCAGTCGCTGGACGAGTTGGTTTCTTCGCAGTCACCGATCCAACTGAATCGCCATGTTCTGCTTCAGCCGGCTTCACCAGGCTAGACTGTTGTGGATCATATTGACGCTCACGAATAAACAGTCCTGGAATCACCCCGGCAATAAAGTACGCAGTTCCCATCACGATAAATGCCATGGTGAATGAACCACCTGCGGCGATAAAACCGATAGTTGCCGGTGCAATCGCAGCACCTAGACGGCCCATGTTATAGGCTCCGCCAATTGCCGTACCGCGTACATCAGTTGAAAAGGTTTCAGCCATATAAGTTGCATTGACACCGTATGGAATTCCGTAAAGGAAACCGAAAGTAATCAATAAGTAGGCAATATTAGTTGGGGTGTTATAGAAAATGATGATTGGCAGGAAAGCCGCTGTACTGACCGTACCAAATACAAAGGTAATACGACGTCCAAATTTATCCGCTGCATAACCGGCAATAATTTTGCCCAGAATCATGGCGGTATAAGCACCGACCATATAGCCAGTCAAGGCTTTGAAATTCATATTGAGTTCGGTTTCCAGATAGGTCGGCATCCAGTTATTGACACCGTAATAACCAAACTGCAGAAATGCGGCAGTTGTCATCCATAACAGGAACATACGGCGATGCGACTGATGACCAAAGATACGCTTATAAATGCTTTCTGATGGTTGTTGAGCAGTAACTGTTGTTTCTGGATTTTCCAGTTTCAGCGCTTTACGTTTCGCCTGCTCGATTTTCGCTTCCTGCCAGGATGCTGGCTCTGGCACAAAACGCATAAATAGCAATGCAAAAGCGGCGGGAATGATTGTCACGTAGAACAGCATGCGCCAGCCATAGTCTGGAATAATCGCACCAGCCATCAAAGTCGCCACGATATAACCGACAGTTTGACCCGTCTGTAAGGTACCTAGTACTGTAGTGCGGTATTTGGTCGGTACATATTCTGCCATCAAGGTATTACAGGCCATGTACAGTGAACCCAGACCGAATGCACCAATAAAGCGAAGTACCATGAATTGCTCATAGCTTTGAGTGAAACCCAAGATACAGGTCATGATCGAGAAAAACACAACTGACCAGGCGATGGTTTTTACCCGTCCAAACTTGTCGCATGCCCATCCACCCGTAATCCCACCAAGTGCCATTCCGGCCAAAGAGGCACTCCCCAGCATTCCGGCCTGAAACGAAGTCAGACCAAATTCTGCTTTGAGACTGGTCAAGCTAAAAGACAACAGCATAATGTCTACACCGTCAATCACCAGAGAGACGAATGCGAAGATAAATGCCAGTTTCCAGGTATGGGCATGAATGCGATGAGCTGTGCCGACATTATTCGGTAGCTTTATACCCAAGGCAACAGCGTCCTGATGGAGACTATTTTGATTTTCGTTGTTCATGTATTACCTCATTTTCCCAAATGAGTCATCGACATTCCTCTGTCTTCAGGTTTACAGCAGCGTTCTTTATTCTTTTTCTGCTTACATCTTATGAACTTCTGCTTATTAATACTGAGAATGACAAGAAAGCGTCACGATGAATCCTTTATTTAAGTTATTGACCGTTTTTTAGGGACAAAAGCCCTAAGGATGCTCAACCCTGAGCATCCCGAATTTAGAAAATAAATTAATTAGAAAAAGCTGCGATACCTGTTTGGGCACGACCGAGAATCAGAGCGTGTACATCATGGGTACCTTCATAGGTATTCACCACTTCCAGGTTGACCAGATGACGCGCTACACCAAATTCATCAGAGATGCCGTTACCGCCCATCATGTCACGCGCAACACGAGCAATATCCAGGGCTTTACCACAGTTATTTCGTTTGATCAGTGAAGTTCCTTCTACCGAAGCAATCCCTTCATCTTTCATACGGCCAAAACGTAAAGCGATCTGTAAGCCAAGCGCGATTTCAGTTTGCATATCGGCCAGTTTTTTCTGAATTAGCTGGTTGGCTGCCAATGGGCGACCAAACTGTTTACGGTCCATGGTGTATTGATGTGCAGTATGCCAGCAGAATTCAGCTGCGCCCATCGCACCCCAGGCAATGCCGTAACGTGCACTGTTCAGACAGGTAAATGGTCCACGTAAGCCACGAATTTCCGGAAACGCATTTTCTTCTGGAACAAATACATTATCCATCACGATTTCACCGGTGATCGAAGCACGCAGACCCACTTTGCCGTGAATCGCTGGTGCAGATAAACCTTCCCAGCCTTTTTCCAGGATAAAGCCACGAATATCACCGACATTACCTTCAGCAGAGACTTCTTTCGCCCAAACAACAAATACATCGGCAATTGGACTATTGGTAATCCACATTTTTGCGCCAGTTAAGCGGTAACCGCCATCGACTTTCTTGGCACGGGTAATCATGCTGCCCGGATCTGAACCATGATCTGGTTCAGTCAGGCCGAAACAGCCGATATATTCACCAGTTGCCAGTTTTGGTAAATACTTCTGTTTTTGTTCTTCAGAGCCAAATTCATTGATTGGCACCATCACCAGCGAGCTTTGTACGCTGGCCATAGAACGGTAACCTGAATCGACACGTTCAACTTCACGAGCAATCAGGCCATAACTGACATAATTTAAGCCTGCACCACCGTACTGTTCAGGAATCGTCGGTCCTAGCAAGCCGAGCTCACCCATTTCACGGAAAATATTCGGATCAGTTTTTTCATGACGGAATTGTTCCAATACACGTGGTTGAAGTTTACCCTGACAATAAGCGCGTGCAGATTGCATAATCATGCGCTCTTCTTCTGTCAGTTGCTGCTCCAGTAAAAATGGGTCTTGCCAGTCAAAATAGTTTTTCTGGGCTTTTTTTGTATTAACCATTTGATTCATCGCATCCTCTGCTTAGCTGTCTATTGTTCTCAATCTTCTGACTTGATCCTAGGCAGGAATGAAACAGCTTTCAAACGAGCATTTAGCATGTAGATATGCGTTAATTGCATAACTGAGATATGAGCCTTTCAATCAACAAATTTGTAAGCCTGATTAACTCAATGCTGTAGACCAAAGTTGTATATAGGTTTACGTTTAATATGTCATTTTGTGATAGGACGATATTTTCAGGGAGGAAATTATGCGCCGAAAAATCCCTTCTACCCAAAGCCTCATGTGCTTCGAATCTGCAGCACGCCATTCCAGTTATACCCATGCTGCACAGGAGCTCTTTCTGACTCAGAGTGCGATCTCACGTCAGATCCAGCATCTGGAAGAATTACTCGAGGTACAATTGTTTAGCCGTACGCGTCATGGCGTGGAACTGACCGCAGCAGGACAGCAATATTATGAAAGTATCAAACCTTTATTAATAAGTCTGGAACAAGCTACGCTGGATGTCATAGAACATAAAGGTCAAGGCGGTACGCTGAAACTGGGAGTTGTTCCTACTTTTGCAACCCGGTGGCTACTACCTAAACTACATCGTTTCCAACAGCGTCATCCGGAAATTACTGTACATCTGGAAACCAGCACACGCCCCTTCCTGTTTCATGAAACTATCTTCGATGCTGCCATTTATGCAGGTACACCAGAACAGGTCGCACAGTGGCCCGGGATTACCAGCCATTTCCTGATGCATGAAGATGTGGTTGCTGTCTGTTCACCCAGTCTCATCAAAACACATTTAAAAATGAAGGTAACAGCTGATACACCACATTTAATACTGAGTGCTGAACAGCTATTACAGTTACCGCTTTTACAACAGACGACCCGCCCCACAATCTGGCAGGACTGGTTCGAATTGCATCAGGTAAAACATCCAAATCCTTTAGGCGGACAGCGGCATGAATTATTTTCTATGCTGGCCGTTGCAGCCAAACATGATATGGGAATGGCCCTGATTCCGCAGATGCTGATTGAAACAGAACTCGCCAATGGAGAATTGGTGAAAATTTCCGATCAGAAACTGGAACGACGTCGGGCCTATCACCTGATTCATGCTCATAATGAACATTCCACGCTCATTGCCAGATTTGTAAACTGGATGAAAGAAGAACTACAGCAAGAACCCATTCAGACTAAATCTGAAGTCCCATAAAAAAACCCCAATCTTTCGACTGGGGCTTTGCAAATCTGGCGGAAGCGGTGAGATTCGAACTCACGGAGGGGTATAAGCCCTCGTCGGTTTTCAAGACCGGTGCATTAAACCGCTCTGCCACGCTTCCATGGGCGCCATCATATAAATATTTCTGTTTCTTGGCAATAAATTTTCGCAAAACTTATTAAAAAATCCGTTCAATCATCTAATTTTCAGCCGGACGCTTTTCTTGAGTAGACACTTGATAGATAGATGAATAATAAAAATAAACCCAATAAATTTATAATGCTGATTAAAACAGAATCACTAACATGAAAAAAAATTATAAGCATAAAAAAACCCCAATCTCTCGATCGGGGTTTTCAAATTTGGCGGAAGCGGTGAGATTCGAACTCACGGAGGGGTATAAGCCCTCGTCGGTTTTCAAGACCGGTGCATTAAACCGCTCTGCCACGCTTCCATGGGCGCCATCATATAAATAAAAATCCGGCTTGGCAAATATTTTTGAGAAATTTAGTTATCAAATGCACAAAATAAAATCAATTCGGTCAATTTGCTGAATTTTCAGGCTTTTCATAGCGGATGGTATTGATGAACCAGACTTTCTTACCGGAGGGTGTTATTACTTCTGCTTCATCATCAACCTGCTTGCCGAGCAGCGCACGTGCCATTGGCGAATCAATCGAAATATGCTGTGGATGGTGGTCATAAATTTCATCAACTCCCACTATCCGTAAAGTCTTTTGTTCTCCGGCTTCATTTTCAATTTCGACCCAAGCACCAAAGTAAACCTTCCCTTCCTGCTCAGGTGAAAAGTCAATGATCCGTAGCTCTTCCAGACGTTTGCCCAAATAACGGACACGACGGTCGATCTTGCGTAACAGCTGCTTGTTGTACTGGTAGTCAGCGTTTTCAGAACGGTCGCCGAGGCTGGCGGCCCAGTTCACTTTTTTAGTGATTTCCGGTCGTTCTTCATGCCACAGATATTTAAGTTCTGCCACTAATTTGTCATGCCCACCACGGGTAATCAAATTGGATTTCATCGTTTTCTTACACCACTCATGACATCATTTTCCTTGCTAACTGCCCTATTTTATTGGCTATTTTAACAAGCAAACATAATACTAAAAAAATTTTCTAATGATTTTAAATACTTAAATTACATTTTTAAACATTTTTGCGTACAAAATTTGACAATCTATTTTTTGATCATTACCATGCGCACATCTGATTAACTTTGTTTATTTTTTACTCTGTGTAGTTTTTCTACACATTGCCGTTTAATCCCAAGTCATTTTGAATGACGTCATGACTGCCCAACCCTAATTGAATTTATCAACTTTAAGAAAGTTCTGTGGTGTCTTTTGCCTAAAACTTTCGAGGGCATAAATTACTTGTAGCGGAGACAACATGCACAGTAGTTCATCTTCTGGGTCGAGGCTTTGCCTAAGATCTTTATTTTCCTCTCTCCCTGTAAAAATTCTTGTATTGAGCACTGCGCTTGTTCCATTCCACGCCATCAATGCAAGTAAAACACCGGCACACCAGTTTGATAGTGTCGTCAACAGCAATAAGCTTACTGTTGTTGCTGTGAAGAGCCCGACCACAGTGTTTGAAGAAGGCGGTCACCTGCATGGTTTTGGTTATGATCTGGTTCGTAACTATGCCAAAAACATGAATGTAAAACTGGATTTCAAAACGGTGAGCGATGATGCCTCTGCATTGAAAATGGTTGCTCAAGGCAAAGCCAACATGGCAATGACTACAAGCAGTATCAGCAGCATTGAAGCGCGTAAACTGACGTCATTCTCTGCAACTTGTGGTGATGGCAGTTCCCTGTCGTCTAAAGGTCTGAATGCCAACCTGAACTGGGTTTTCAAATCAGCCAATGATCCATTGAGCCAGACTGCAAGTAATTTCGTATGTAACAGCAAGCAAAGCGGCGCAATCAATCAGCTCGCTTCCTTTTACAATCAGAATGTAGTCGAGGAGCATTTCAGGGATAATATCCATCAGGATCTTAGCCAGCGCCTCCCCATTTACAAGGCCAGCTTCCAGCGATCTGCACAGCAATACGGCCTGGACTGGCATCTGCTCGCCGCGATCGGCTACCAGGAATCTTATCTCAAGCCAAACTCCGTGTCCCCGACCGGTGTCCGTGGTCTGATGATGCTGACAAGCTCAACCGCAAAGGCAATGGGTGTAAATAACCGTACCGATCCTGTTCAAAGTATTGAAGGCGGTGCGAAATACTATGACAAGATGCTGTCACGCTTTGAGCATATTCCTATGCCAGACCGTAACTGGTATGCCTTAGTAGCCTATAACATGGGTCCAGGTGCAGTTCAGAAAATTCAGAACAGTATCCGTAACCAGGGGAAGGATCCGGATAACTGGGTAAACCTGTATAGCTATCTGGAGCATAACAAAGCCAGCAATGGCCGTTATCGTCAGGCATTGCAATATGTAACCCGTATCCGTTCTTATCTGGAACAGATCAAAAGTTCAGAGCTTGTGAATATCTGATTTATTCAAGCTATAAAAAAAGCTTACCCTTGGGTAAGCTTTTTTTATGCAGATAGGACTGATCAGGTTGTTTGCTCAAGCACTTTCTTGAACAGATCTTTTTGCTCTTGGCTTGGTTTTGCAGTTTGCAATGCCATCAGCTGAGACATATCCCCCTGAACCTTGATCTTACCGGTCATGAATGCTTGCATTGCAGCAGCCATGTCAAACTCAAGGAATACTTTACGCAGAGTTTCTGCATCCATGTTCAGCGTAGTCTTCGCATTTGAAGACAGACCTTTTTTGATCGCTCCACCATCTAAAGATAATTCAGTATTACCTGTAGCGTCCGCAACCACCAGGTTGATTGCAAGATTCGCAAGCGCTGGCGCCAGGTTTAGGTCACCTGCTTGAGCAGTCAGAGTTTCTACAGTTGAAAACCAATCATCAGTTAAAAAAGCAGGCATGATCTTTCCTCAATTTATTAGTTCGTGTGTGTCGTCTATCCAGACAACATCATTGTTGACGCTATTGCGCTTGCAGATTGTTATAACATGATCATTTGTCGAATGGCTAACGAATTTTGTACGCAGCGTTCAATTTTTGTCATTATCTTTCTGTTTTTATGTACGTAGTCTTGATTGATAAGGCTTGACGGGCACTCAACTTGAATGAATACCCGTCAAAAAGGTCTTAATCTGCAGCAAAACCGAGGTTGACCATATTAATTCGCTTGCTTTCGCCTTCTACTGCTTCTTCAGTTGAGCAAGAATCTTTAAAGTCGAATTCACGTTGGCTGTCGAGTGCCTCGAAGTCAAACAGTTCACGGTCAGCCAGTTGTGACGGTGAAACATTTTGCAGTGCACCGAAAATGCTGTGCAGACGTTTCGGATGAGCTTTATCCCAGTCACGCAGCATGTCATTAATAATGGCACGTTGCAGGTTTTCCTGAGAACCACACAGGTTACATGGAATGATCGGGAACTGACGCATCTCGGCATATTTGATGATGTCCTTCTCTTCCACATAAGCCAGTGGACGGATCAGGATGTTCTTCTTGTCTGAAGACAACAGTTTTGGTGGCATCGCTTTTAAGCTGCCGCCATGGAACAGGTTCAGGAAGAACGTCGCCAGGATGTCATCACGGTGATGACCGAGCGCAACTTTGGTCGCACCAATTTCTTGCGCGAAACCATACAGCGAGCCACGGCGCAGACGAGAACATACGGCACAGTAAGTCTTGCCTTCAGGCGTCAGCTTCTTGGTAATGCTGTAAGTGTCTTTTTCCAGGATGTAATACGGAATGTTATTTTCTTCAAGATAACGTGGTAATACATCTTCAGGGAAGCCCGGCTGTTTCTGGTCCAGGTTTACCGCAACTACATCAAAGTTGATAGGTGCGATACGCTTGAACTGCAGCATGATATCTAACAAGGTATAGCTGTCTTTACCACCAGAAATACACACCATGACCTTGTCGCCATCTTCGATCATTTTAAAGTCACGAATAGCGTGTCCGACCTGACGGCGAAGCTTTTTCAACAAACGGTAATAGGCAGAGCTTGTTGGCAATTCCGGTTTGAAATTAAATCCTTGCTCGGATTCAACTGGCGAGTACATAGACGAGAATAACCCATAAATAAAAATACCGCGCAATTTTATCCGATTCGGGTGCTTCTCGCATCAAAAGAATTTATTTTCCTGTTATTGAAGTAATACTCTAAACTTCATGTTTTATTTAGATTGATAAATTGAACGAAACAGTTCGTTTTTTATCCAGGATGCTTATGTTTTGGACTTTTCCACAGTTTTCCACAAAACCTGTGGATAACTTTGTGGATTTAAAACGACTTGACAGCTTTATCGGCCCCAAAAATAAGGGTTCTATTTAAATTGATCATTTTTTAACCAATTTATTTTATATTTAAAATCAATTGCTTAACCGTGTCAAGAAAGCCATATTAAAAAAAAATAAATATTTTTTTTGGTTAGTTCTTCAACATTAGGGACTTGCATTTACAAACTTGTTTATAAATGCGTCGCTCATCACTTTTCATTACAGTAAATTTTGTTAAACTCTGTAGTAAGTTTTGGGGACAAATGTTCAATACATATACTTACAATGAATAAAAATTTGTGGTTTAAGGGGACTTCTGTACTAAGTTGTCTTTATATTTTGATGGGAACTGCTGCTTTTTCGCATGCAGGTCAGACGATCTATCAAATGAAAGATAGCAATGGTGTTACCCTGCTGACGAATAATAAAGGTCGCTACAGTAATCTAAAAGTAGAAAAAAAGACCTATTACCCGGACAGTAACATTCATAGCTATAGCAACTGGGGCTCAAGTGAGGCTTCGGTATTGCCGAGCTATAGCAAAAACAAAAATGCCTTTGATTCAATTATCCGTGAGGCTGCACAAAAGCACGGTATTTCTGAAGGTCTGATCAAGGCTGTGATGCATACTGAATCTGGCTTTAATGTCCATGCCCGTTCTCCAGTCGGTGCTCAGGGACTAATGCAGCTCATGCCTGCTACCGCACGCCGCTTTAATGTATCTAATGCTTATGATCCGCATCAGAATATTATGGCAGGTGCCAAATATCTGGCCTGGCTAATGAAACGTTTTAATGGCAATACCGCTTTAGCACTGGCAGGTTATAACGCTGGTGAAGGCAATGTCAGCAAATATGGCGGTATCCCGCCCTTCCGCGAGACGCAAGACTATGTACGCCGTGTGACCAGCCGGTATCACAATCTATATTCCAGTGGTGTTAATCTGACCGCCGCTACGGCACCGGTTGAAACCGCCAAGATTCTGGCCAGCTCTGCCAATTATAAAACGTCGGCAGCGCCTACCATTAAAGCCAGCAATTATCAGCGTCAGATCATTGCCAATGCAGATGGCAGCTTCACTGATGCGCCTGCCGGTTCTTATGCCACCGCACATGCCACTGCATCCGCCAGAATATATATCAACGATTAAGCCCTTCCTCTTCATCATTCATCCTAAGTTTTGGTTGATCATGGTGATGAGGTAAATTCTGGGTAATTTACTATTTTTTTTCTTGAAATTTGAGTCATTTCACCTCATATTGAGGGTAATGATTGTAATTTGCTAATCAGATTATTTTTCTATAATAAGAGGATTTCTCAATGATGCGGATTGGTTTGTTTTTGCTAACCAACCTCGCGGTACTGGTTGTAGCTGGCATTATCTTGTCACTCTTCGGTGTCGGTAGTTACCATGGCGCGGGTGGCTTGAATCTAGGCAACCTGCTAGTGATCTGTTTTGTGTTCGGTATGGTGGGTTCTTTAATCTCACTATTCATGTCTAAATGGATGGCGAAGAAGACTACTGGTACTGAACTGATTGATCCGAATGCTCCTCGTAACCAGGCAGAAGCATGGTTATTACAGGAAGTAGCACAGCTATCTCAGCGCGCTGGTATTAAAATGCCAGAAGTGGGTATTTTCCCATCTTACCAGTCAAACGCTTTCGCGACCGGCTGGAACAAAAACGATGCACTGGTGTCTGTTTCTACAGGCTTGCTAGAACGCATGAACAAAGATGAGTTACGTGCAGTACTTGCCCATGAAATTGGTCACGTTGCCAATGGTGACATGGTAACACTTGCTCTGATTCAGGGTGTGGTTAACGCCTTCGTCATGTTCTTTGCCCGGGTTGCTGGTGATTTTATCGACCGTAACGTATTTGGCCGTGAAGATGGTGAAGCACCAGGAATTGCTTTCTTCGTGATTACCATTGTGCTTGATATCGTATTTGGTATCCTGGCATCCGCTATTGTGATGTGGTTCTCACGTCATCGTGAATACCGTGCCGATGAAGCCGGTGCACGTTTAGCAGGTAAACAGGCCATGATTTCTGCGCTATTACGCTTACAGGCCGAATCTGAAATGCCAGATGCCATGCCGAAAGAAATGAAAGCCTTTGCAATTTCAGCAGGTCAAGAACAAGGTTTCAGCTTAGCTGCATTGTTCCAGACACATCCAACGATTGAACAACGTGTAGCCGCTTTGCATCAGCTTGATTGTCCTTAATCTACTGAGCACAACGCTATACCGAAAAGCCTCCTGACGGAGGCTTTTCTTTTATTTATAGTTTTATGTTTAAGTAGCTTGACTGATCCATTGATACAGGGCCATCCCACCCCAGCCAATTGCCAGTACAAACAGAATCAGGAAGATGGTACCCAGAATATCCGGAATATGAATCCAGATCCAGGCAACTACTGGATTGCGCCAGAATGCAGACTGCTGCTGTTTCTGTTCCAGTTTTTCATGCAGAAAAGGATGTACCACATGCCGATCCGTTTGGATCTGGTATTCCTCACGGATATGATCATGCACGATATCCAAGGCCTTACGGCTAGGACGGATAAAAATGTCGAAGATGGTCCCAGCCACGGGAATAAAACCGACCACGGCGTCCATGGTTGCCAATTTAATGACCGGATTCAGTTTGGACTGTGGCACGCCGATCTGACGTGCCTTATAAATGGCATAACAGGTCAAGGCAAAACCAGCCAGATCTCCCGCCACAGGTACGGTACTGAGTGCAGCATCAGCACCAACACCCTGCTTGGTAAACGGAATCCGGACTACGGAGTCCATCATATTGGCAAACTTGGCCAAATCCCGTTCCAGGCGAATGACTTCCTGTTGTGTCAGTTTTGGTGAGTTGCTGTTGTCTGTCTCAATCATCGGAACAACCCGTTTATCATTGTGTAATGATTCAGCCTAACCTAATTAGATATTAAAAATATAGCGTAATTTTATTAACTTAAAACAAAAGTCTGGATGCCACGAACAAATACACCACCACCCCACTGGCATCGCAGATCGATGTCACCAGTGGTGCTGAAGCACTGGCAGGATCGAGTTTTAGCTTATTCAAGACAAATGGCAGACTCATGCCGATCAGACAACCAAGCAAAACAATCCCAGTCATACTGATGGCAAGTACTACAGCAACCATCAGATCGCCCCGGATATAACCCAGAATCGAAACAGCACAGGCCATAGTTAGACCAAGACACAGCGCGACCAGAGACTCCCGTCCAACCAGACGGAACCAGTCTGAAAACTGTACATCGCCAGTTGCCAATGCCCGGACCATCAATGTAGCAGACTGAGAACCCGCATTCCCGCCACTTCCCACCAGCAGTGGCAGGAAAAATACCAATACGATATGTTCCGCAATGACGTCCTCATATTTGGCAATACCAAAGCTGGACAGCAAACTGCCAAACACCAGCAGTACCAGCCAGAATACCCGTTTTTTATACAGCGATAAAATCGGCACAGTTTTGATACTGTGTTGATCTAGCGGTGATACCGCACCTGCTTTTTGGAAATCCTCCGTACTCTCGGCCTCGGCAATATCCATGGCATCGTCATAAGTCACAATCCCGACCAGTTTTTTGGAAGTATCAACAATCGGCAAGGCAATAAAGTCGTAATAAGCCAGTGTGCGTGCAATCTTTTCCTGATCTTCATCCACCGTGCCATAAATCACTTCTTTCGTCATAACCTCGGCAATAGTCGCGGTAGGCAGTGCCTGAATAATCTGACGTAATGAAATTACCCCCAGCAGATGTTGCTGTGCATCTACAATATAGATCAGATACAGCGTGTCATGATTTCCAGCAATATCACGTAGCGTTTCAATTGCCTCGTTCATGCTGAGTTCAGGAGGCAGCGTCAAATAATCCGAACTCATCAATGCACCGGCAGTTTCCTCCGGATAGGCATGGAGTACTTTTAGTACCTGACATGACTGTGCTGAAAGCTTGCCCAGCAATTGCTGCTGTACCGAAAGAGGCAGCTGTTTATACAGGTCAATAAAGTCATCCGAATGCATTGCATCCAGTAAGGTCACCAGTTCTTCGAGAGATAATGATGCCGTAAGCTGAAGCTGCTGATGCAGAGGCAAGTATTCAAAGACTTCTACCGGGCGTTGCAGCTGCTCAAAGTGATGCTGCCGTTCAGCTGGTTTCAGCTCGGCTAATAGCCTTGCCTGATCGGCGATATTCAATTGTGCCAGCTGCTGGCCTGCACCTGTCTGATGCAATTTTAATAATTCCCGTACCTGTTCAACTTGCTGATCCATCTGCGCGCTGCTGCCCTCTTGTTATCATATATTTTTATATTCTAGTTTCATTCACTATGCCTCAGCTGAGTGAAGCATGGTGTTACTTCATTGATCTTTATAGCTGAAGGTAGATGACAGGCATCTTAATTCAGTGCCTGCTTTTTCTTCTGAAACAGGCTACGGATCATCACATACATAAATGGAATAAAGATCAGCACCAACACAGTTCCAAAGATTACCCCACCCAGAACACTAACCCCGATTTCCTGACGGCTGACCGCCCCGGCACCAAAGGCAAAAACCAGTGGCAGAATCCCGGCACCAAAGGCCAACGACGTCATTAAAATTGGACGTAGACGCAAGCTTGCACCTTCCAGCGCTGCCGCGACAACGGATTTGCCATGCTGCTCTGCCAAGGCAGCAAATTCCACAATCAGAATGGCGTTCTTACAGGACAAACCAATCGTGGTCAGTAAGGCTATCTGGAAATAGATATCATTTGGAAAGCCTGCGAAATAACTGAAAATGATATTCCCACCAATACCCAGCGGAATTGCTGACATTACCGCAGTTGGAATACTCCAGCTTTCATAGAGTGCAGCCAGACACAGGAAGATAAAGCCAATCGAAATCGCATAGAGCCAGATGGCCTGATTGCTGGATTGTTTTTCTTCGAAGGACAATCCACTCCAGGTCACATCAATACCTTTTTGATCGGCTACTAATGCTTCTACATCCCGCATCGCTTCACCGGTACTGGCATCTTTGGTGACATCCGCTTCCATCTGCAAAGCGGTATAACCCATAAAACGATTGACCACTTCCGGACCACCGCTCCAGTCTACCGTCGCAAAATTACTGAACGGCACCATCTGATTCTGGTCATTGCGCACATGCCACATCGCCAGATCTTCAGGTTTGGAACGGAATTCTGCATCACCCTGCATCATTACCCGTTTAATCCGGCCTCGGTCGATGAAGTCATTGACATAGTTCCCCCCCCAGGCAGCAGAAAGTGTACTGTTGATCGCGGATTGGGTCAGGCCATTGGCCATGGCCTGTTTCTGATCAATATTAACCTTCAATTCAGCCTTCTCCGGATTGGAGCGCTTACCCAGATTTTCAAACGTTAAATATTGCTTGGTTTTTTCTTCCAGTTCTTTAAATTGCTGTTCCAGATATTGACGGCCATTTCCCTCTATATCCCGAATCCAGAATTCCAGTCCATCGGTTTGTCCCAGGCCGCTGACTGAAGCTGGCATATTGATATTGACCTGTGCATCCTTAAAACCACGGAAATGTTTTAAGGCACGTTCACGAATAGCTTGCGCAGTATTTTCCTCGCCAGGACGATCATCCCAGTGTTTCAGTGCCACAAAACCGGTTGCCAGGTTCTGACCGGTACCCGAGAAGTTACGGCCATAACGCATCATCACCAGATTGATATTGTCTTTTTCCTGTTCCAGGAAATATTCACGAATCTTTTCTCCGGTGGCCACCGTATTCTTTAGCGGCGCACCTTCTTGCAGGCGCACCTGAATGCTAAGCGTTCCCTGATCTTCACTTGGCAGAAAGCTGGTTGGCAAAGCCTTATAGAACAGACCAAATACAGCAACCAAACCGGCAAATAAAATTAAACAGATGGCCTTATGTTGTAGGGTGACATTAGAAAGTTTCAGATAACGCTGCTTAACACTTTCCAGTTTATGGTTAAACCATTGCGCCCAACGTGCCGGATTCGGATTTGGTTTGAGAATCAGCGCACACAGGGCTGGTGTCAGAATCAGGGCCACCATCAGTGACAATGACATGGCAGCAACCAGCGTAATGGAAAACTGACGATAAATAACCCCGGTAGAACCACCAAAGAACGCCATGGGAATAAATACTGCCGTCAATACCAAAGTAATACCGACCAGAGCCCCACTGATTTCCTGCATGGATTCTAGTGCTGCTTCCTTGGCGGTCAACTGCTTCTCATGCATTAGACGTTCAACGTTTTCCACCACGACAATAGCATCATCCACCAGCAGACCGATTGCCAGAACCAGGGCAAATAAAGTCAGGGTATTGATACTGAACCCAAGAGCATACAGGATTGCCATAGTACCGAGTAAAACCACTGGTACAGTGACTGCTGGAATCAGGGTAGCGCGCCAGTTTTGCAGGAAGATAAACATCACCACAATCACCAGGATGATGGCTTCAACCAGTGTTTTAAGGACTTCCTTAATGGATTCCTGAACGAATGGCGTGTTATCCCGTGGATAGGCAATCTTATAGCCTTCCGGCAACTGATTAGACAGACGGGCAATTTCCGCCTTGATTCGTTCTGAGGTCGCGATGGCATTGGCACCGGAAGCCAGCGAGATCGCCAGACCTGCGGATGCATAACCATTATTGGTACTATAGGATTGATAATTTTCTGCACCGAGTTCAACACGTGCCACATCTTTTAAATAGATAAAGCTGCCATCCCGGGCAGACTTTACAATGATATTTTCAAATTCTTCTACTGTTCTGAGTCGCGTGCCCGAAGTTACCTTGGCATTCAGATATTGATCCTCGACCGTAGGCAGATCGCCCACAGCACCAGCTGCGACCTGGGTATTCTGTGATTCAATCGCAGCACGCACATCGCTAGGCATCAGGTTATACTGTTTCAGCTTGAGTGGATTCAGCCAGATTCGCATGGCGTATTGCGAGCCAAAAACATCCACCTCACCAATGCCTTCAATCCGGGAAATGTCCTGTTCCAGATGTGTCATCAGGTAGTCCGACAAGGCAATATTGTCACTGCGCCCGGATTCGTCATACAGGCTGATCACCATATGCGTATCGCCCAGCGACTTGAACACATTCACACCCTGCCGTTGTACATCTTCAGGCAGGCGGTTCAGCACCCCATTAATCGCATTTTGTACCTGTACCTGAGCCGTGTCTGGATCAGTCCCGTTTTCAAAGCTGATATTGATCCGGCTACGCCCGGAGGAATCGCTGCTGGAACTGAAATACAGCAAGTGATCAATGCCTTTAATCTGCTGTTCCAGTACCTGGGTCACGCTCTCCTCCACCGTTTCCGCAGATGCGCCGGAATAGGTTGCCGATACGGTCACTCGCGGTGGCGCAATATCTGGATAACGTTCCACAGGTAAATTCATGACCGCAAATAATCCGATCGCCATCACGACGATGGCCAGCACGCCTGCAAAAATAGGTCGATGAATAAAAAACTTAGACAGCATAGGTCTGAATCACTTTGAATTTGATGAATTTTAGGATGAGTTGGACAACTGAATCAGCTATATGGATATTCAAGCAGTGGCATTGAAATTACAAGGCTTGATCACAGAAAAACATGTATAAAATTAAATCATGAAGCAATTATGAAGATACTGCCTTTAGGCTGCTGTTACAGTTATTTATGTCATTATTTTTTTATTGTTCCAATAAAAAAACCCTGCTTGCGCAGGGTCTTCTTTGAATCAGTTCAGTGCTTATGCAGAGAATTGGTTCATTGTGTTTTTCGCATCGTCACCCGCTTTAAGCGCGTTGTCACCAGCGAAGATTTCTTTGTGGTCGTCACCGATGTCAGAACCCGCCATTGCTTGGTGTTTCACACAAGCGATACCGCCGCGGATTTCTTTACGTTGTACGCCAGCAACATAAGCCAACATACCTTCAGAACCGAAGTAACCTTGAGCAAGCTCGTGAGTTGAAAGAGCAGCTGTGTGGTAAGTAGGCAGAGTGATCAAGTGGTGGAACACGCCTGCTTCACGAGAAGCGTCTGCTTGGAATGTACGAACTTTTTCGTCAGCTTCAGCAGCCAATTCAGAATCGTCGTACTCAGCGCTCATCAATTTAGCGCGGTCGTATGCAGATACGTCTTTACCTTCAGCAACCCAACGGTCGTACGCTTGTTGACGGAAGTTTAAAGTCCAGTTGAACGATGGAGAGTTGTTGTAAACAAGTTTCGCATTTGGAACAACTTCTTTAACACGGTTAACCATGTGAGCGATTTCAGCTACGTTTGGAGTCGCAGTTTCGATCCAAAGAAGGTCAGCACCGTTTTGAAGGCTAGTTACACAGTCAAGTACAACGCGGTCGATTTGAGTGCCTTCACGGAACTGGTACAGACCAGAAGCAAGACGTTTTGGACGGTGAAGTTTGCCATCACGTTTGATCAGGATTTCGTCTTCTTGCGCTTCTGAAATGTCAATTTCAGTTGTATCTAAGTAGCTGATGTATTGAGAAGCGATGTCACCTGGCTCTTTAACCACTGGGATTTTTTGAGTCAAGTCAGCGCCTTCAGAGTCAGTACGTGCAACGATGATACCGTCGTCAAGACCCATTTCCAGGAATGCATAGCGAAGCGCGTGGATTTTCGCGATGAAGTCTTCGTGTGGAACAGTTACTTTACCCGCTTGGTGACCACATTGTTTCGCGTCAGAAACCTGGTTTTCGATTTGAAGTGCACAAGCACCCGCTTCGATCATTTTCTTCGCTAGTAAGTAAGTTGCTTCTTCGTTACCGAAACCAGCGTCGATGTCCGCAATGATTGGCACAACGTGAGTTTGGAAGTTGTCGATTTGAGAAGTGATTTCAGCAGCTTTAGCAGTGTCACCAGCTTCTTGAGCTTTTTTAAGTGAACGGAACAGATCGTTCAATTCTTTCGCGTCAGCTTGACGTAAGAATGTGTAGATTTCTTCAATCAATGCAGGAACAGAAGTTTTTTCGTGCATAGATTGGTCAGGAAGTGGACCGAACTCTGAACGAAGTGCTGCAACCATCCAGCCAGAAAGGTAGATGTAGCGACGTTCAGTTGTACCGAAGTATTTTTTGTTCGCAATCATTTTTTGTTGTGCGATGAAACCGTGCCAGCAACCCAGAGATTGAGTGTATTTGCTAGAGTCAGCATCATAAGCAGCCATATCACGACGCATAATTGCTGCTGTGTATTTTGCAATGTCTAAACCTGTTTTGAAACGGTTCTGAAGTTGCATACGCGCAGCATCTTCAGGACTGATGTCTGCCCAAGTGTTGCCGAATTTCGCTTTTAATTCGCGGATTGCATCAATCGCTGTTTGATATGTAGTCATGATATATTCCTGTAATAATATTAGGATTTTTCTGCAACGTTGTTCTAAAATCAGACCCTCAAAACTTTGTTTAGATTTTAGTCAGCTCGTTGCGATGTTTAGAGATTAGATGCAATAAAAAAATTAATCCAATATTCTGCAAGAATTATCACTATTTATTTAAAAAATATGTAGATGAAAGTCTAATTATATATTGATCACTTTTATATAAATTATTGTATTTAATAATTTATTTTTAAATTTTTAAAATTTATTTTTGTCTAAAATTTCAGCTTATTGAATATAAAATATTCATTAGACTTAAGTCTTGACTCGCTTGATGACCTGACTTTTTTGGTCTTTTTTGCCAGTCTTCCTTTATATTTCCGATAAACTGAATTAATGCCAAACTATATATTTCACATAATTTATCTACTATTAATCATTGACTCATTTCTTGTCTTGAAATCATTTTTCACTTGCCCTGTTTTAACTAAAAATAGGTATCCAGTTTGATCCGGTAATTGACCAAATTGACAGAAAAAACCCAGACTTGATTAATAGACTCCTCTTGCTTGAAAATGAATAAAAACTACTATAAATTCGGTGGCTTTTTTTTCATCGGTCACGTACACAAGCCGCAGTACTTATGGCATAATCACTATAATTTCATGATTTTATTTTCGGTATTTTTTTTATGAATCTGGAGCGGGTCGATCTCAATCTATTAATTTATCTTGATGTACTTCTTCGCGAAAAAAATGTCACACGTGCAGCTGAGCAACTTGGCGTGACCCAGCCTGCCATGAGTAACATTTTGCGTCGTCTGCGCAATTTATTTAATGATCCCCTCCTGATCCGTTCTTCTGAAGGGATGACACCGACTGAACGTGCACTCGAACTGCAGCCACGCATTCGCGATGCCCTGTCTGATCTGTCCATGATTCTGGAACCCCGTACCGAGTTCCGCCCTTATACCTCAAATCGTGTATTTCGTATCATGACTTCAGATTATGCTGAAGCGACGCTGGTACCGCGCCTGGTCAAAGCTTTACGCTCTGAAGCACCCAATGTAGTTCTAGACTTCCTGACACCAAGTGATGTGTCTTATCGTGACATGGAACAAGGTAAGGTTGATCTGGCGATTAACCGGTTTAATGAAATTCCGCAAAGTTTCCATCAGGTACTGGTGTGGCGTGACAGCTTTTCTTGTCTGTTAAATAATAAACATCCTGCTGCTGGTAACCTGAATCTGAAAAGCTATTTAGATGCACAGCATATCTGGGTATCTAAAACCGGCATGGGCGTGGGATTCGGGGTTAATCCTGAAAAGCAGGCCGGACTTGGCTGGATTGATCAGGCGCTGGAACGTATTGGGCAAAAACGTAAGATTTCAGTATTTACCCGTCACTATCAGATGCCGGGACTTTTGGCGTCAAATGTAGATCTGGTAGCAACGCTACCAACCCGTATTGCCCGCCTGCAAGCCAAGAACCATAATTTGCTACTTAAAGATCCACCCTTCTATATTCCTGAATTTGAACTGAAGATGGCATGGTGTCCATTACTGCATCATCATCCGGCACATCGCTGGTTGCGTCAGCTGATTCTGTATGTAGCGCGCCAGATGATTGAAGAGGAGAATCGTGAATTTATGCAGAATAATTCGCAATTTTCACCTTATTAAAATGAATTTCACATAAATTATTATTTTTTAAGCTTATACTGTAAGGACTTGAGATCTGTTTTTACACCTCAAGTCCTTTTTTGTGTTAAAAATATTCCAAGATAACATCAATCCACAGGTGGATTACGTGAGCCTCTTTCAAAACATCGTGATTATCTTAATACTCATCGCGGGGGCTGGTTTTTTATCACTGACTGAAATCGCACTCGCAGGTGCCCGTAAGGTCAAACTTAAAATTTTGGCCGAATCAGGCGACGTCCGTGCCCAGAAAGTGCTGGATTTGCAGGAAAACTCAGCAGACTTCTTTGCTGCCTCCCAAATTGGCTTAAATGCTGTCGCCATTCTCGGCGGTATTCTGGGTGAAGGGGCTTTCCGTCCTTATATCGCCGAATTTGTCTCGCGTATATATGATGGTCCTTGGACCGAGAACATCAGCTTTGCCTTATCTTTCACTCTGGTGACTTCATTATTCATTCTGTTTGCCGATCTGATGCCAAAACGCCTGGCAATGATTGCACCGGAAAAAATTTCAGTCGCAGTTATCAACCCGATTCAAATTTTTATTAAAATCTGCAAGCCATTGGCTTGGATAATTAATGCCATTGCCAATCTGTTGTTCCGGTTATTCAAAGTCAATACGATCCGGGATGACAATATTACCTTTGCAGATATTTCTGCCGTGATGGATGCTGGTGCTCAGGCTGGCGTACTGCAAAAGCAGGAACACCACTTTATTGAAAACGTATTTGAACTTGAAGAACGTAATGTTCCTTCCAGTATGACCACACGTGAAAATGTGGTGTTCTTTACCCTGACTGAAGCTGAAGACAGTATTCGTCAAAAGCTGGCGCAATATCCTTATTCCAAATTTCTGGTCTGTAATGAAAATATCGACCAGGTAATTGGCTATGTCGATGCCAAAGACATTCTGGTCCGTATTCTCAACAACCAGAAAATCAATCAGCTGAATGAATCTACCATTCGTAATGTGTTGATGATTCCGGACACCCTGACGTTATCTGAACTTCTGGACCGCTTCCGTTCGAGCAAAGAAAAGTTTGCAGTGGTCATTAACGAATATGCACTTGTCGTGGGTGTGATTACCCTGTCTGACATCATGATTACCGTAATGGGTGACTGGGTAACACCAATGGAAGAAGATCAGCAGATCTTTAAACGTGATGCTGATTCATGGCTGATTGAAGGCAGTACGCCAATTGAAGACATGAAACATGCCTTAGGCATTGATGAAATGCCAGATGAAGAAAATTATGAAACGCTGGCTGGTTTTATGATGTACAAGCTGCGCAAGATTCCACGTCCGGCTGATATCGTGATTCATGCAGGTTATAAATTTGAAGTTGTCGATGTCGATCATTTCAAAATTGACCAGTTGCTGGTGACTCGCTTACTGGAACCCAATAAAAATAATATTGAGGAAGAATCAGGCTAATCTGATTCTTCTCTTTTAAAATCAATAATAAAAAGGAACTTGGATGAATCTGTCTGCCTTGTTGGCCTGTCTCAGTTTTTATTCCGGAATTTATCTGCTGTATTTCTTTTTTATGCAGGAAAAGAATCCGATTTTAATACTGGCAGGAATTGGCCTGCTGGTTTTTACTGTAATTTTAATTCCTTATCCGCATGAACGCAGACGACGTGGCTTTGATTCCACCCTGACGTGGGGTGAATATTTTTACTGGCCACTTATTAGCTGGTGGAGAGTGTTTATTCTACCGGTCAGCTGGCTGATTGCCCTGATCTATAGAGATTAAAAAAGCACCCTAAGGTGCTTTTTCATTTGAATCAGTATTTGCTGATCAATGCATCTAATACTGACTGGTAGTGAATACGAATATCATCTTCCAGAATTTTATAGGCATTATCGAACTGCACCATTGGCCAGCCTTCTTTCCAGAATGGGAAAATATTATGCAGGTCATGCGTCACGATTGCATCTTCACGCACAATAGCCTGCGCGATCTGTGCCAATACAAATGCAGTTTCCGCACCATCAATCGCCAGGTAATCAATACCACGCGCTTTTAAAATACGGATACGGTCTTTCTTATAACGAATCTTTTTGATCTGAGCTTCATTCAAGTGAAGCGCGATAGACACTGCTTCAACAAATTTTTCTTCAAATGACTGATGCAATTTAACCAGCGCCTGTTTATGCGCTTCCTGACGACCCGCTTTACCACCCTGACGAATAGCTTCTTTCGCTTCGGTATCTAATTCATCATTTTTCATTGCCTGTAACAGATCCAGAATTTCGATGTCGCTTAAAGTCTCAGGAGATTGATCAGTCATGAACTGCCCTTACAAATAATATTTACAATGGGCTATTTTCGCATAATTCCCGGACAAAAAGACAAAATCCTGCTGCAAGTGAGATGATTTAATTGCGCATTGCAATTTTTCGGAAAAATTCAGCAATTTACTTTATAGTAATCTTACTCATCCATCTCCTGCCCGACTTCATACATGCAAAACCAACAAGTCAATGTGCTGCTTCAGCAACTTCAGCGGCTCTATCCGGCGGCTTTTAAGCACAATTACCTGTTTTATAGCCAGATCAAGACCAGAGGTTTACTGGATGACCGTCGTGAATTTATTCCCTGGCTATTGGCAAGCATGATTTTTGTGCCAATCAGTTTCGTACTGAAAGATATTTTCCTGAGTAATTTTACTGAGCTGAGTAACTTTCAGGCACAAGCCTATGCCATTCTGGCAATTCTTTTATTCTTGATGGTGATTGTCCCTTTGGTCATTAAACAGATTCGACATTCTTCGCATTCACTTTATCAACTATTACGACATAGTCCTGTCAAGCTTGCTGTAATCGTCATTCTGTCTGCCCTGAATATTCAATTTTTACAAAGTCAGTTTGTGATGTGGGCGCTCCTGTTCTTTGGTGTCAGTTTTGGCTTTGTGCGTTTTTATAAGGAAAATCTGTTTCGTCAAAACAGTCAGGACAGTGAATATTATCAGCTGCATCAACTGCGTCGTGTGTGTTTCTGGGCATACAAACAAAGCCTGAGAACCCGATTAAAACTCTATATGACTTCGGCTCAAAGTCCTGAATACGAAGTACTCAAGCGTCAGCTAAACCGCTATGCCGACCTATATAGCCAGTTATTCAAATCTGAACACCAGTACTGTAAAAGCATTAAACATATTGATGTGGACAGTTATCTGGATGAAATGCTGTAAATCGATTAATTTATTGAAATTTAAAGCTTTGAATAACATCAGCTTTGCTTTCTTTTAAATTTTAATGGCTAAATTGCCTGAAAATAAAACAAATAATAAGAAATCATCTTGCCAAGTTCTCGCTGCTCATCTATGATGGCGCGCATGCCCGAGTGGTGAAATCGGTAGACACAGGGGATTTAAAATCCCCCGCCCACAAAGCGTGCCAGTTCGAGTCTGGCCTCGGGCACCATTTTGATTCAGTTTAAAATGGTGCAAATGCAGAAACCCAGCAATGAGCTGGTTTTTTTGTGCCTGAAATTTATAAATAGAGTGTGCCTCCTCATGTCCGCACCCCGCTCTTTCGATCTAGCCAGATTACAGTTACGCCATCCTGATGCATTCTTTTGCAGACTTAGCTATAGCCGCTATAAATATTTGAATCAAACCATTGATCCGTATTTATATTTGCGTATCGGGATTTTGATGCTGATTACAGCATTTTGTGGTCTGTGCTTTTCCCTGCCTTTTTATCCAGACTTTATGGATTCGAAGAATCAGGCCATTAGTGCGGGTACGATCGTACTTATTAGTATGCTCTATCCTTATATCTGGCGTGCCCAGTTTCAGGCCAAGTACAGTTCTGTACGCTACGCAAAGCGCCTGCAATCCTGTTTATATATTCAAACCCTGATTGTTGTTCTGTCACTGATCAATTACCAGTATTTACATTCAGCGTTCATTGCTTTACCTTGCCTGGGCCTACTTGCCTTCAGCAGTTTTGTAGCAGTATTAATTGAGCCCGGCTTTAGAAACTCTACCCGCAGCACCCTGCTGGTACGTTTGCAGCATATCCGCCAAATGGCTTACTGGTCTTATCAACAGTCGCAAAGTAAAGAGCCGGAACCTGTGCCACTGCAAAAGGATTTAAAAAAATATTATCTAGAATTACATCAACGCTGCATGCAGGAAGAACAGAAACTCCTAAATGAAATTCATTATAAAAATTTTAAAGAAGCATTTTTAGATCATTAAAAAAAGCCCTGTGAAAACAGGGCTTTTTTCACCATTCACGAGTCGCGACCAGCTCTTCCATTTCAACTTCGAAGTATCCCTGTTCCTGTACCACCATCATCATGGCTTCAGCAATATAATCTGCTGCGGTATCATCTAAAGAGGAATCCAGGTCTTCGAACTGCGGTTTCATTTCATTGATTTCTGCCACAGTCGCATTGGCAAACTGATAAATCTCGTATTCAGATAAACCAGATTTTGTCACCTTTTTGGCAAAACGTTCGATGTGCTGCTTTACTTCAGCAACCAGAATATCGGGATAATATTCATCATCGAACATTGGGAGAAGTAAATCTGCAAACATTACAGGCACTCTAAAACTATAACTAAAAATTAAGCGTGCCCTATATACCATATTGCCGCTTAAAAGCCAAACAGCACGCCGCCTAACATACAATCTAGCCAACAATTAAACCGCAGCTTGCATTGCCTTCCAGACCTTAATTGCATCTGCTGTCGCTTTGACATCATGTACACGTACCATGCAGGCACCTTGTTGAATACTTAGCAAGTGTGCTGCTACTGATCCCACTGCGCGTTCTACGGCTTCTGCTCCACCCAGCACCTGTCCAATAAAGCGTTTACGTGACAACGCCGACAATATTGGATAACCAAGTTGAGTTAGTTTGTACAATTCATTCAGTAGTTTCAGGTTCTGTTCAGCATTTTTGGCAAATCCAAAACCGGGATCAATCATAATGTGCTCAGCTTTCACCCCGGCATCTAATGCATCCTGCACGCGCTGTTTTAATTCTGCAATGACATCAAGCGTGACATCTTGATACTGATCCAGATTATTCATCGTAGTAGGTTCACCACGCATATGCATAATAATGACCGGAATATCCAACTCAGCAGCAGTTACCAAGGCATTCGGTCGTGTCAGTGCACGAACATCATTCCAGATATGTGCTCCAGCTTTCACTGCAGCCTTAATCACTTCTGGCTGGGAAGTATCAATTGAAATCACGACATTGTGCTTGGCCAGTTCTTCAACCACAGGCACCACACGGCGAATTTCTTCTTCTACTTCAACCACCGATGCACCCGGACGAGTCGACTCGCCACCCACATCAATGACCGTTGCGCCTTCTGCCATCATTTCCAATGCACGCGCTACTGCAGCATCTTGAGAATTATGTTTGCCCCCATCACTAAATGAATCCGGTGTAACATTCAGAATCCCCATCACATGCGGCTGAGACAGATCCAGTGTTGAGTGTTCAAATGTCCATACGCGTGGTAATAACGGCATCAGCTGCATGTTTTCATCCTAAATCCAATAACTAGCGTATTGTCGTATGGATAGCGATATAAAGCAAAGCTGAAACAAGCCAGAATTAAATTTCAAACTGCGGTTTATTTGAGTATTGCATGAGCTTAGGTTGTAACTGTGATTTTACCTCTACCCATTCACTTCTTAAAATACTATAGATATAGCTATCCCGCACTGTCTGACCATCTTTACGCAACATATGACATCGAATGATGCCATCCCGTTTAGCTCCTAGAGCTTCAATGGCTTTTTGACTTTTTAGATTCAGATGATCCGTACGAAAGCCTACTACCCGAGCATTAAGCTCTTCAAAGGCATGACTTAAAAGAAGATATTTACAGACCCGATTCACATAGGTACGCTGATAACGCTGTGCATACCAGGTATAACCAATATCCACACGTGGAATTTCAGGCTTGATATCATGATAACTGGTGGTTCCAATCGCTCGACCCGATGTTAAATCAATCACAGCAAAAGCCATCCTTGTACCCTGAGCTTGTTGAACCAAAGCTTGCTGTACATATTGTTTTAATTCGCTTAAGTAAGGTACAGAATTATAAAGCACTTCGCCCAAATCTCCTTCAGCACAAGCTCCTTCTAAATCTGTAAAATGCTCCCAAGTTAATGGTTCTAAAAGTAACTGATAAATACGGGATTCCAAAACAGCTATTGTCATTTTTATTTTTGCTCATTGGTTTTTTATAGCTGAATATAGCATCACGCCAAAACAATCCATCATTGCCATAAAAAAACCACCCGAAGGTGGTTTTTTATTTTCTGCTTAATTGGCTGGTAATGGCGGAGGAGTCAACGGACCATCCTTCGGTGTTACATCAATCACAGGATTGTCTGAAACATAGACCTTAGGTGGCTTAGGCTCACGACCTTCCATGATGTCACGGATTTGCTCGCGATCGATTGTTTCCCATTCCATCAACGCTTTCACCATGGCATGCGCGATATCCTTGTTGTTTTCCAGAATATCACGAGCCACTTTATATTGCTCATCGATGATACGGCGTACTTCAGCATCAACCTGCTGTTGAGTCGCTTCAGAAATTGTACGGCTACCAATGCTGCCCATGAATGATTGTTGCGAGTCATCCTCATAGACCATTACGCCTAACTTGTCAGACATACCGTATTTGGTCACCATCGCACGCGCAACTTTGGTTGCACGTTCAAAGTCATTTGAGGCACCAGTCGACATCTGGTTAATGAAGACTTCTTCTGCGATACGACCACCGAACAAGATCGAAATATCATTCAGCATTTTATCTTTGTAATGGCTGGTCTGGTCAAACTCAGGCAACTGCCAGGTTACACCTAATGCCCAACCACGCGGCATGATCGTTACTTTATGCACAGGGTCAGTACCTGGCAGCATTTCCGCAACAATTGCATGTCCTGCTTCATGGTAAGCCGTAGCACGACGCTCTTCTTCACGAAGTACCATCGATTTACGTTCAGGACCCATATACAGCTTGTCTTTAGCATCTTCAAAGTCATGCATGTCGACAGTATTCTTGTTACGACGTGCCGCGAATAATGCTGCTTCGTTTACAAGGTTTGCTAACTGCGCACCAGAGAAACCAGGAGTACCACGAGCCAAGACTTTCACATCCACACCCGTTGTAGACGGCAGTTTCTTCAAGTGAACATTCAGGATTTGTTCACGACCTTTAATGTCTGGCAAGCCAACCATCACTTGACGGTCAAAACGACCGGGACGAAGTAAGGCTTTATCCAGTACATCGGCACGGTTAGTTGCCGCGATGACGATAATCCCTTCATTGCCTTCGAAACCATCCATTTCAACCAGCATCTGGTTGAGGGTCTGTTCACGTTCATCGTGACCACCGCCTGTACCTGAACCACGGTGACGACCGACAGCATCAATCTCATCGATGAAGATGATACATGGCGCATGGCGTTTCGCCTGTTCGAACATATCACGTACACGAGATGCACCGACACCCACGAACATTTCTACGAAGTCAGAACCGGAAATACTGAAAAATGGAACTTTCGCTTCACCTGCAATCGCTTTTGCAAGCAAGGTTTTACCCGTACCCGGAGGACCCACCATCAGGACGCCCTTAGGAATAGTGGCACCCAGACGTTTGAATTTCGCAGGATCTTTCAGGAAGTCAACGATTTCCACGACTTCCTGTTTTGCTTCATCACAACCCGCAACATCAGTAAAGGTGACTTTAATCTGGTCTTCAGACAGCATTTTCGCCTTCGACTTACCGAAGCTCATCGGGCCGTTCTTGCCGCCTGCACCGCCACCCATGTTGCGCATAAAGAACATGAATAACAAAATGATTAAGAGCACAGGGAAACTTGCAATCAGTAACTGCATCAACAAGCCTTGGCGTTGTGGTGCAGTACCTTCAACAACCACATTGTTCTTGATGAGATTCGGCATCAGTTCAGGATCCTGAACTGCCGGACGAATACTTTCAAACTCGGAACCGTTTGATTTCTCACCACGAATTCTTTCGCCATCTATTGTCACTTGCTTAATCTGGCCGTCATTCACCGCTGCAACAAACTCTGAATAGTTCATTGTTGTCGGCTGATTGCGATCACTGACGTTGCTGAAGATGAGCACCAGCACACCCAGTATCACGAGCCACAATACGGCATTCTTAAAAAGATCGCTCAAAGCTTTATTCCCATTTCCAATCTAATTTGATCATGCCCTCGCGGGTGACCTGAATTTCCAAGTTTGTTCAACTTGCAATTATTAAAAACGTACAAAATGCACAATTTTTAGCGTGTTGGCAAGTAGACTTTATTTAGAAGCCTTCTTGCGCCCCTGCCCCACCAGAAAGACTTCTTTCGAGCGAGCACGCGATGCAGCAGGTTTTACCGTTTTCAGAACATCAAAACTATTAACAACTTCCTTACGGAATTCATCAAAGCCAGTGCCCTGGAAGACTTTAACAATAAACTGACCTTTAGGACCTAAAACCTTGTTGGCAAAGTCAAGGGCCAGTTCACAGAGATAGATCTGACGCGGTTGATCTACAGCCTTATTACCTGATGTATTGGGGGCCATATCGGAAATTACAACGTCTACCGTACGTCCATCTAAAATATTTAACAATTTATCGAACACTTCCTGCTCACGAAAGTCACCTTGCAGGAAGGTCACATCTGGCAGTGCATCCATTTCCAGGATATCCGATGCGATCACCAGACCTTTAGAACCGACCAGTTTACCAGCAATTTGCGACCAGCTTCCTGGCGCTGCGCCCAGATCGACAACCGTCATACCTGGTTTGATAATGCCGTATTTTTCTTGAATCTCAAGAAGTTTATACGCTGCACGTGCCCGATAACCTTCTTTTTGCGCTTTCTTCACATAAAAGTCATCGAGATGCTCTCTCATCCACGCACGACTACTTTTGGATAACTTCTGGTTGGTAATGCGTGTTGCCATAACTCTCTAAATAAAAAAAACTTCCAATTATTAATTGTACGTGAAAAACACATGATTTGCAGTATTGATCTGTATCTAAATCTAAGACAGTTGGTTGGATTTTTTATGTGATGGCACCGATTATTTCCTGAGAATATAAAGCGTTTGTTTTTTGCTTTTGTTATACTAAGCCGTTTTAAAAATCAGGTTATCTCTCATGGCGTCTTTATCTATTCAGGAACGTAAACGTTTACGTCAAATCGGACATGCATTAAACCCGGTGGTAATGCTTGGTGACAAAGGCCTGACTGAAAATGTGATCGAAGAACTTGAGCGTGCGCTTAACGACCACGAACTGATTAAAGTGAAAGTTGTGGCTGAAGATCGTGAAGCACGTGCTGTTCTCATTACTGAGATCGTTGAAGCAACAGGTGCTGAAATCGTACAAACCATTGGTAAAATCGCGTTGCTTTACAAAAAAGCGCCGAAACAGAACCAAAAACTGTCTAACCTTGTTCGCTTTGCGCACTTGTCTAACTAAGTTCAGGATCTATGGCTAGTTACGAACTGAATGCATTCGATCGTCGTTTTCAGGCGATCTCGCTGGTCGGCGCGATTGAACAGCAAGGCCCATCCACATTGAATGTGGGTTTTTGGCTACGCGATCCGAACCAGTATGTGCTTTGGCCAGAACTGGTCGCAGCACACCCCCGTCAGGACTTTCTCTGGGAACAGACGTGTTTTGAAATTTTTATTGGGGTAAAGGAAGAGGATTTTTATCGCGAAATCAATCTCTCTCCTTCTCAGGCTTGGCAAGCCTATCAGTTTGAAGAATACCGTTATCCGGAAGAAATGCCGCCACAAGTGGCTTATGATATCGACCTGAACCAGCTCAAGCGTACCCATTATGGACTCAATGTCAGCTTGGATCTAACCGATTTCATGGCCCTGAACAAGCTAAAATGGGCTGATCTGTTCCTTGGCTTGTCTGCTGTATTGAAAACCCCTCAAGGCGATCAATACTATGCCATGCAGCACAGCAGTCCACAGGCAGACTTTCATAACAAGCGTGACTGGTTACATGTGTTCTAGGATGTAAATACTCTCCTGTAATACACAAATGATAAAAATATAAAAACGTGAGGCTCATCGGTCTCACGTTTTTTATTTTGCCTGAAGTTCAGGGTAAGTAGATTAGTGATGTAGTCTTGCATTTCTCTGTACTGCTGTCACAGCAGCGTAAAAAATCAGAATCATAGTAATCGCAATAATGAAAACTGCGGCCTGTAAAACACTGAAATAGCTAAAACTCAGTATTACCATGGCAAGATAGGCTAGACGGCTTTTCCAGGTTTCAAGATTTAAAACCATGATCAAGGCAAGTAGCAATATTGCCGCTATAAGATGATGTTGCATCATGACCCCCTATTTTTGTTTTATGAGTCAGTGTTGCGTCTAATACGAAAGGAGAACATAGATGCTCCCCTTCGGCTGCTTTTTTTGTTTTGTTGCTTGTTTAACTTTTTAGATCAGTTTCTTTTTCTTCGGTTTCTCCTTTTACAACGACGGGTTTAACTTTTTTCAAAACTTCAATCGTACTGTCTTTAGAGCGTTTTAGGGTATCTGCCAGATGATCCTTATGCTTGGTTGAAATCTGGGTGACATCTTCTTTTAATTCTTTACCGAGTTTTGATAGATCATCAATGACCGCATTAAATTCGGTTTTAATGAAGCTGGTCAGTTCATTCAACTCTTTTTGTGAGCTAAACAACTGCTCTTTCAGGGTATCGATGCGCTGCAGTAAATCCTGTTTAAACTGGGTTAGCTGATCAGTTACAGTATTGCTCAGTTTTTTTACTTCAGCTTCAATATTTTCTTTGCTTTCGCCAAGCGTTTCCACTGCCTGCTCTTTCGCCTCTATTGCTGCTTTTTCAAGCTGCTCGGCAGTTTCAGTGACAACGACATTCAGATTTTTTTTAGATGTTGTAGTTTTAGTTGTGGTAGCCATGTCTTTTGCCTTTAGTTATGTTTTGACGCTTTCATATTAGTAAATTCGATAAAATTTAAGACTTGATTTGTCTGACAATTATTAAATGGTTACATTTTTCAACATTGATCACGAAACAGACTTTCAAGCAAAAAGCAAGCCATTTATCTCATACTTTTGCAGCAAAGCTATTGGACTTAGCAGGTGTTACTGCGTATAATGCCGTGTTAAGTTCAAGCGAGCAGACATAGGAGGGTAGGTTTAAAAATTAACCTTCCTTTTTTTTCGTCTACTCGCTTTTTTACAGCCTAAATTTCAGGAGCTTTGGTTTGAGCACCCCAGCAATTTTAGCCCTTGCCGACGGAACTATCTTTAAAGGTACTTCGATTGGCGCATCGGGTTGTACGACTGGTGAAGTCGTTTTCAACACTGCCATGACTGGCTATCAAGAAATTTTGACTGATCCAAGTTATGCACAGCAGCTTGTAACTTTAACTTACCCACATATCGGTAATACGGGTTGCAACGAAGAAGACGCAGAATCAGGTCGTATTCATAAAGTATGGGCAAACGGTTTAATTATCCGTGACCTTCCTTTATTACACAGTAACTTCCGTGCTGAACAATCCCTAGGTGAATATCTAGAACAGCACAATGTAGTGGCTATTGCTGACATCGACACGCGACGATTAACTCGAATTTTGCGTGATAAAGGTGCACAAAACGGTTGTATCCTTGCAGGCGAAAACATCACTGAAGAAGAAGCACTTGAAAAAGCACGCGCATTCGGTGGTCTGAATGGTTTAGACCTTGCAAAAGAATGCTGTGATCCTGAAGGTTTTGAATGGACTGAAGGTTCATGGACTTTAGGTAAAGGCTTCGCTCAACCAGAATTTAAATTCCATGTTGTTGCATACGATTACGGTGTCAAAACCAACATCTTACGTATGCTTGCAGATCGCGGCTGTAAATTGACCGTTGTGCCTGCGCAAACTCCTGCTGCTGACGTACTTGCACTGAATCCAGATGGCGTGTTCTTGTCGAACGGCCCTGGCGATCCAGCTGCATGTGACTACGCAATTGAAGCTGTAAAAACAATTGTAGAAGATGCCCGCAATATTCCTGTATTCGGGATTTGCCTAGGTCATCAGATTCTTGCGCTTGCAAGCGGTGCCAAGACTGTGAAAATGCCTCACGGCCATCACGGTGCCAACCATCCTGTACAGAACATTGAAACTGGTACAGTGATGATTACTTCTCAAAACCATGGCTTCGCAGTGGATGAAAGCACCTTGCCTGCGGTATTACGTGTGACTCATCGCTCACTGTTTGATGGTACTAACCAAGGTATCCATCGCACAGACAAACCTGCATTCAGCTTCCAGGGTCACCCTGAAGCAAGCCCTGGTCCACATGACTGCGCACCATTGTTTGATCATTTCATCGAACTTATCGAAGCATCTAAGAAGTAATTAAGGAAGCATCATGGCTAAACGTACAGACATTAAAAGCATCTTAATTATCGGTGCTGGTCCTATTGTGATTGGTCAGGCGTGTGAGTTTGACTATTCAGGCGCGCAAGCGTGTAAAGCGCTTCGTGAAGAAGGCTACCGTGTTATTTTGGTGAACTCTAACCCGGCAACCATTATGACTGACCCTGCAATGGCAGATGCAACGTATATCGAACCGATTACCTGGCAGACTGTTGCAGCAATCATTGAGAAAGAACGTCCAGACGCAGTTCTTCCTACAATGGGTGGTCAAACAGCATTGAACTGTGCCCTTGCCCTTGATGAGCACGGCATTTTAGAAAAATACAATGTTGAGTTGATCGGTGCGACCAAAGAAGCAATTGAAAAAGCTGAAGACCGTAAACTGTTCGACCAGGCAATGCGTAAAATTGGTCTTGAATGTCCAAAAGCAGACATTGCCGAATCAATGGAAGAAGCTTTAGAGATTCAAGCACGCTTCGGCTTCCCTGTGATTATCCGTCCATCATTCACCATGGGTGGTTCAGGCGGCGGTATCGCATACAACAAAGAAGAATTCATTGAAATCTGTGAACGCGGTTTCGATCTTTCTCCAACCAAACAGTTATTGATCGATGAATCATTAATTGGCTGGAAAGAATACGAAATGGAAGTTGTTCGTGACAAAAACGACAATTGTATCATTGTATGTACCATTGAAAACTTCGACCCAATGGGCGTGCACACAGGTGACTCGATCACTGTTGCGCCTGCGCAAACCCTTACAGATAAAGAATTCCAGTTACTACGTAACGCTTCTCTAGCTGTACTTCGTGAAATTGGTGTAGAAACAGGCGGTTCTAACGTTCAGTTCGGTATTAACCCGAAAGATGGCCGTATGGTGGTGATCGAGATGAACCCGCGTGTTTCTCGTTCATCTGCGCTTGCGTCTAAAGCAACTGGTTTCCCAATTGCGAAAATTGCGGCGAAACTAGCTGTAGGTTATACCCTTGATGAACTGAAAAATGACATTACTGGCGGTACAACACCTGCATCATTCGAACCTGCGATTGACTATGTAGTTACTAAGATTCCTCGTTTCAACTTCGAGAAATTCCCACAAGCTGATGCAACTTTGACAACACAGATGAAATCTGTGGGTGAAGTGATGGCCATTGGTCGTAACTTCCAGGAGTCTATGCAAAAAGCGCTTCGTGGTCTTGAAGTCGGTGCATCTGGCTTTGATGAGAAAATCGAAGCGGGTACTGAAGGCGCGCGTGAGAAAATCTTACAAGAGCTTAAAGTTCCAGGTCCTGAGCGTATCTGGTACGTGGGCGATGCATTCCGTCACGGTTTCACGCTTGATGAAGTCTTTGCTGCGACGAACATCGACCGTTGGTTCTTGATCCAAATCGAAGATATCATAAAAACTGAAAACCAAATCAAAACTTTAGGTTTTGGTGATTTGAATGCGGATAACATCCGTGCATTCAAACGTAAAGGTTTATCAGATCTTCGCATTGCGAACTTGATGGGCATTTCACAAAAACAATTCCGTAAACACCGTTGGAACCTGGGCGTAACGCCAGTTTACAAACGTGTCGATACATGTGCTGCAGAATTCGAATCTGATACAGCTTACATGTATTCAACTTACGATGAAGAATGTGAAGCAAATCCATCGACTCGTGACAAGATCATGGTGATTGGTGGCGGCCCTAACCGTATCGGTCAAGGTATCGAATTCGATTACTGCTGTGTACACGCTGCCCTTGCAATGCGTGAAGACGGCTATGAAACCATCATGGTGAACTGTAACCCTGAAACTGTTTCTACGGATTACGACACATCTGACCGTTTGTACTTCGAACCAATTACACTTGAAGATGTGCTTGAAATCGTACGTATCGAGAAGCCAAAAGGCATTATCGTTCAGTATGGTGGTCAAACACCTTTGAAATTGGCTCGTGCTTTAGAAGAAGCGGGTGCGCCAATCATTGGTACATCTCCTGATGCGATTGACCGCGCAGAAGACCGTGAACGCTTCCAGCAAATGATTCAACGTCTGCAACTTCGTCAACCAAACAACAGCATCGTAAAATCTGCTGAAGAAGGTATGGCTGAAGCGTCTAAAGTAGGCTATCCACTTGTGGTACGTCCATCTTACGTCCTTGGTGGCCGTGCGATGGAAATCGTTTATAACGATGAAGAACTTAAACGCTACCTACGTGATGCAGTTCAAGCATCAAACGAAGCGCCTGTTCTGCTTGACCGTTTCCTGGATGATGCAATCGAAGTTGACGTAGACTGTGTCTCTGACGGTAAAGACGTTGTGATTGGCGGCATCATGCAGCATATTGAACAAGCAGGTATTCACTCAGGTGACTCAGCATGTTCGATTCCTCCTTATTCTCTGTCTAAAGAGATTCAGGACGAAATGCGTCGTCAAACAATTGCAATGGCAAAAGAACTTGGCGTAATTGGTCTAATGAACGTTCAGTTTGCGGTTAAAGGCGAAGACGTTTACATCCTGGAAGTGAACCCACGTGCATCACGTACTGTGCCGTTCGTTTCTAAGTGTATCGGCGAATCTTTAGCGAAAGTGGCTGCACGTTGTATGGCGGGTCAATCTCTAGAATCTCAAGGATTCACTTCAGAGATTATCCCTGAACACTTCTCTGTAAAAGAAGCAGTATTCCCATTCAACAAATTCCCTGGCGTTGACCCGATCCTTGGCCCTGAGATGAAATCTACAGGCGAAGTGATGGGGGTTGGTAAAACATTCGGTGAAGCATTTTATAAAGCTGTTCTAGGTGCGAACGAACGTCTACCCGGTCTTCCGACAGAAGGTGAAGTGAAACACGCATTCATTTCTGTACGTGACTCAGATAAACCTCGTGCAGCAGGTATTGCGAAACAATTGATTGACCTAGGCTTCAAGATTCTTGCAACTGATGGTACATTTAAAGTGATTAGCGAAGCTGGTCTTGAATGTGAACGCGTAAACAAAGTAACTGAAGGTCGTCCAAACATTGTGGACCGTATCAAAAACGGCGAAATCCACCTTGTAATCAATACGACTGAAGGTAAAAAAGCGCAGGAAGATTCATTCTCGATCCGTCGTTCAGCGCTTCAAGGTAAAGTGTATAACACAACTACCTTGAATGGTGCGGACGCAGTATGCCAAGCTTTAGCGATTAAATTGCCGATGGATGTATATCGTTTGCAAGATTTAACAGTAGGTTAATTCGTTACTGAGAAGTCCCGCCACCTTCTCGGTGGCGGGCTTTTTTTCATTTATACACTTTGTATTCTACTTACATACCTAATTTTGAGGGACAACTATGCAACGTTATCCTATGACTCCTGAAGGCAAACTTGCCTTGGAAAAAGAATTACATCAGCTAAAAACTGTTGATCGCCCGCGTATTACAGCCGCAATTGCTGAAGCACGTGAACATGGAGATCTAAAGGAAAATGCAGAGTATCATGCTGCACGTGAACAACAGGGCTTCTGTGAAGGTCGTATTCAGGACATCGAAGGTAAACTTGGTGCTTGCCAGGTGATTGATGTTAAAGCGCTGGAGCAAAACGGTCGTGTTGTATTTGGCGTAACAGTGACCATTGAAAATCTGGACACTGAAGAACAAAAAACTTACAAAATCGTGGGTGATGACGAAGCAGACTTTAAGATCAACAAGATCTCTGTGAACTCTCCGATCGCACGTGGCCTTTTAGGTAAAAACGAAGGCGATGAAGTGAAAATCGTGACACCACAAGGTGAAGTGGAATACGAAATTTCCAAGGTTGAATATATCTAATTTTTATTTAGATATTTTTAGGCTGTAAGACCCCTCGCTTGAGGGGTTTTTTATTGATCCTGAAAATCTCCATCGATTTTATTTTAAGAAGCCAGAAGCCAATGCTTCAAATGCCTGTAAAGCCTGAGGTAAAACCTGTGCAGGATCATCGCTGGATGCCACCCAGAGGGCTGCATTCATTGCTGCGCCATTTAGCAAGACCGCGGTAGCAAGCGCATCGACTGGTTTTAATCGACCTTCAGCCAGTAACTGTTCTACACATTCACGTGTTGATTGCAAGCATTTATTTTGACTTGGCCAATGCGCTGGATCACCCAGCACAGCCGGCCCGTCACGCAGTACAATGCGCTGGAATTCCGGATTCAGGGCATTTTGAATATAGGTCCACCCTTCTAGCATCAATCCTTCCCAAAGATCATCAGGCTGCTCCAGATGTTGCTGGGCAGATGAAGCCATTTCTGAATCAATCTGATCGACCACCGCCGCAAATAAACCCTTTTTGTCACCAAAATGATGATATAGCGCACCACGGGTCAGCCCTGCTTCTGCTGTGAGTTTATCCATTGAAGTCTCTGCATAGCCATATTCCCCAAATGCACGGCGTGCCACTTGAATCAGTTTTTTACGGGTCTCGGCCATTTTTAATTCACGAACAGACATTTCTATTCTCACTTCAGCATTACAAAAATTTTAATTGACATACGCAGCGTATGTCAATTATGTTTACATACGAAGCGTATGTTAAACTGCCAAACGCTTTAAGAAAGGATTTTCATAGTAATTTTTTAAAGAGAATAGCCATGACTAGAACTGCAATATTTCCCCAAAATCGCCATGCTTTGTATGAACAGCATGGTTATTCTGCTGCCATCAAATCAGAAGATTTATTATTTGTTTCTGGTCAGGTTGGTAGCCGTGAAGATGGCAGTCCTGAACCTGACTTTGAGAAACAGGTAGAACGAGCTTTTGAAAACTTGGCTGCTACATTGGCAGCGGCTGGTTGTACTTTCGATGATATTGTCGACGTCACCACTTTTCACACCAATCCTGAACAGCAATTTGAAAGCATTATGAAAGTTAAAGACCAGATTTTTACGCAAAAGCCCTATCCGAACTGGACAGCTGTGGGCGTGACCTGGCTGGCTGGTTTTGATTTTGAAATTAAAGTCATTGCCCGTATCCCTCAAAGCACTTAGATCAGCATTTACTTTAAAATTTTCTTCACGGACTAGATTGAGATTGTTAATTCAGCTTGCAGCACAATTCGGTATAATGACCCATTCCTTATTGTTCTTGCCTCTATGTCTGAAAAGTTAATTAATTCGCCTGTGAATCATTGGTGTGAATTCGAGTTCATCTCAAAAACTGTGAAGAACCCGAATATTCATATTAAAGGGAATTATTCCTACTATTCAGCCTATTGGGATCAAGGTTTTGAGCGCTGTGTAGTACGTTATTTACATGACAAGCCTGCAACGCCTGAGAAGCCGATTGATCAGCTTTATATCGGTAATTTCGTCTGTTTTGGCGCAGAATGCGTGATTATGATGGGTGGCAACCAACTGCATCGTACAGACTGGATTTCAGCCTTCCCGTTTGATACACGCAGTTTTGTCCCTGCTGGCGATACAGTGATTGGCGATGGTTGCTGGATTGGCTCTCGTGCCATGATTATGCAAGGTGTGACGCTAGGCGAAGGTGCTGTGGTGGCAACAGGTGCGGTTGTGACGAAAGATGTACCACCTTATGCAGTCGTTGGCGGTGTACCTGCGAAAATTATTAAGTATCGTTTCCCTGATGAAGATATAAAAAAACTGCTGTCACTTAAGCTTTATGACTTAGATGAAAAGCAGTTTCTAAAAATGCGTGAGCAGTTGCAGACGGATGATGTTAAATCACTATTCCATCATGTACAAAATTTCATCTAAACATTATATTTATTCCAAATAATTATTTTGAATAAATATGCAACTTTCAACTAAAACACTGGAAAAACTGCGCGACCTTATTAATGAAACTACCGAATATAGATCCGGCCCTAAAATTATAGATTTTTTTTCGGCTTTTGATTACACAGATGTATATGGTCAAGGTTTTCCATCAAGATGGGCATACACAGATTCTCGTTTAGCAAAGATAAATAGTAGCGAAAAGATAAAAATCTGCATTCAAAAACTCTTTAATCCTATTAATTATATGGATGACCTAAAGAGATTGGATACGCTAATAGCTGATTTTAATAAGTATCTTCAATTTGATAAATTTCTAGTTGTTCGAAAAAACACAGAAATTCATCTTAAACCTATTCATGAAATAAATCTCGATGAAAACTTACATACAGAAAAAGAATATCTAGAAAATAACTTTATTAAACACGAATTCAAAGTTGATTACTCACAACTCAATTTAATACCAACACTACTTCCTGTAATTGATAGTCGAATGCGAGAAATTGAAAAAGCATTTAAAGCAGAAGCGTACTTATCAGTAGTCTTACTAGCAGGTAGCACACTAGAAGGATTATTCTTAAATATTGCATCCTCAAACCCTAAGGTTTTTAATTTATCTCCACATAGTCCTAAAAAAGATGGAAAAGTTAAAAATTTTGATCAATGGACGCTCAATAATTTTATTGAAGTATCCCATTCCATTGGAATAATCGAGAAAGATACCTATAGATTCAGCAAAGAACTAAGAGATTTTAGAAATTATATTCACCCATTTCAGCAAATGACTGAAAGATTTTCGCCTAGAGAACAAACAGCAAAAATTTGTCTACAGGTCTTAAAATCAGCCATCTCAGATATTCAAACTAACAAAAATAAATTTCAGCCATAAAAAAACCCACTCAATCGGAGTGGGCTTTTTCAGAATATGGTGGCTATGACGAGACTTGAACTTGTGACCCCCGCATTATGAGTGCGGTGCTCTAACCAACTGAGCTACATAGCCTTAAACTGTGCGCGCATTATGGGATTTTCTGTAAATCACGTCAACCCCATATTGTGCTGTTTGATCAAAATTTGTTGAAGTGAGCCGATAAGCCGGGTTCTGTCGTGAACGATCATTCCTCTAGGCGCACAATCACTCATGCGCTCAAGCGACCTACCCGAATCCAGCATGGGCCATGCCTAATGGATTCCTATTTGGTCTTGCTTCCGGTGGGGTTTACCTCGCCATGAACTGTTACCAGCCATGCGGTGCGCTCTTACCGCACCCTTTCACCCTTACCTCCGATTCCGATTGCTCAGAACCATAATGAAGGCGGTCTACTCTCTGCTGCACTTTCCGTCGGCTCACGCCGCCCAGGCGTTACCTGGCACCTTGCCCTATGAAGCCCGGACTTTCCTCCCCTGCTTCAATCACGGAGATCTCCACAGCAGCGATCGTCTGGCTCACTTCGAGCCGCATAGTATCAAATCTGGCAACTAATTGCTTGATGTTTTTTGAGCAGTCAGTTTTTCATACTTGGCTTGAAGCTGTTCCTGCGTCTCTGCATGGTTCGGATCCAGCGGGATACAGTCTACAGGACAGAATAACTGACACTGCGGTTTATCATGATGTCCGACGCACTCGGTACACAGATCAGGATTGATCTCGTAAATGAGTTCCCCCATATAAATTGCCTCATTCGGGCATACAGGTTCACAGACATCACAGTTGATGCATTCATCGGTGATATATAAAGACACGCTACCAACCTTGTTGAAGTTTACGCTCGAAGGCAGCAACCACGTTTGGCGGAACAAACTTGGTTACATCCCCTCGCAAGCGGGCAATTTCACGCACCAGAGTGGATGAAATAAAGGAATACTGTTCTGAAGGGGTTAAAAATACCGCTTCAAAATGTGAATCCAGCTGACGGTTCATATTGGCCAACTGAAATTCATACTCAAAATCTGACACTGCACGTAGACCACGCAGGACTGCTGTAGCATTCTGCTCACGGAAGAAATTCACCAGCAGGCCGTCAAATCCTACAAATTCAACATTGTTCAAATGGCTCAACGACGCTTGGGCCAGCTCAACTCGCTCTTCCAGACTAAATACCGGGTTCTTGTGATGTCCAATCGCAATTGCAACCACCACTTCATCAAACATCTTTGCTGCACGGGTCACCAGGTCAATATGGCCATTGGTGATCGGATCAAAGGTCCCCGGATAAATTACACGAGTTTTAGTCATCCATTTTTACTCTGTTTATTGTGTAAGTTTTCCATTTTAACAAAATCTTGATTTTTTGGCGAAGAAACTCCATCAATTTAAAAACTTCAACTCAATTAAAGTTGCGGTACAATAGCAGCAAGTTTGGAAGTATCAGATTATGGCGAAAGCAAGTATTGTAGTTAAAAAAAATAACGGCGGAACGATTGCGCTAAACAAACGTGCCCGTCACGATTATTTTATTGAAGAAAAATTTGAAGCTGGGCTTTCCTTACAAGGCTGGGAAGTAAAATCCTTGCGTGCTGGTCGTATGACCATCGTGGAGAGCTATATCACCTTTAAAAATGGTGAAGCTTTCCTGTTTGGTGCCCAGATTCAGCCGCTATTGAGCGCGTCTACCCATGTAGTGCCTGAAGCGACGCGTACCCGTAAACTGTTGCTGAATCGCCGTGAAATTGAAAAACTTCTGGGTGCAATCAACCAAAAGGGTTATTCATGCGTACCACTGGCTTGCTACTGGAAAGGTCCACATGCCAAGCTGGAAATTGCGTTGGTAAAAGGTAAACAGCTGCATGACAAGCGTGCAACTGAGAAAGACCGTGACTGGCAACGCGACAAAGCGCGAATTTTCCATCGCTAATGGTTACATAATGCCTATAAAAAAACCTCCATGTAATGGAGGTTTTTTTATGAATCCAATTAAGCCTTCAGATTCATACGGGCCAGCGTCAAGGCAATATATTCACCGAACCACAGCGCAGTTTTTAAATCCCCTTCAGGTGGGGTTACTTCAACAGGTGCATTATCCGATTGAGTCATCAAACCTAAAAAGCTGGACATACGATTCAGGTCAGTTACGCCACGCCCAGTTGGCATTAATGGCAAACCTGCCCATAACATGCCGTGCTGCATCGCAAACAGGTTAATCTGCTGCAAGACAGCCAGCTTGTCCCCACTTAAGCCACCACCATTGGTAAAGGCTGCTGCCAGCTTGCCTTGCCAGCTACGTGCCAGCCAGCGCTTGGACGACTGCTCCATAAACAGCTTCATCGCAGAGGTTAGACTACCCATATAAGTTGGACAGCCAAAAATAATGGCATCTGCGGCGTCCAGCACCTCCCAATCTATATGTTCGACATTCATCATATGCACCTGAACACCAGTTTCCCGTGCACCATCGGCAATGAAATTTGCCACTTTAGCCGTGTGTCCATAAGGACTGTGATAAACAATCGCAATAGATTGGGAAGATAGGGACATAATACTTAAAAACCAAGAATTTCAGTCAAGTTTAACATTTTCAAGCCATAAACACGAATGTTGCCATACGTCCGGTCTTGGCTTCACGGCGATAAGAGAAGTATTCATCTGCCTGACGGTAAGAGCACTGATCACCACCCAGCACAGTTTTGATACCATGCTGATTCAGGATATAACGGGCAATTGCATACAGATCGGCATATTGCTTGCCTGCCTGCTCTCCTGCCTGAAATGCACTGTCCAGTTCAGGATATTTGGAACAGAAAGCTGCTTTTACTTCTGCGCCAATTTCAAAACACGGCTGACTAATCGCCGCACCGAGCCATGCCCAAGTCGGCGGAGTCTGCATGGCAGTAATTGTATTTTCCACAATCCCCCCTGCCAGCCCGCGCCAGCCTGCATGTAAATTGGCAACTTCTGTGCCATCTGCATTTCCCAGTACCACAGGTAAACAGTCTGCGGTCATCATCATCAAGGCGTGCGCTTTGCGCTGCGTCACCAGACCATCACCGATCAGCGCCTCAAATGGCATCTTCTCATTGATGGTATGACAAATCGTGCTATGGGTTTGGGTCATCCAGGTGATTTTATCCACGCCAAAAGGCTGGAAGTCTTTTAGCAACTGGATGCGATGTTTTTGCACACGCGCCGGATTGTCATTGACATGCAATGCCAGATTAAAGCCCGCCAATTCTGGCTGCTCCGATGGCTGTACCTGTTCATGATGAACACGGGTCTGCCCTACATAAACGCCTTGAGGCAAACCTTGTACAAATTGCATGTCTCTTTCCTTTTAATGACCAATGCTGGAAATGAAGAAATTAATAAGCCTTGTTTTCGCTGCGCAGTACTTCAACCAGATTGGTGAAATCTTCTGGCCACGGCGCATTAAAGGTCATTTCTTCTTTGGTCCGTGGATGTTTCAGACCTAAAGTCGCAGCATGCAGTGCCTGACGTTTAAAGCCACGCAAGGTATCTTCAAGCAACTGTGAAGCACCGGCTGGCATACGGACACGCGGCATATACACCTGATCACCCACCAGACCATAACCGATATAGCTAAAGTGCACACGGATCTGGTGAGTACGACCAGTTTCCAGACGCGCTTGAACACGGGTAAAGTGCTGGAAGCGTTCTTTCACATTGTAATGCGTGACTGCATCTTTGCCACCTGGAAGTACGGTCATTTTGACACGATCTACCGGATGACGTTTGATTGGCTCATCAATGGTACCGCCGGCAATGATGTTGCCATACACAACCAGATCATAAACGCGGTACACCGATTTTTTCTCAAGCTGACGGCTTAAAGAGAATTGCGCTTCAAGGTTTTTCGCAACGACCAGTAAACCCGAGGTATCTTTATCGATACGGTGCACCAGACCGGCACGCGCCAGTTCTGCTGATTTTGGATAATGATGCAATAAGGCATTCACCAAAGTACCAGAACTATTGCCTGCACCCGGATGTACGACCATGCCAACTGGTTTGTTGACCACAATAATGTCATCATCTTCATAGATGATATCCAGTGGAATATCTTCAGGAAGGCTGCGGGTCTGTGCTTCAAGTTCAACATTTAATGTAAGCGTTTCAAAGCCATCACATTTATATTTAGGCTTTACAGGCTGGCCATTGACCAATAAATTACCGTCTTTGATCCACTGTTTCAGCTTTTCGCGGGAAAAATCGCTCCATACGATCGCGGCAACCTGATCGATACGCTGGCCCAGATAGGTTTCATCCACTTGAAATTGCAACGCTAAACGTGTTGCAGTTGTGTCTGAAGTATGGTTATCTGCATCCTCAGAATCTTCAAGTAAATTAAAATCAGTTTCAGGGAAATTAGAATTGGAAGATTGTGCTTGACTCATTTGCTCATTCAGACAAAAGTGGTTTAATAGTGCAATTGTAGCTCATTGCCCGTATTAACAGAGGAATTTTTATGTCGCTACCACATTATAAAATGACAATGCTTGCAATTACGTTAGGCGTTGCATCGGCAATGGTAGGCTGTAGCAGTAATCCAACAAAAAAAGACGTCGTGGATAAAGGCCCTGAAGCCAGCGAACAGGTTTATATTCAAAAAGCACAAAAAGCGCTTGATCGTCAGCAATATAGTGATGCTGCACGTCAGCTTGAAGGTCTGGAAACCTATTTCCCTACCAGTCAGTATGCAGCTCAGGCGCAACTGGATCTGATCTATGTCAAATTCCAGCAAAAGGATTTTGAAGGTGCAGTAGCATTGGCTGAACGCTTCATCCGCCTGAATCCACAACATCCAAATGTGGACTATGCCTACTATGTGCGTGGTGTAGCCAACATGGAGCAGAACTATAACGGTCTGCTGCGCTATACCAAACTGAAACAGTCACACCGCGATGTCAGCTATCTGAAAGTGGCTTATCAGAACTTCGTCGATTTCATTCGTCGCTATCCTTCAAGCGAATATGCAGTTGATGCTGCTCAACGTATGAAGTTTATTGGTCAGGAACTGGCTGAGCACGAAATGAATGCGGCGCGTTTTAATATCAAGCGTAAAGCTTACCTTGCGGCTGTTGAACGTGCGCAATGGGTGATTGAACATTACCCACAAGTGCCACAAACTCCAGAAGCTCTGGCGACCATTGCCTACGGCTATGACAAGCTCGGTGATAAAGCAACTTCACAGCAATATATCGAAGTGCTGAAACTGAACTATCCAAATCTGGTGAATGCCGATGGTACAGTGGACTTAAGTTCAGCACGCAGTGAAGGCAGTTTCTTTAACCGTGCAACCTTAGGGATCTTCGGTAAAGAAGCGCGTACCTATTCAGGTTCTGACAATATTCCGGAACCAAAACAGGAACGCAGCCTGACCAATCGCATGTCATTTGGTTTGTTAGATCGCCCTAAAAACACTGAAACTGAACAGCCTGAACCGACTGCTGAATAAGCCGACTGTTACAGGTGCAATTTTGCAAAGGGCAAGGTATCATACTTGCCCTTTTGCCATTTCTGAGCAGCGCTTGAACAAATCGTGCAAAAGGTATACAAAGGAATTTATATAGAGCCGGCTTAATTCCTACTCTTAATTTTTCAATGATTTACACCTTATAAACGCAGCACGAGAAGCTCAGCAGACTATGGCCATTCCTCAACATACGATTGATCAGATTCTCGATCGCACCGACATTGTCGATGTGATTGGTCAATTCGTGAAATTAAAAAAAACTGGCCGTACCTATTCGGGCTGTTGCCCTTTCCATCAGGAAAAATCGCCTTCTTTCCACGTTTACCGTGACAAGCAGTATTTTCACTGTTTCGGCTGTCAGGCCAATGGGAATGCCATCCGTTTTTTAATGGACATTGGCAACCGTAATTTCATTGAAGTGATGAAAGACCTGTCCAGTCAGACCGGCATTGAATTACCTAAAGATAATCAGGAATCCAGCAAGCTTAAATATAAGCGTGAAGCAGCGAAGCCTAAAGCTGCAACAAAATCGTCTGCGCCAAAGGCAGCAACCAATACATCCAATAATCAGAATCAGGCACCTTCAACTGCCAGTGATACTGCATCGGCCGCCAGTTTTGACCCTTTTGCAGAGTTTCAGAATCCTGAACAGGATTACTATAGCGATCCGTTTGCTGCTTTTGAGCAAATGCCAATGCAGGACGCGCCTCAGGAAGGCAACCTGTTTGACCTATTGGAAAATATCGCACAGTTCTATGAGCGCCAGTTACCGAATAGTGCCAGTGCACAGCAGTATTTCCGCCAACGTGGCCTCAGTGCTGAAACAATTGCCTATTGGCGCTTAGGCTATGCACCGGAAGACTGGCAGCACCTGGAAAAAGCTTTCCCGCAGGATATTGAAGGTCTCAAGCTCTTAGGTTTGATTCGTACCAGCGACAATGGTCGTGATTTCGACCTGCTTCGTGACCGGGTGATTTTCCCGATTCGAGATGCGAAAGGTCGCGTGGTCGGCTTTGGTGGCCGTGCGCTCAATGATGAAATCAAGCCGAAATATATCAACTCGCCGGATTCGGAAGTTTTCCATAAGAATCAGTTGCTGTATGGCCTGTATGAGGGCCGTAAGCAGAAAGCCCAAGAGTGGCTGATGGTCGAAGGCTATATGGATGTCATTGCCTTGCAGCAATATGGCATTCATGGTGCTGTGGCGACACTGGGGACTGCCAGTAATACCGAACATCTAAATATCCTGTTCAAGCAGAATCATCGTATTACCATTGCCTTTGACGGTGATGCTGCCGGTCAGAAAGCGGCACGACGTACACTTGAGATTGCCCTGCCGTTACTCAATGATGGTCGTGAGCTGAAGTTCTTTGTACTGCCAAATGACCATGATCCAGATTCATTGATCCGTCGTGAAGGCATTGAAAACTTTCGCCGTCTATTAGATCAGGCTCCGCTGTTATCCGATTTTGTATTTGCTCATCTGGCTCAAAACCATGATGTGACTACACCTGAGGGTAAAAGCCAGGTCATGGCAGAGTTGCGTCAGCTGACCGAGCTATTACCAAAGCAAGGTTCTTATCGCTATTTGCTGCAACAGTTTTTCCGGGAAAAACTGGGCTTTAACCGCAAATGGCAACCCAAGGTTAATAATGATGCCAGCTTAAGCTTTAGTACTAAGATTGATGCTGAAGAATATGTAATTGCAATCTTGCTGAATCATCCCTATTTGTACATTCATTTTGAACCATTGCGTGCCTTGGTTTCACCGGACCAATTGCTCTATAAGATCTTGAATATTCTGAATGTGATTTTTGATGATCTACCAGATGATCCAGAATTGTCGACTTATTATGTACTCGGTGCCTGTGCCGCACATCACCATGAATTACAGCACATCCTGCAACATGCCAATGTCAGCGACTATACCTCTTCTCCTGAACAGGCAGACAAGCTGGCAGCTGATTTCTCGACCAAGCTGCAATATCAATGTTTAAAAAACAAGATTAAGTCGAAGAAATTTAGCAGTATTGAAGAAATGAAGAATCTGAAGTTGCAGATTTTTGAGATTGACCGGAAGCGTACCATGACACTGCTTGAAGAATAATTTTCTTATTTTAAGTTGAGTAATGGAGATCTGTAGATCTCCATTTTTTATTGGATCGAAAACATCTAGTGCTTTGGTTTACGGCGTTTTAGCATGACCTCATGCAAGGTATGCTGTACCATCTCAAAACAGCTCGGGTCTTCAGCTTTGGCCGCTTCACGCAGCACAATCGAAGTGGGATGTAGCAGCTTTTGAGTCAGACGATGTGATAAATCTGCCAGTACCTCTACAGCTAGATCACCTTTGGCAATACGTTGCATGGCATGGGCCAGTTCTTCTTCACGTAACTGTTCACCATAGTCACGATAGGCATGAATAGTGTCACCTGCCAGATTTACTTTCTGTTGGGTAACCAGTTCAGTTGCCAGCTGATTGACCATTACTTCCGCTTCAACCGCCGCCTGACGACGCTGTGCCAGGTTTTCCTCAATCACGCTTTGCAGGTCATCGACACCATAGAGATAGACTCCATCCAGCTTTTCAACCTTGGCATCGATATCCCGCGGTACAGCCAGATCAACCAGTAGCATTTGCTGGTAACGGCGTTTCTTTAATGCGGCTTTGACATCAGCAAAATGGATCACCTGATGCAGACTACCTGTACAACTGGAAATGACATCAGCACGATGCAGGTTCGCTGCCAGCTGATCAAATTCAATAATTTCAACATCGACACGATGCGCGATTTCCTGTGCCAGACTTTCAGCACGTGCGCGGGTACGGTTGCAGATAATGACCTTACCGACACCCATTTCCGCCAGATGCTTGGCCACCAGGCTATTCATTTCACCTGCGGCAACAATCATGACGGTCAGTTTTTCTGGCTTGGAAAAAACCTGAATCGCCAGCTGTGCCACCGCATACCCCATCGATACAGCATGACTCCCCACTGCAGTTTCCGAACGCACACGTTTGGCTGCATAGAAGGTATATTCAAATATACGGTTGAGGTTTGGCGAAACGGTATGAGCTTCTTTAGCCAAGGATAAAGCGGTTTTTACTTGTCCCAGAATCTGCGGTTCACCTAACATCAGTGAATCCAGACCACTGGCGACACGCATCAGATGAGTAACTGCCTGAGCATTTTCATAGCGATACACATGGTTTTGCAGCTGCTTGACATTAATCCCATTTTTTTGGGCGAGCCAGTTCAGCACCATGTCGACATTGTCAGACATCGCGTAGATTTCAGTTCGATTACATGTAGACACCACCACCATGTCATTCAACTCAGGGTGCTGGCTTTGTTCAGCAAGCAAGACACTTAATTTTTCAGGATTAAAAGCGACTTGTTCACGAAGTTCTACAGAGGCAGTTTGATGGTTGACACCCAATGCAAAGAAAGACATATCAGGTCATCATTTCACTAAATTTATGCTATTGTGCAACATCGGTGTCATAAAAAGCATTACTTGGATCAAGAAAAAATTGCGATATATCAACAGCCGTGGTCACGGCCATACAATTAAGCAATATTCTACCACATTCTTACTTGTGGGTAGCATGGCTTCCACTGCCCAGCTTCAGGCAGCAGGAACAGTTTACCATGCCAACCCAAATTATGAAGCAATAAAACAGAGTATGATCGCCGAGTTTGCTTTAGCTTCCAACGACATTCCAACTGCACTACATAACTATACTGTGCTGGCCATCAAGAGCAATTCCACCACAGTAAAACAACGTGCCTTGAATGTTGCTTTGGAACATGATGATCTGCGTGCAGCCCTTGATATTTCGACACATTGGGTAGTTCAGGAACCACAAGATGTCCCAGCAATGTTCTATCTGGCGCATATCGCCTTAAAAGCCCACGAATATGAACTGGCAGCAGAAACCCTAGATAAAATTCTACAGATTGATGACAGTGCCGATCTGGAAGAAATTCTTGCAGGAATCGTCCCAACAGATACTGACGATCGAAATTATCTGATACAGGCACTCAGTTCCAGCAAAGCCAAAAATAACCCCTCTATTCTTGTCCTGGTCGCAGGACTGGAAGCCCAGAATGGTCAGTTTGAACAGGCACTGCTGACCATTAATCGTGCTCTAAAGAAGCGTCCCAGATCTACGGGCTATATTCTGCTGAAGGCCAATCTGTTACAGGCCTTAGATGACCAGGAACAGACCTTAAAATGGTATGAAAAAGCCAGCAACAAAAACCGCAACAATATCGAAGTGCGCCTGGCTGAAGTCAAATACCTGATCAAGCTCAATGAAACTAGATTAGCCCTGCAAAAACTGGAAACTATTCTAAAAAAATGGCCTACGCATGAAGAGGCCTTATTTATTGCAGGCCTGACCAGTATTGACCTTGAAGAGTACGACAAAGCAGAAAAATATCTGGTCGAACTGCGCTACTCAGATCAGTATCAGAATGAAGCTTATTATTATTTGGCGATTAATGCCGAGCGTAAGCAGCATTATGAAACTGCCAAAGCCTATTACCGTTTGGTGGATGGTAGCTTATACACCGTTTCCAGGCGTAACATGATCTCTATCTTCAGCAAGCAGGAAAAACTGACAGATGCCCTGCGTTTCCTGACCCAGGAACGAGTTAATTATCCACAACATGCCAGTTTTCTGTATCTGGCTCAGGCAGATATCTTAAAAAAGATGGACAACAAGAAAGCTGCCCTGCGTCTACTGGAGGAAGCCAGCAACAATCTGCCAGATGATCCGGAACTGGTCTATGCTCAAGTACTATTGTTAGATCCACATCAGGATCGTCTTCTGCTCGATCAGTTGCTGAAACGCTTATTGAACATTGAACCGAATAATCCAGCTTATTTGAATGCCTATGCCTATACACTGGCAATGCAGAACCGTCGTCTGGAAGAAGCCCGTCGTTATGTCGAGCAAGCACTGGAATATGCTCCTGAGCAAGCCTCGATTTTAGATACCTTCGGCTTTATCTGCTATCAGCAAAATGACTTTGCTACTGCTGCTCTAGCTTGGGAAAAAGCCTACAACCTGAATCCGAGCGCAAAAATTGGCGTACGACTGGCTCGCTCACTGTACATGAACGGTGATATTGAACAATTCCAACAAGTCTTTAAACAATTACAACAAAATTATCCGGATGATCCTGAATTAAAGCAGCTTCATTCGTTATTGTTATCACCACCGATGAAAACGAGTTAATTCTATTATGCCTAAGCTTAGCCAGCTGGCCTGTTGCTTCCTTGCATCAGGCACTTTGATTCTGACCGGTTGTCAGCAGATTGCGCAACCGAAACAACCTGCCACATCGGCAATTCCAACTGCTGAAAATGAATTCCAGCTCCAAGGCAAGATTGGTGTGCGTACCCCACAACAAAGTGGCAGTGCCTTCTTTACCTGGGCACAGCAGCAGGAACAATTTGATATTGAACTGACGGGTATTCTGGGCGTAGGCAAAACCCAGATCACTGGCCAACCTGGTCAAGTTTCGCTGAATAGCGCCAAAACAGGTCTAATTAAAGCTGCTACACCAGAAGAGCTACTGCAACGTGCAACTGGCTGGCAGGCACCGATTACCCATCTGGTCGATTGGGTACAGGCTCGTCCTGCGACCAGCAATGCCCAATTGCAAAAAGATGATACTCAACGCATCAGCCAGATTATTGAAGATGGCTGGACCGTGGATCTCAGTTATGCAGCACAGGCACGTCTGCCAAACCGCCTGATTTTAAAACAGACACTTGGGAATGGCGGTGAAAACCGTATTACAATGGTGATTCAAAATCGTTAATGCATTTGATTGAAACTTAACCATGATTCGTGTTCCCTCGCCTTCTAAACTGAATTTGTTTCTCCACATTACGGGTTGCCGACCAGATGGTTATCATGAGCTGCAAAGTATTTTTCAGCTGATTGATTTGTGCGACTGGCTGGAGTTTGAGCAAACTGCAGATAAACAGATTCAGATTGAAGGGCTGGCATCTGTCGATCTGGAACAAAACCTGATCTATCGTGCGATTCAGGTGCTTAAACCTTATGCAAAAGCTTATTCGGGTCTAAAAATCCGTCTGGAAAAAAATATTCCGATGGGTGCTGGACTGGGTGGTGGTTCATCGAATGCTGCCACCACTTTAATTGTCGTGAACCAGCTTTGGGATTGTGGGCTAACAATTGAGCAGTTAGCTGAACTGGGTGTCAAGCTTGGTGCCGACGTGCCGATTTTTGTTTATGGCCGAAATGCATGGGCAGAAGGCATCGGTGAACACTTAACATTCATTGACTTAGATCAAAAACAGTTCATTGTGCTCAAACCTGACTGTTTTATCAGCACTCAACTGCTTTTTTCACAAAAAACGTTGACAAGAGACACGAAGAGCTCTAAATTTTGCGCCTATCAGATAACGCCATCTGATTTCGGAAATAACTTTGAGCCACTGGCAAGAAGCTTATATCCTGAAGTCGATGAAGCAATGCAGTATCTCGACCAGTTCGGTGTTGCAAAGCTTACAGGTACAGGTGCCTGCGTGTTTATCGAAGTAACTGAAAAGATGAATGTAACCAACATTCTTGAAAATGCACCATGTAAAGCTTACCTGGTGAATAGTTTACAAGAATCACCATTACGTCATTTTAAGGTTTGTTAGGGGTATCGCCAAGTGGTAAGGCAGCGGGTTTTGATCTCGCCATCCGTTGGTTCGAATCCAGCTACCCCTGCCATTTTTCACCTGTAGATGTACTGTAGTAGGGGCGTCGCCAAGTGGTAAGGCAGCGGGTTTTGATCTCGCCATCCGTTGGTTCGAATCCAGCCGCCCCTGCCATCTTACAGTCATCAAATTAGGGGCGTCGCCAAGTGGTAAGGCAGCGGGTTTTGATCTCGCCATCCGTTGGTTCGAATCCAGCCGCCCCTGCCATTTTCTCAAAAAAGACAGGACATGGTTTTGCAGTAAGAGTGTTAATTTACCTTGACACAATACCGCAAAAATATTAAAGTTCTGCCGCATTAGGGGTATCGCCAAGTGGTAAGGCACCGGGTTTTGATCCCGGCATTCGTTGGTTCGAATCCAGCTACCCCTGCCATCTACTTCCATACATACCAACCGCCAAGGGTGCTTCATGCCCAATCTTGTCGTTTTTAGTGGAACCGCGCATCCACAATTCGCTCAAAAAGTCGTAAGTCACTTACATATTCCTCTAGGTGCTGCATCTGTTTCTACCTTTTCTGATGGTGAAATTGCTGTAGAAATCACTGAGAATGTACGTGGTAAAGACGTATTTATCGTACAACCTACTTGTGCCCCAACGAACGACAACCTAATGGAAGTCCTCGTGATGGCTGACGCGCTGCGTCGTGCAAGTGCTGGTCGTATTACCGCCGTTATTCCTTACTTCGGTTATGCCCGTCAAGACCGTCGTCCTCGTTCTAGCCGTGTACCAATTACCGCAAAAGTTGTTGCAGATATGCTGACGACTGTGGGTATTGACCGTGTAGTGATGATCGACCTTCATGCTGACCAAATCCAAGGCTTCTTCGATATCCCTGTAGACAACATCTACGGTACTCCAGCATTGCTTGCTGACTTACGTCAACAACAGCATCATAACCTGATGGTTGTTTCTCCTGACGTGGGTGGTGTAGTACGTGCTCGTGCTGTTGCGAAACAGATGGGTGATATCGACCTGGCAATCATCGATAAACGTCGTCAAAAAGCGAATGAATCACAAGTGATGCATTTGATTGGTGATGTAAAAGATCGTGACTGTGTCATTGTTGATGACATGGTGGATACAGCGGGTACGCTTTGCAAAGCAGCTGATGCATTGAAAACTTTTGGTGCTCGTAAAGTGGTGGCTTATGCAACTCACCCGGTACTGTCTGGTAAAGCGATTGAAAATCTTAAAAATTCTGTAATCGACGAATTGGTTGTAACTGATACCATTCCGCTTTCAGAAGAAGCTTTATCTCTTGGTAAGATTCGCCAGGTTTCAGTAGCAAGCATGGTTGCTGAAACAATTCGTCGTATTAACAACGAAGAATCTATTAGCGCAATGTTCGATTCTTATCTATAATAGTGCGCTGAATTTCCAAAGCCCTGCCATTTGGCGGGGCTTTCTATCACCGGATCGGTCGCAGGTCTGGTTCATTTAAAACTTAAATAGGATGTCTATCATGGCAAACTTCGTATTAAACGCAGAAGCACGTGAAGTAGCACAACAAGGGAAAGGTTCGAGCCGCCGCCTTCGTCATGCTGCTAAAGTTCCAGCGATCATCTACGGTGGCGAAGCTGCTCCTGTAGCTGTTACTCTTGAACTTCGTGAGCTTGTTAAAGCTTTAGAAAGCAATGCTTTCTTCGAAGAAGTTGTTGAAATCAACATCGACGGCAAAACTGAAAGCGTTAAAATCCAAGCGCTTCAACGTCACCCAGCTAAAAACACACCTATGCACGCTGACTTCAAACGCGCATAAGTGTTGATGGTGTAAATTAGTGTCAAATATTTCACTGATTGTAGGTTTGGGCAACCCAGGTTCTGAGTATGCCCAGACCCGCCATAATGCAGGCTTCTGGTTCGTAGAACGCCTTGCCAAACAATATGGCATTTCCCTCAAAAAAGACCCAAAATTCAATGGATTTAGCGGTCGTGGTAATATCGAAGGCCAAGACGTTCGTCTACTTCTTCCAACAACATTCATGAATCTTTCTGGTAAAAGTGTTGTTCCCTTTGCCAAATTCTATAATATCGCTCCTGAGTCAATCCTGATCGCACATGATGAGCTGGATATGAATCCAGGAATCATTCGCCTGAAAACTGGCGGTGGTCATGGTGGTCACAATGGTTTGCGCGATATCGTGCCGCACATCGGTCCGAACTTCCATCGCTTACGTATCGGTATTGGTCACCCAGGTTCTAAGGAACGCGTGTCCGGTCATGTACTGAGTAAGGCACCGAGCAGTGAGCAGACTTTAATGGATGACGCGATTGCACATGCCATGAATCGCATCAAGATGCTGGTCAATGGTGAAGTACAACAGGCCATGAACCAAATCAATGCCTATAAACCAAACTGATCATTCTATAAATTGTTGAATAATCTTTCTTGCCATCTTACGCATTTCAGAGCAAAATGCGTTTGCTCGATTGTTCACCATACAGCAAGCAAGATTGATTTAACCAAATGATCAAACTCTTAGGTCAACTCAGGGGACGCTAGCCATGCTATCTCGTTTATTAAAATGCAAAATTCACCGTGCTCACGTTACACATGCAGAACTACACTATGAAGGTTCATGTGCAATTGATGGCGTTTTGATGGATTTGGCTGGCATTCGTGAATACGAAGAAATTCATGTGTGGAACGTGACCAATGGTAAACGTTTTGCAACTTATGCAATTCGTGGCGAAGACAATTCAGGCATCATTTCAGTGAATGGTGGTGCTGCGCATCAGGCTGATGTTGGTGATATCGTAATTATTGCTACATTCGGTGATTTCACTGAAGCTGAAGCAAATGCCCACAAACCACGCCTTGTCTATGCAAATCCAGACAACACGGTAAACCACACAGCGAACTGTATTCCTGTGCAAGTAGCTTAAGTCCAAGATTTTAAAAAGCCCGCAATATGCGGGCTTTTTTATTGAAAAATACTTCTAAAAATAAACCTTAATTAACTGCCCTGTACCCAGTCTTTTTGGCTTTCGCAATTTAAAGCTCGCAGATTCTGATCTACCAGATTCGCCAATAAAGCCTGTCCATTATCTTTAACTTTAATCTCGGCATATTTTGCGTTGTGATAGCATGGCTCCAATCCTTCTGCAAACAGAAAGCTATTCGCTGCCGGATATAAATTGGCCAATCGGTTGGAAGGATTTTTTAGAAGCAAACGCGCGGAATTTCCCGGATGAGTTTTTAAAAGATTTTCATCCAGGCTGGTTTGAATCACACGATGCTGATCATCTAGCTGCACATAGCTTAAAAGATGTGTCTGATCCTGAATACGCTTTTCTAAGGCTGCAATTTTCTTATCCGCTAAACCACCCTCTTCTCCACGGTCAGCTTCAGCATCACCCTCGAAATGCAGCTCATAATTCAGTGCCATATAATCGCCTTGCAAGATTGAGCGCGGATCGACCGGAGCAAGCTCAACAAAGATGGACTGGCTGTTCGCTAAATGATCTTCATGTTTGAGGATCAGCCCCACAAAGAGCAGAATACTGAATCCGGCCAGAATCAGAGGAAGAAACTTTTTCATGCAGTTTCCTCCTGACCAGATCTAATCCTTACCTGCTTTAAGCCATAGACCATGCACCAAACCATGAGACCTGAGATGAAAATCGTGAGGCTCTTTACCAGGAAACTCAGCCCCAGATTGTAATACAGCATCCATAACCAAAAGATCAGCAATAAAATCGATAGGGCTTGAATCATTCGTTGCTGATAGACTACAGCCCAAGCCATGAGCAGCATAATGATAAAAATTTCAAAATAGCCCAGCAGGATCAGTAATAAACCCAGAACCGGAATTAACCACAGCCATTTTTCAGAAAATTGTTGCCAGTTTTGCCAAATAAAACTGAACAACAATAAGCTCGGAAGAATATAAAATAGCAAGACTTGCTCAAAGCTGATCTGTCCGATGCTCTGCCAATGCTCCAATCCAGTTAGCGCCTGAACCACCGCTGAACCTGTCAGCATGGCGATCATCCAGAGAAAGATACTTTTCTGATAATGCGAAGATTGCCAATAACGCGCTGTTAGGAATATTCCGATGAAAATGACATAGTTCAAGCTGAGTATGATACGGATCACCATGTCATCATGTTTAAAAGAATTCTCTAAGACCAGAACCACGATTGCTAATGCATGCGTCATCAGCAGCTGTAGGGTCAAAATAGACCAGTGCATCCGTTTGATGGTAGTAAGCCCCAGCATTAATAATTGCAGCAGCCAGACTACAACTATACTGTCGGTCAGCAGTTCTGTATGAATTAAAACTGCTGCCTGACCACAGATCCACAAGCAATAGGCAAACTGGTGCATAAAAACTGAAGCCTGCTGACCCAGCAGTTGCCAGGCGATGCCTATAAAAATGATCCCCATTAAAATCGAAAATGCTTCCCAGTAAGTCAGTAACAGGACTGCAAGAATAATTCCCGAAATCCAGGCACCGAGTGCCAGAGGAATCACAGAAAATTTGGTTTGTGGAAAAATTCTATTTAAAGCAAAACTAATTAAGGCAAACCAGCCAAAAATCAGCACAGCTAGCACAAATAGTCCAGTAGCTGAATTGGTCAGTTGATTTTCAACCAGTTCAAATACCCAGAAGCTCACACTGGCAGCCAAACCTGCAATGAGAAGAATGACTTCTAGCGCCTGATGTTTCCTATAAAAATAAAATGCGGCACCTGTCGGTAAAACAACTGAAGAAGCTAAATAGATCAGCTTAGAGTGATGAATAAACTGCATCATGCTGCTGATCGAAATCACGATCACAAATGCGATAAACAGAAAACGTAGCAGCGCGTAATAGCGCATGGCATACGCAAAGCTAAGTGCTGTCAGCAAATTTAGACCGAGCAAATACAACCCTTCTGCTCTTCCCATCCAGAAGCTCTGTTTAAAATACAGATACAACGTCAGCTGGCTCACTACGCAAAGCATGACAAAAATGCCAATATTGGAGCGATAGAGCCATGGTAAGAGCAAGGCTGACCAGAGCAAAAATAACAGATAACTATCTGCGCCAGTTTGATAAATCTGCCCAATCATTGCCAGACTTAAACCCAGCATGAGACCAGATACTGTATCCAGACTCTGTCTCACCCATTCCTGCTGGTCGAAGTAAATACTTGCTGTTGCACTACAGAGTAAAATCAGCATCGGGATTGCCAGCTGAACCGGATCCGGCAGCATCCACCAGTTCGCTGCCATTAAATACAGCAAACTGACCGTGATGAGTGCCAAGCCCAAGATTTTTAAATAACGTAGTACTTCTACATTGCAGAACAGCAAGGGCGAAAATTGATTATTTCGGATCAGCTCAGTTTTATGCATTGTTAGAATGATTGAAGGATTTCTAATCTTCCTCACACCATAGCATGTTTCCAGTAATTTGCTAAAAACCTGGGTAATTCAGATTATCTGTTTTGTTTATCTAAAATTCTGCAAATTACTTTCCATTTCAACCATCCCATCTTTTTAAAATCAGGACTATAATGTTCTTACATCGCTTCAGGGCGGGGTGTGATTCCCCACCGGTGGTAATTTCAGCTTTTTATAATTAGGCTTGAATTAGCCCACGAGCGGTCAATTTCGATTGATCTGCAGATCTGGTGCAAATCCAGAGCCGACGGTATAGTCCGGATGAAAGAAGACGAAAGCAGCACCAAGGCTGTATGCCGTGCATACACCTGTTTTTGCTATAAGCCTATTTTCACTCAGTCCTGAAATGTTCAATCATATTTTTACTTTAGGTGAGCATTTCAATGTCAAGTTTGATTCAACCCGAAATTTTCTTTTCTGCTTTAGCCCCTGCTGAACAACGTATCCTTCAGGCACTCGAAGATCTCCGCCAAGGCAAACCTGTCCTGGTCATGGATGATTTTGACCGTGAAAATGAAGCCGATCTGATTGTGGCAGCTGAAACTTTAACTGTAGAAACCATGGCGCGTATGATTCGTGATGGTTCAGGCATCGTTTGCTTATGTCTGACCGATGAGCTGGCAAATCATTTAGAGTTGCCACCAATGGTACAAGATAACTCTAGTCAGTTTAAAACTGCCTTTACTGTAAGTATCGAAGCAGCAGAGGGTGTAACAACCGGTGTTTCTGCCAAAGACCGCACGACTACAATTAAAACAGCGATTAAAGACGGGGCAGTTGCCAGTGATCTGAATCGTCCTGGTCATGTATTCCCATTACGCGCCCGTGAAGGTGGTGTCTTAACCCGGCGTGGTCATACTGAAGGTACTATTGACCTTGCGCGTCTGGCTGGTTTAAAACCTGCCGGCGTGTTGTGTGAACTGACTAATCCGGATGGCAGCATGGCTTCTGGTATTCAGGTTCTGTCATATGCACAGACGCATCAACTAATCGTAATTACTATTGACGAACTGGTAAAGTATCGCCAGCAACACAATATATAAGTCTATTTAAAAAGAAAATCCCGGCATTTGGTTCGGGATTTTTTGTGTCGTATATATTGATTGAATTAACTGAAGATGGAATAAATTCCATACAGTGCAACCATTAACAAGATCAAGCCGCATAGCCCCAGTAAATGCGGATAAAGCTGAGACCGAGATAATCGCTGAAACCCCAGATACACCAGTGACAGGGTGAGGAAATCCAGAACAATCCAGCTGATTGTCAGAATCACCAAGCTTAAATCGAGGTTTGGGCTAATGCCTATAAATTGCGGAAAAAAGGCGGCAAAGAAAATAATATCCTTGGGATTAGAAATACCTACCAGAAAACCGGTACGAAAGCCGCCCTGTACAGGCTGCAGGCTTTGTGGTCCAGTTGATCCCTGCCCTTGCCAGATTTCCCTGAAAATCTGAACTCCCAGCCAGGCAATATAAAAACAGCCAAGTAGCTTAATGCCATTCAGCCAATTTTCGTTAACAACCAGAAGACCTTTTAGACTGAGAATGGATAAACCAATCAGAACCAGTGAGGCAAAGTTAGTCCCGAAAATAGTCTGCAAGGCATGCTTATAGCCGCCTTTGAGCCCGGCACTAGCGACCAGTAACATTACTGGCCCGGGTGTCGCGATCATGATTACTACGGCCAGACAATACAGCAGATATTCGGTAATATTCACCCCATTTCTCCTTGTCTAATATAGTCAGTATAAAAAAAGAGGACCTACTCGTCCTCTTCTTCCATCTGGATCAGATGCTGACTCATCCCATCAGCACGCAAGAATGCCAGATCATAACTGGCTTTTGCCAATGCCAATACTCGACGTTCAAATTCATCCCAAATCGGACGTACCTGTTTGTAATGAATGCCTAGGCCACTCTCATCAGTCAAATGCCGGTTTTTTTCACACAATTTTAATGCATGATAGAGCTTACGCCCTTTACTGGCATCATCACGCAACCGCACCCGCTTGGACAATACAAATTTCTCGACATGGGCCATATCTGCCAGAGGCAGCATCGGGACTAGAATCTGATCAAGTTGAGCATCCAGACGTTGCCATACTGCGTTATGCTGTTCAGCCGTATAGGTATTCCACTGAATCACTTCATGATTAAAACGGCGACAACCGCGACATACCGCATCACCAAATACGGTCGAGCAACGCCCTGCACATGGGGTTAAAGATGCAATACGACGATCTGAACTCAAAACTTACTCCAACATTGCTGATCATTTCAGCACAGGCAGGTCTGTAATAATACCGGGTCGGGCAAGACTATACACGCTCTCCTGCATGAATTGAAGTCCCTATAAATGCTATGGGTTTTACTCGCATAATCATGCAAATCACGTTAAAATGTGCGCCTTTCAAATATCATGCTACGTTGGAGTATTCCATGAACGCTACTGTAGAACAGCTTGCACCTGTAGAACAGCAAGCGACGACTGGTTGGGTTGTTGCCGCACTTTATCAATTTAAGGAAGTTCAAGACCCCGCAGGTCTTCAGCAACGCCTCCTTGACCTGGTAAAAACCATCGACCTTTGCGGTACTCTAATTGTGGCAGGCGAAGGCATTAACGGTACCGTTGCAGGTAACCGTGAAGCCATCGACAAAGTACATCAGTTCCTTCTGGACGAAGGTTTCAACGAAATGGAATACAAAGAGTCTCATAGCTCTGACAAACCATTCCGTAAAATGAAGATCAAACTGAAGAAAGAAATCGTGACTTTAGGTGTTCCTGTTAAACCACGTGATCTTGTCGGTCATTACCTTGATCCTAAAGAATGGAACGAATTGATTGCGCGTGATGACGTGATTCTGGTCGATACCCGTAATGACTACGAATACAAGGCCGGTACATTTAAGGGTGCGATTGACCCGAAAACTGAAACTTTCCGCGAATTCCCGGAATACGTGAAACAGAATCTGGAACAGCACAAAGACAAGAAAATTGCCATGTTCTGTACAGGCGGGATCCGTTGTGAAAAATCGACCTCTTTACTTCTTCAAGAAGGCTTTACTGAAGTTTATCACCTGAAAGGTGGTATTTTGAAATATCTGGAAGAAACCCCACCAGAAGAGAGCCTATGGGAAGGTGAATGTTTCGTATTTGATGGCCGTACTGCCGTGACTCACGGTATGGAAGAAGGCCAAAATACTAAATGTCACGCATGTGGCTGGCCACTCACTCCTGAGGAGGCAGCATTACCAAGCTATGAACACGGCGTATCTTGTGTGTACTGTATTGACAAAACAACTGAGAAGCAAAAAGAAGGCTTCCGTATGCGCCAGTCACAAATCCTTGCTGCAAAACGTAAACGTTTATAATGTGTAGAATGTAACTAGATGTATAAAAGCCCTCATTTGAGGGCTTTTTTTTACACAAACTTCACAATCTAAATAAAAATCTCAACACGCTTTTACCAAGATTCCCCTTTAAAAAGAAAAAGTCTTGATAATCTATATGCAGTAATCATTTTCAACCTAAGTGTTTAATTAATAAATATATTTTTTATATGAAAAGGAACACAAAATGACAAAATCCTACGCAAAATATGAAGATAATATTGTTCAGTTTCAACGCAAGGATCAAGTAAAAGTACAGCGTACTGTTGAAGTCATGGACCAGCTGGAACATGAATCACATCTTTTTATTGTTGTGCTAGGAACTGTTATTGGTGCGATCTTAGCGCTATTTATTGGCTATCACATCAACACTGGCATCGTGCAATTTTTGCTATTAAGTATATTGCCAGTATTCAGTGCCTATCTGCTGCGTCGAGTTTATATCTATACCCTCACGCATAGCTAATTTGTGCGATCTACAATTTATCTACTTTACCCACTCTGGAATACTCCGTAGGATAAAAGCAGTATTTTCAATTAACTGCTGCTTATGAATCTGACTGACTGGATTATTTCTATTATGGAACAGCTGGGCTATTGGGGTATTGCCCTGCTCATGTTCCTCGACAATGTCTTCCCGCCTATTCCCTCTGAAATCATTATGCCATCTGCGGGCTATTCCGCGTCCCAAGGTCAATTAGTACTGGTCGGCGTGATCATTGCGGGTTGCCTCGGCTCCCTGCTGGCTGCTGCCTTACTTTACTGGATTGGTTATAAATTCAGTCATGAATCGATTTTCAGATTTGTCGACCGCTATGGTAAATATCTGTTTATTAAATCTGATGATGTAAAAAAATCTTTAGCATGGTTCGAGCAGTATGGTCATCGCATTGTTTTTGCTGGACGTATGATTCCCGCAGTGCGCTCCCTGATCAGTATTCCTGCTGGAATGAGTCGTATGCCCTTCTGGAAATTCATGTTTTATAGCAGCTTGGGAACCATCATCTGGACGACTTTTCTGGCCTGTATTGGATTTTATTTCGGCGAAAATCAGAACTTGATGCATCAGATTTTTAGCAAGGTCAGTTATATCATTATTGCAATTGTAGCGATTATTATCGGCTGGGTTCTGTACCGTAGACATCAACGCAAAAATCGTCCATCCTGAATAGTAAGTCCTGTTAAGGAGGCCAGAACGATGTCGCATTATCTTAAATATTTTGCAGCCGTTTATCTTGCCTTGCTGGTTTTGGTTGGCATGATTGTGTATTGGTTAAACTTGGGTGCCATTATTTTCATTCCTGCATTAATTGCAGCAGCATTCTTGAGTGCCCGGCATTTTGTGCATAAGGAACTGCGTGTCCCTGACGCCAAGGAAAAAAATACCTTGGTCTGGGGCTCTACCATTATTGCCATGAGCCTTGGCTTTATTTTTATCTTGGTGATGATCTGGCTGCACCCTTATACCGAGGAAATTCTGCGCCGAATGAATTATACAGGCCGAGGCCCAAATTCATTTATTGTCGCTGCCTTGATTGCCTTGCATGCCGCCCTGTTTCATGTCGCCTATCATGGCTATACCCGCTATAGCTTGGCTAAACAGCCAAAGAAACACGCTTAATTTCAATCTAGTTCAAATCATGTCACGTGATCCTTCTATGCTTCACGTGACATTCGTCGTATTCTTTTAATTTATCTTGCTCAATATTCGAGCAAATTATTAAAATAAACAAACTTGTTGGTATAGCTTTTCCCATTTTCAACCACACAAGCAACAACAATAAAAACACAATATTCGAGATAAAAATGATGATTAAAAAATATTTTGGCTATTTCACTATAGTTTATCTGGTCGCGATTCTGATTGTCGCTGGTTTAAATATGTTTATCGATTTGCCTGGCAGCAGCACTGCCATCCCGGCATTATTCGGTGCAGGGGCAGCGGCAGCGATCAAATTTGTTCAGGATCAACAGCGTCTACCAAGTGCTATAGAGAAAAAACAGTTAATTTGGGGGTGTCTAGGCATTAGCGTACTCATTGGCTTGATCTTATCCTTATCAATATTGGGTATTGCAGAACAACGGGAAATTATCCTCAGTATGCTGGAATCTTTATCTTTTGGCATCTGGATAAGCGTATTGCTGCTAGGCTTGGCGATTCAATATGTTGTCCTTGCCTTATGTTTCGGCTGGATGAGTAAAAGCGCTCTTAAAGGTTTGGAAGCAAAAAAACAGGCCAAGGAATAACTGCTTAGCTTAAAATTACAGATATAAAAAAAGCAAATATGAAAAAAGCACCCGAAGGTGCTTTTTCATTTGGGAGAATTAATCTGGTGTATGATACATCAGATACAATTCATTCAGGTTTTCTGGAATTTCTTCCGCAAGCTCGTCCATTAACTGGCCGTTACGACGGAAAGTTTCCATTTGTGGGTCTTCTTCATCAATCCCACTGAAGACCATGATTGGCAGGGTTAAATCCACCAGCTGTTCTTCAAATTCTTCTGCAAACCATGCTTCTTCGTTCAGGAACATGGCATCAACAAAGCCCACACTCCAGTCACCAAGACTTGATTCGGTATCCGCTTCCTCGATTTCAAACGGGAAAGTGATGCCTTCTTCATTGGCCAAGCTTTGACGGATAGATTCCAGCCATACTTTAACCTGTTCGATGATTGCTGCTGGAACTTTTTTCTGATTGTTATCAAAAAGCTCATCCAGCCATCTGTCAAACTGCGGACCTACTGCAATTGCACACAGGAAACCGTGAGTTGCCGCAAAATCCAGACCATACTCATTTTGGTCGCCATCCAGATAGTCACTCAACAGGTCTAAATCTAAAGCACTCATCTAATATCCAAACTTAGAAATTCCGAAAGGCCTAGCATAGCATTTATTCAGGCCATGCTAAATCCGAATTGCTTAATCTTCGTCGTCGAAGTCATCGTCATCGTCGAAGTCATAGTCAAAATCTTTGAGTTCGCGCTCGAGGCGGCGTTGAGTCAACAGGTCATCAATCAAACGACGTTTTTCCAACGACTCTTTTGCGCTGAGCTTGCTGGAAGCCTCATCGAAGCTAACATCATCATCACCGTAGTTATCATCTAGTTCAAAATCTGTAGAAGACACTAAAACTACCTCATTGTGAAAAATGTAAAGGGTCCTAGGCGCTATTTATCTTGCCTAAAAATACTTGTCAAGTTTTATTTAAATTTTAGTATCTTAAAATTGTAATTAGGGCTTTTTTTCCAAGTAAATTGTATGGCATGATATAATCCACCCTGCGTCCTTATATTTTTTGACTATTATATTTTTGGTCAGATACAGATACGCCGGGGCTGGACTTGAAAATAACAAATTCATCCCCATCTTAAATTACTGAATTTCATTTTAAATATTTTGTCAGACAGCCTCGATGCTGAATAATCTGATGAAATATGTAGGCTATTCACTAAATTTAATGAGCTTAAGTCGTGCAGAGTTGTACGATTTTTTACTGTCACAGATTCAACGAAGAGTAAGCAAAGATGAGCGATATGACTTCCCCTACTTCGCAAGTAGCGGCTCTGATTAGCCGAGGCAAAGAACAAGGTTATTTAACCTTCGCTGAGGTTAACGATCATCTCCCGGACTCAATCACAGAAAGTGAACAGATTGAAGATATCATTCAGATGTTGAATGACGTCGGCATTCCGGTACATGATCGCGCGCCTGAATCTGATGATGCGATGTTTGAGGATACTGCAGAAGCTGCCGATGAAGTTGCAGAAGAAGAAGCTGCAGCAGTACTTGCATCTGTAGAAAATGAGCCAGGTCGTACAACTGACCCAGTACGTATGTATATGCGTGAAATGGGTACTGTTGAACTTTTAACGCGTGAAGGCGAAATCAGCATTGCAAAACGTATTGAAGAAGGGATCCGTGACGTTCTTCACTCCATTGCTTACTGGCCAAATGCCGTAGAAGTTGTACTACAAGAATACAAAGATTATGAAGCTGGCGAACGTCGCCTGGCCGACCTGCTTTCAGGTTATTTAGACCCTGAAACTGATGATGATATTCCAGAAGTGCTGGAAGAAGTCGCTGACATCGAAGAAGATGAAGAAGCAACTACCAAGTCAACCAAAGATGTAAAACTGGATGATGAGGAAGATGAAGAAGAGTCTGACAGTGATGACGATTCTGAAGGTGATTCAGGTCCAGATCCAGAAATCGCTAAAGTTCGTTTTGCTGAACTTTCAGATGCATGGAAAAATACCAAGGCTGTCATTGAAAAGCATGGCCGCAACAGCAAAGAAGCAGAAGAAGCACTGCAAGCTTTAGCTACTGTGTTCATGATGTTTAAGTTCACACCGCGCCTGTTCGATATCATTTCAGAAATGATTCGTGGTACCCACGACCAGATCCGTAGTGCAGAACGTGAAGTAATGCGTTATGCAGTCCGTCGTGGCCGCATGGACCGTACCCAGTTCCGTACTTCTTTTCCGGGTCAGGAATCTAATCCAGCCTGGTTAGATGAGCAAATTGCAAAAGCGCCTGCTGATCAAAAAGCTTATCTGGAAAAAGTACGTCCTGACGTGCTAGCATTCCAGCAAAAGATTGCGGACATTGAAAAAGAACTTGACCTGAAAGTTCGTGACATCAAAGACATCGCCAAACGTATGGCAGTGGGTGAAGCGAAAGCGCGCCGTGCCAAGAAAGAAATGGTTGAAGCGAACTTACGTCTGGTCATTTCGATTGCGAAGAAATACACCAACCGTGGCTTGCAGTTCCTGGATCTGATTCAGGAAGGCAATATCGGTCTGATGAAAGCCGTAGACAAGTTTGAATACCGTCGTGGTTACAAGTTCTCGACTTATGCAACCTGGTGGATTCGTCAGGCGATTACCCGTTCAATCGCGGACCAGGCACGTACTATCCGTATTCCAGTACACATGATTGAAACTATTAACAAGATCAACCGTGTATCTCGTCAATTGCTTCAGGAAATGGGTCGTGAACCTACTCCGGAAGAACTGGGCGAACGTCTGGAAATGGACGAAGTGAAGGTTCGTAAAGTACTGAAAATCGCCAAAGAACCTATTTCGATGGAAACACCGATCGGTGATGATGAAGATTCGCATTTGGGTGACTTCATTGAAGACAGCAACATCACCTCTCCTGTGGATGCGGCAACGTCAGAAGGCCTGAAAGAAGCGACACGTGAAGTACTGGAAAACCTGACTGAACGTGAAGCGAAAGTCTTGAAAATGCGTTTTGGTATCGACATGCCAACTGACCATACTTTGGAAGAAGTAGGTAAGCAGTTCGACGTAACCCGTGAACGTATCCGTCAGATTGAAGCGAAAGCCTTACGTAAGCTGCGTCATCCTTCCCGTTCTGAACACCTGCGTTCATTCCTTGAGAATGATTAAGATTTGATGCTTGTTCTGGAGACTTGAAATTTGCTTCAGGGTCTCCATTTTAACTAGCCAAGACAGACCCAAACGCCTGCATGATTGCAGGCGTTTCAAATAAGGGGACTACCATGTTAGACCGTACACCTTCTCGCGAATTACAGGAACATCTCTGGGTGTTCCCGATGGACTATCCGATCAAACTGATTGGCCTTGCTGGTATTGAGTTGCATCAGGCCGTAAATGAGATCTTTGTAAAGCATTTTCCTGAATTTGATGGCAGTAAAATGACCGTTACGCCCTCACGTACAGGTAAATATCATTCGATCACTGCACAGCTCCGTTTTCTAGAACTGGAACAGGTTCATGCGGTCTATGCCGACTTAGCCGCTTGTCCGCTGATCAAAACTGCGCTTTAAACCTGATTTTGCTTCATGCCAGGTACATAAAAAAACACGCTTATGGGCGTGTTTTTTTATGCTTATGAATTTACTGTAGACAATGACGAGCAATCACTCCCCTATCTGCCGCTGAAATCATTATAATTATTAGCAGTATTTTTTAATCTTTCCAAGGACGCACACTGTGACTGATGCGGTTCAAAAACCCTGCCTGATTATTCGTCAATATAATGACCTGACTCCCTATGAAAACCGCTTTCTGGAAATGAAAGCCCTGACTGAAAACCGTGATGAAAACACCCCGGATGAGTTGTGGATTTTGCAGCACCATGATGTCCTGACTCAAGGGCAAGCGGGTAAGCCGGAACATATTCTGATGTCATCCAATATTCCGGTAATTCAGACCGATCGTGGTGGTCAAGTCACCTGGCATGGTCCGGGCCAGCTGGTGGCGTATTTTATGTTTGACCTGAACCGTCTTGGCTGGAATGTCCGTACGCTGGTGTCCTATGCCGAAAACCTGATGATTGAGCTACTCAAGAAGCATAATATTGAAGCCTATGCCAAACCGGATGCACCCGGTGTCTATGTCAATGAACGCAAGATTGGTTCCCTCGGCTTTAAAATCCGTAAAGGTCGCAGCTATCATGGTCTTTCCTTGAATATTGACTGTGACCTGACAGGTTTCCATACCATCAATCCATGTGGCTATGCAGGACTGGAAATGGTCCGCATTAACGACTTGGTCAACAACCCGCCAAAATTTGCTGACTTGTGTGTCGAAATTATTGAAACTTTAACCAGCAGCGGTTACTTTAAGGACGTTAGCGTCGAGCAAAGATAAAGCCTTTGCATTTCAACAATAAATAAATTAGAGTAATTACTCTAAACAAATAATATTCCAGGTAGGGATCATCACGTGATTGCAACTAAATCCGTTAAACCTGCTTTGCAACAGGCCTATGTCAAACTCATGATGGATGTGATTGGCAGAGGCTTAGTCATGGCAAGCCAGGTCGATGAAGAAATCAAAAAGGAAGTTGCCCAGTTTCCGGCGAATTTCAGTCTTTCCATGAAAGTCTTCCCCCACGGCCCGGCATTTATTGCCCGGGTTACTGAAGAGAAGCAACTTGAACTCGTGAAATCTATGGACACTGTGCCTGACCTTACGATCACTTTTAAGCATCTGCATCATGCCTTTTTGGTCTTTTCATTCCAGGAAAGTACCTCACAGGCCTTTGCCCATGACCGCATGATTGCCGATGGTGATATCTCTTATGCTATTCGTCTGGTGCGTTGTCTGAATAAAATGGAAGCCTTGATTTTGCCGAAAATGGTGGCACAACTGGCTGTCAAAGAATATCCAAGTAATCTCAGCCTGAAAGAAAAATTAACTGAAGCAAGCAGCATCTATTTAAAAATTGCTCAATCTTATTTGAAACGGAGTGCCTAACATGACCAAGCCTTATTATGAATTTTTCTGTCCAGTCAAGGTGATTGCCGGTCATGCTGCGCTCGAACATATTCCGTTTGAACTCTCGACATTAGGTGCCAAACGTCCACTCATCATTACCGATAAAGGCGTACGTGCCAATAATCTGCTTGCACCGATTGAAGCTGCTTTTGAATCGACGGATGCAGAGATTGCAGCGATTTTTGATGATGTCCCACCCGATTCGAGCTTAGGTACAGTACGTCGTGCTGCACAACTATATCGTGACAATAACTGCGATGCGATTATTGCCATCGGGGGCGGTTCAGTTATCGATACCTCAAAAGCGACCAACATTCTGGTCTCTGAAGGTGGCGATGACTTGCTTAAATATTCTGGCGCACATAACCTACCAAAGCCCTTAAAACCATTTTTCGTGATTCCAACCACGTCTGGAACAGGTTCTGAAGTAACCATGGTTGCAGTGGTATCGGATACTGAAAAGAACCTGAAAATGCCGTTCGCATCTTATTATCTGATGCCGCATGCTGCGATTCTTGATCCACGTATGACCCAGACTTTGCCACCGCATTTAACCGCAATGACTGCAATGGACGCGATGACCCATGCGGTCGAAGCCTATACCTGTATGGCAGCCAATCCGATTTCAGATGCTTATGCCACAGCAGCAGTGAAGAAAGTCAGTGAGAATCTGTTTAAGGTGCTGGATAATCCGTCTGATGCTCAAGGTCGTCTGGAACTGGCACAAGCTTCTACCATGGCTGGGATCGCTTTCTCGAACTCGATGGTTGGTCTGGTGCATTCACTCGGTCATGCGCTCGGTGCGGTGGCTCACTTGCCACATGGACTATGTATGAACCTGTTCCTGCCTTATGTCCTGGAATACAACAAGGAAGTGAATGGTGGCAAGATTGCAGAGCTGCTTCTCCCACTGGCTGGCCCTGATATTTATGCACAGACCCCGGGGCATCTGCGTGCCGATAAAGCGATTGCAACCATTCAGGCGATGCGTGACCGTATTTATGCCCTGACTAAATTACCACGTACATTAAGTGAAACAGGTAAGGTTTCTGAAGCCCAGCTCGATGAAGTGGCAGAGAAAGCCCTGAATGATGGTTCCATCATTTATAACCCGAAAGAAGCCACCCTGGAAGATTTGAAAACCATCTTAAAAAAGGCTTGGTAATTACTGAAAAATAAGCCAATATAGCCGAAATTCTAGCCTGATGTTTTTTTAAGCATCAGGCTTTTATCTTGCATAAGAAAAAATTCGATTTCTTTTTTTGAATGGCACATTTTATGCAGGACAAAAGTCAAAAAAATAGCTAGCAAAAGCCGTTCTTTTCAAGTAGATTGGCGGACTTTTATAGAAAACTGTAGGGGGGATCGTTCGTCTCAAACGATCCTTATTCAATATGACTGATCCTTGATCAACGATTAAGAGGATAACGCCGTTGACTAATATCTCTGGGACTCAATCGGCAGCTAAACTGCAAAAAACGCTAGGACTCTGGCACATCATTATTATTGGTTTAGCTTATATTCAACCCATGACCTTGTTTGATACATTTGGTCTGGTATCTGAAGAAAGTAACTTCCACGTTCCTACCTCTTACATTTTTGCACTGATTGCAATTTTGTTAACCTCCTTGAGCTATGGTCATATGATTCGTCGCTACCCTTCTTCGGGTTCGGCCTATACCTATGCGCAAAAATCCATCCACCCGAACGTAGGTTTCATGGTGGGTTGGTCATCCTTGCTGGATTACCTGTTATCGCCAATGGTCAATATCATTCTGGCGGTGATTTATCTGGAAGCACTTTTCCCAGATATGAATCATTGGGTCTGGGTCATTGGTTTAACAGCGTTCATGACTGCGATTAACCTCCGCGGTGCAAAATTTGTTGCCAACTTCAACAGTATGATTGTATTTGTACAGTTGGGCGTCATTGCATACTTCACCTGGATGGTTTACCAACTTCTGGAAGGTGGTGTAAATGCAGACGGCACATTAGTCGATGCAAAGTATCAATTATGGAGTTTAGAGCCATTCTGGAATGAGTTTACCTCTGTTGCTGCCTTGATTACCGGTGCAACCTTACTGTGCTTTTCTTTTACAGGTTTTGACTCTTTAAGTTCACTGGCTGAAGAAACCAAAGATACTGAAAAAACTTTGCCTAAAGCGATTTTCTTGACTGCATTAATAGCGGGTATCATTTTCATCATCAGTACTTACTTCATGCAGATCTTCTTCCCGAATGATCCAAAAACCTACTTTGAAGATATCGCTGCAACACAGCCTGATATTTTACAAGCAGTAGGTGGTGTGGCATTTAAGACAGTGGTACTTTACTTTGCGATTGTGACAGTTATGGCTTCCGGTATTTCAGCGCATGCGGGTGTGTCTCGTCTGATGTACGTAATGGGTCGTGATGGCGTAATTAACAAAAAAATCTTTGGTCACATTAGTCCGAAAAACTACACACCGTCATACAATATCCTGATCGCTGGTGCAGTTGCTTTAACTGCTGGTTTCATGGATCTTGACTTTGTCGTGTCACTGATCAGCTTTGGTGCGTTAACTGCATTCAGTTTCGTCAACTTGTCGGTGATTTCACGTTATGCACTGCGTGATGGCCGCACGAAGAGTGCCAAAGAGATCATGAATTTTGTCGTCGTTCCCTTACTTGGCTTCATTTCAGTGTTTGCATTATGGCTAGAAGTCGACGAAGCTTCGCTTAAATACGGTCTGATCTGGGCATTTGGCGGTATCTTGTACCTGGGTTATAAGACCAAAGGCTTCAAGCACCCTGCTCCTCAGCACAATGAATTTGATGATAAATAATATCCTTCTTATTCAAATAAAAAAGGCGCTTGATGCGCCTTTTTTAGTTCTGACGTGTTTATTTTTTAGTTCAGTTCAAAATCATTTTAGACGACAGTTAAAGCCCATGCGGGTATCAACAATATTGTCTTTATAACCAAGCCGTTCGATAAATAGATTACGATTTTTTAAAACCTCCTGACTTTCAGGACTCAAACGCGCCTTGTTCTGTACAGCCAGATGATAGGTTTCATTCACCACACCCTGGAAGATATTACACACTTCCTGACGTTTTAGTTGATTCAGAATCCGTCCGCGCCAACTCCATTCAAAATCATCTTTGCTAAGGGTTTTACCCCAAGCTTCAATACGCTCATTCAGTTGCTGCTGCATCTCTGCCATACCCTGCCTGATTTCCTCCTGAGTAAGCGGTTTTACCTCTTCTACTGGCTGTTGTGGTTCTGGCTGTGCCTGGCTTGCTCCACTAAACATTAATAAAACCGCACAACTCGCTGTGATCCACCCCTTATTCAAGTTTTTTTCCTTTTTTTGTGTTCTCAAATTATTTATACCGAAGATAAGCCCAATGACCAACCACTGCACAAGCCTTGTTACACAAATCAAAAAAAGCCGCCAATTGGCAGCTTCTTAAAAGAAAGAATACTAATTAAAGCGTTTTAAACCCCTGCTGACGCCAGGCTTCGTACACAATCACTGCTGTCGCATTAGACAGGTTCAGACTACGCGAATTTTCAGCCATTGGCAGACGGATCCAGTGTTCTTTCGGGAACATCATACGCACATTTTCTGGCAGACCACGTGTTTCCGGCCCCATCAACAAAGCCACAGGACGATTTAAGTCTGAAGTATGTGGGGTTTCAGAACCTTTAGTCGTCAATGGATAGACCGCATCTGCACCAATGCCTTGAGAAGCTAAGTCTGCCAAACATTCTTCAATATTTTCCCAGATTTGCATATTGGCATATTCGTGATAATCCAGACCAGCACGTTTTAGCTTTTTGTCATCCAGTTCAAAGCCCAGCGGCTTGACTAAATGCAACTGTGCTCCCGTATTTGCGCATAGGCGAATAATATTACCTGTATTGGCAGGAATTTCAGGTTCATATAAAACAACATGGATCACAGCTTTTCTCTACTTTTGGGAGTTCAGTGGCCATTTAGGACCACTTCAATTTTTCACGTAAACGCACCACTTCACCAATAATAGTCAAAGTTGGTGCCTGAATATGGTGCTCATTCACTTTCGATGCAATATCTTGGAGCGTTCCCACCACGACTTTTTGCTCTGGTGTGGTGCCTTTTGAGACTAGGGCTACTGGCATATCTGGACGCTGACCATGCTCAATCAATTGTGCACAGATTTTTTCCAGTCCAACCAGTCCCATATACAGTACCAGTGTCTGGTTTTCATAGACCAGTTCATTCCAAGGCAGCTCTGGTGAACCCTCTTTTAAATGGCCTGTCAGGAAACGCACGCTTTGCGCATAATCACGGTGAGTTAATGGAATACCAGCATAGGCTGAGCAGCCAGACGCAGCAGTAATACCTGGAACAACCTGGAAAGCTACGCCCGCAGCAAACAGCTCTTCAATCTCTTCACCGCCACGACCAAAGATAAACGGATCACCGCCTTTCAGACGACAGACACGCTTACCTTCACTGGCATATTTTACCAGTAAGGCATTAATTCCTTCTTGTGGCACCGCATGATTAGACCTCGCCTTACCGACATAGATCTTCTCTGCATCACGGCGACAGAGATCCATAATCGGTGCAGAAACCAGACGGTCATAGATCACCACATCGGCTTGTTGCATCAAGCGTAAGGCTTTTAGCGTCAATAACTCTGGATCACCCGGTCCGGCACCGACCAGATAAACTTCACCTTTTGGCTTTTGCCATTCATTCAAGGCTTGTTCAATCAGACGGTCAGCTTCAGCCAGATTGTCATTAAACACCTGTTCTTTCAAAGGACTAGCGTACAAGTCTTCCCAGAAGATACGGCGTTCATCGGGATTAGTGATCTTGGCTTTAACTGCACTACGCCACTTACCAGAGAACTCAGCCAGTTTACCCATACCATGCGGAATGGTAGCTTCAAGCTGGGTGCGGATCTGACGAGACAATACTGGTGAAGTACCGTTGCTGGCTACTGAAATAATCAGTGGTGAGCGGTCGATAATCGCCGGTACCATAAAACGGCAATGCGGCGGATCATCAACACTGTTGACCAGCACATTTTCAGCTTCACAGTCTTCAAACACCTGACGGTTGACTCCAGCATCATTGGTCGCTGCAATCACCAGACGGTAGGAACGTAGAGGAATTTCAGAATTGAAAGGTGCCTGAACATATTGACCGGCGGTCGCTTGAACAATCTCAAGCAGACTCGCTTCGATCTCAGGTGCAATCACCGAAATGACTGCCCCTGCTTTCTGTAGCAATACCGCTTTACGGTATGCAATATGTCCACCACCGACAATCAGACAAGGTTGCTGTTGCAACTTTAACGAGATTGGAAAGATATCCACAAAATGCCTCAAAAAGTTTTAAATCTGACTGTCTAAGCAATTTTCATGCACATTTTGGTGCATACACCGACATTTAGTCGATGTAAGTTGTACCACCCATATACGGACGCAGTACTTCAGGGATCTCAATTGAACCATCAGCACGTTGATAGTTTTCCATGACTGCCAGTAAAGTACGACCTACAGCCAGACCTGAACCATTCAGCGTATGTACGAATTCAGTTTTTTTCTGGTCAGCACGGTAACGCGCTTTCATACGGCGTGCCTGGAAATCCCACATATTTGAGCAAGATGAAATCTCACGATACGTATTTTGACTTGGCACCCAGACTTCAAGGTCATAAGTTTTGCATGCACCAAAGCCCATATCACCGCCACACAGAATGATTTTACGGTATGGCAGACCTAATGCCTGCAAAATACCTTCTGCATGACCAGTTAACTCTTCCAGTGCCTGCATAGAGTCTTCAGGTTTTACAATCTGAACCATCTCAACTTTATCGAACTGGTGCTGACGGATCAAACCACGGGTATCACGGCCATAAGAGCCAGCTTCACTACGAAAACATGGGGTATGTGCTGCATATTTCAGTGGTAGACGGTCAGCATCGATGATTTCATCACGCACGAAGTTGGTTACAGGTACTTCAGCTGTTGGAATCAAGTAGAATTCTTTCTCGCCTTGCAGCTTAAACAGATCTTCTTCAAATTTTGGTAATTGACCAGTCCCACGTAAAGAGTCTGCATTCACCAAATAAGGAACATAGGCTTCGGTATAGCCATTTTTCAGAGTATGGGTATCCAGCATGAACTGGGTAATCGCACGTTGCAGACGCGCTAAAGGACCTTTCAGAACGCTAAACCGTGAACCAGTCAGTTTGGTCGCAGTTTCAAATTCCAGACCGCCCATCATTTCGCCCAGGTCAGTATGGTCTTTGATTTCAAAATCAAATTCGCGTGGTGTACCCCATTTCAGGACTTCCACATTGTCATTTTCATCTTTACCTTCAGGAACAGATTCATCTGGCAAGTTTGGAATAGACAGGGATTTTTCTTCCAGTTCAGCTTGCAATTCAGCCAGTGCTGCTTCTGCTGCTTTAATTTCATCGCCAATTGCAGACATGCGTGCCATGATTTCAGACGCATCGCCACCGGCTTTTTTGATTTGGCCAACTTGTTTCGCACCCGCATTACGCTCAGCTTGTAGCGATTCAGTTTTGGACTGAATTTCTTTACGGCGAGCTTCAAGTGATGCCCACTCCTCGACATTCAGTTGAACACCACGTTTTGCCAAGGCTAAATTTACAGCCTCAATATTATTTCTGAGTAATTTCGGGTCGATCATAGCCAATCTTTAGATAAGAAAAAAACTGGCTATAGTGTAAGCTCTTAACGGCAAAAAATACAGTGACCTGGTGAATGGCTGCGCCTTATTAGCACAATATTTAAGGGGTTGTTTTTGGCAAAATGGATAAATATTCAGGTCGGATGATCCCGTTTAATGCCGTATAAGGTACTTTTAATTCTACCATCACACTTGTGGACTTGCTCAACTCACCTGCTGGATAAATCAGTACCAAGCCTTGACTGTCAAAATAATAATTATCACTTAATTCCAATTGCTTTGATGTTACTTGGGCACGATCCAACCAGTCTTTGTTTTCTTGATACAAGCTTTGTTTTAACTTTTCTTCAGTATTGCCCAGCATAATTTGATAAAGAGCCAGACGTTTCTTTTGCTTAAGGTCCAGATTGACGTATTCAGTATGAGATTGTGGCTGTGCTGCACGTCTAGGCTGATGAGCAGTTTTGAATATAAAAGTCACCAGATGACCATGCTGATTCAGGTAACTGATCTGAATGGAACGCTGCTCAAAAGATTTTGACTGATCCTTTGCTTTGATTTTATCACTGCTTACTTTGTTAAAGGCAACTGGCTCGGTACGCTGGATACGCTCTATAAAATACTGGTCAATCCAAGCTATATTGGTATCTACAGTTTGCAGATCAAAGCGCACACAACTCTCTACTTCGCACACGACCTGATTAACACCTTTCACTGGAATGGTTTTGGATTGTATTTGCCCTGCTTCTTCTGTTTGCGCAGATGCATTGACTGAAGACGTTTGAGGCTGACAGGCAAACAACCCCACATTTAAACATAAAATACAGCTGATCCAGCCGGTTTTAAATGAAGTCATTTTCATCCTAAGCACCTGAAATTTAATAATTTAATTGACTTGAATTTTGTTTATTCTAAAACGCCTGAATCTCCAGATATAGGCAAACCTTGTAATGTCTCCAAATCCATTTCTATTATTGGCAAATAAAAAGCAACCCGAAGGTTGCTTTTTTATTTTGCTGATATTGATGCTTATTGATCAATAATGTCCGTTCCTTTAGGCGGTGTGAAATTAAAGGTAGATGCCGGAATGCTGGCATTCACTTTCACATTGCTAAAGTTGATATAGGTAGTTTGACCCAATGAATCTTCCAGAATCATCAGACTCGGTGCCTTGTTAGCGCCAAAGCTAATCGTCAGGCTTTCAAACACACCATCACTTGCCTTTGGATACAGCTTGTAATAGGTCTTGCCTTTGTTTGGCTGTGTCACACGATAAGACTGCATGATCTGGTTGGTATTTCCAGAGAGCAATAATGCTGGTGTATTGGAGACTTGTTCATCCAGGCTCTGACGAACGGCTTGCTGCAAGTCTGGGTCATAGATCCAGACAGTTTTTCCTGTGGTAGCAATTGTCTGTTTCGAAGGTGCTGTAGTTTCCCAATAGAATTTACCCGGACGCTGCACTTTCATCACACCTTTAAAGGTCTGGTTCATGTGCTGGGCGCTCAAACCTTTTTTCTGAGTTGCTTTCGGATTGGTAATCTTGGTGGTTTGCTCAAAGTTTGCCGTTAAGCTACGGATATTACTGAGCTGCTTCACCAGATTGGCAGTGGCTTGCTGCTCCGTCGCTGCAGTTGCGGCAAATACAGTCGTGCTCATGACAGGAGCCAGTGTTGCCGCACCGATTGTTATGGCACATACATTTTTACGAAGCATATTCATAATCTCACCTTTTTGTATTTGCATATCGCTATTTATCTAATGGCTCATCTTAAACGAATTTCAAAAACTAAGATGATAGAAAATAAGAAGTTTTGTATTGTTATTAATGCAAAATCCCTGCTTTTGTTCATCATGATGAAGATCACCGTTTATTCTTCAGCCATATGTTTCAGACTGACTCGTCAATCTTCAAGCATAAAAAAACCCACAGAATCTGTGGGTTTTTTCTATTGTCGCAGATTATGCTTCAACAGATACGTAGCGACGACCGAACTGGCCTTTCACTTCGAATTTTACTACGCCATCAGCAGTAGCAAATAAAGTATGGTCACGGCCCATACCTACGTTAACACCAGCGTGGAATTCAGTACCACGTTGACGAACGATGATGTTACCTGCAGTTACAGTTTGACCACCGTAAACTTTAACACCTAACATCTTAGGATTCGAATCACGACCGTTCTTAGTCGAACCACCGGCTTTTTTAGTTGCCATGTCTCATTACTCCTAGTAATTAGCCTGAAATGCTAGTAATTTTCAACTCGGTAAACCATTGACGGTGACCTTGTTGTTTACGGTAGTGCTTACGACGACGCATTTTGATGATGCGGATTTTGTCGTGACGACCATGGCTAACTACTTCTGCAGTTACTTTAGCGCCAGCTACCACTGGAGCACCGATTTGAATGCTTTCACCGTTTACAAGCATCAACACGTCATCAAAAGTAACAGTTGCGCCAGTTTCAGCTTTCAATAATTCAACTTTAAGGGTTTCACCCTCAACTACACGGTGCTGTTTACCACCGCTTTGGATTACTGCGTACATAATGTACTCCAAATATGCCCGTGTCGTCGTGCCGATAAAGGGATATACCGGTCTTAAAACGTACGCCACTGGGGGTTATACAAGGGCAAAGATTTTAAGGGATATTCGTATAAACAACAAGCCATTTTATAGAAATATTGATGAATACATTTATCCATCTCTTTGAGATTATACTAATTTTAGTAAAATCAGACACTCATGCAATTTTTTGCTACAAAAATCAACAGAGCCGGACGGTTATTTTTGAGTAGTATACTGAGCCACAAATTTCGGAGTACATGATCCGTAAAGGTAAATCGATAGAGTACAGTCAGCCACCAGAATCAGGCTGGATGGATTATATTCATCATAAAAAACTGATTTTTAGTGGAGTTTGTACGTTTCTTATGTTTCATGGATGTTATAAATTGTTAAACTACCGACTTGAGATTTACCAAACTAGAGGTTTCCTTTCACATGACCATCGACTTTAAGCAAGATATTCTCGCTCCTGTGGCACATGACTTTGCTGCGATGGACACATTTATTAATGAGGGGATTACTTCAAAAGTTGCCTTAGTCATGGCAGTGAGCAAACATGTGGTTGAAGCAGGTGGCAAGCGTATGCGCCCGATTATGTGTTTACTGGCAGCCAAAGCCTGTGGCGCAGATGATCTGGATCAGCATCGTAAACTCGCAGCGATCATTGAAATGCTACATACCGCAACGCTGGTACATGATGACGTCGTGGATGAATCTGGCCTGCGCCGTGGCCGTCCAACTGCGAATGCGACCTGGAATAACCAGACTGCCGTATTGGTCGGTGACTTCCTGATCTCACGTGCCTTTGACCTGCTGGTTGATCTGAACAATATGGTCTTACTCAAGGACTTCTCAACTGGTACCTGTGAAATTGCCGAGGGTGAAGTATTGCAGTTGCAATCGCAACATCAGCCTGAAACAACTGAAGAAACGTATTTAAATATTATTCATGGTAAAACTTCTCGCCTATTTGAACTGGCGACTGAAGGTGCTGCCATCCTGACTGGTAAAGAAGAGTTCCGTGCCCCGCTACGAACTTTTGCCGGTCACTTTGGAAATGCATTCCAGATCATTGACGATATTCTGGATTACACCTCAGATGCAGAAACACTGGGCAAGAATATCGGGGATGACCTGATGGAAGGTAAACCGACCTTGCCATTGATTGCGGCACTGAAGAATACCTCTGGGAATGACTTCGAGGTTGTGCGTAAGAGCATTGCAACGGGCGGTACTGACCACCTTGAACAGGTGATTCATATTGTCAATGCATCCGGTGCTCTGGATTACTGCCGTCAGCGTGCGACTGAAGAAACCGAAGCTGCGATCGCTGCACTGGATCTATTGCCGGATTCTGAATACCGTCAGGCGCTGATTAACCTGGCTAAACTTGCGCTTCATCGCATCCAATAGATACCCACCTCGCCTATGCATATTAAGTTTCTCGATATTTTCCACGGCATGCAGCAACAGCTTGAGCAGCCTCAGGCAAAGCTGGATGAAAACCTGTTAATTGAACTCGTGAATCGTATACGACCAATAGACAGCAAGAATACCGAAGAAATCGAAGAAAAATTTCAGGCATTTTTACAGTCCTTACTGATCACCCCCAATGCGGTTTCTACCCTGCAGACCTTTGTGCTGCGCGTGATTAACCGCTACAAACAGACCAGCCTGTTTTCTGATACAGGTATTTTATCCTTGGACGGTTTCTGGAATCAGCTCAATCAGCGTATTGGTGCACATATTCTGCCCATGATTCCGGATGACAAAAGCCTGCAGGAACTGATGCGTCGGGTATTTCATGAACGCAGTGACCGCTATTGGCTCGACTATCTGGCCGATGAAGACTGGCTGCGACTGTTTAGCGTGATGAATCAGGGTCATTCTAATCAGCCTGAAAAAACCCGGATTAAAGATGAACTGATCAAGGCACTGACTATCCTGTCATATCGCGTCAGTGGTATTGCCCTGCATCCTGAATTTATCAATGCTCAGCCTGAACTGATGGAATATGAATCGCCTTTTCTGATTCAGAACCGTGAGATCAATGAATTTATTCAGGAATATAAAAAGCGCTTTAACAATGTAGAACTGGTGGATTCAATCCTGCCACCAGACGCTTCTCAGGCAATGGTGATGCTTGAGCAATGTCATGATGTCGTCGCGAAAATTCGCCGCTCCACCAAACGCATTGGCGTAAGTGTCAGTTTGACCTACATGCTGGCCCTGCTGGAACAATGTCTGGAACGGATTGAAATTCTGCTGAATATGATCATGGATGATGACCAGTTGCGTTATCAGTCTATGGGGTATTTTCTGGTAGATATTACTGAAGCACTTTATAGTGAACGTAGTGTCCGCTCCCTGCTGGCGACCAACAGCGAATTACTGGCTTTACAGGTGACTGAGAATGCTTCCAAAACTGGAGAGCATTATGTAAGTACCGACAAGCAGGGCTTCCTGGCCATGTATAAGGCCGCAGCGGGTGCCGGGGTCATTATTGCCACTATGGCTACCCTGAAGATACTCATGGCACGTGTCACCATGGCACCGCTCATGCAAGCTTTTAGCTACAGTATGAATTATTCACTGGGCTTTATGCTCATCCATGTACTGCATTTCACTGTAGCGACCAAACAGCCCGCGATGACCGCAGCTGCACTGGCTTCTACCGTACAACAGCGTAAGGGTTCAAAAACCGCCCAGATCGCTGAACTGGCTGCACTGATTGTGAATATCATTCGGACCCAGTTCGTAGCAATTCTGGGAAATATTTCGATTGCCATACCCGTTGCTGCCTTGCTGACCTTTATGTGGGATGCTGCCCTTCATGAACCTTTAATGAATCATGCCAAAGCGGCCAAGACCTTACATGACCTGAATCCGTTTACTTCACTTGCGATTCCACATGCTGCAATTGCCGGGGTTTGCCTGTTCCTGTCTGGCCTGCTCGCAGGTTATTTTGACAATATGGCGGTATATCGTAAGGTCGGACCACGTCTGAAAGCGCATGCTCGTCTGGCTAACCTGATGGGACAAGAGCGCTTAAACAAATTTTCCGAATATATGGAACGTAATTTGGGAGCCTTGGGGGGTAACTTTATTTTCGGGATCATGCTCGGCAGTATGGGCACCATTGGTTTTATTCTCGGTATGCCGCTGGATATTCGTCATATTGCTTTTGCTTCGGCCAACTTTATTCAAGGACTAATAAATATTAATGGGCCTGATATCGGCCTGGTGGTGGTTTCGTTTCTAGGTGTTCTACTGATTGGTCTGACTAACCTGTTTGTCAGTTTTAGTCTGACCATTATTGTGGCATTACGTGCGCGTCGGGTGCGTTTCGAACAATGGAAACCACTGGCGAAACTAGTCATGACCCATTTCCTGACTCGACCGAGCGATTTCTTCTGGCCACCAAAGCAAGATGTTGATATTGACGAAAATCATACAAACAGCAAAGGTTGAAACTGAGACAATTCTTGTTGATTTATCAACAGAATTACCTAATAAAAATATGGATTTTGTATAAATTACGCACACTTGAAAAAAAGTGTACTGACAAGTACACTTCAGGACAGACGGTTAACCGGTATCATGTCGGTTAGAAAGAACAAGGATATCTGGCATGCCCTACTTGTTGCTTTTTATCGGTTTTTTTATTTGATTTTCAGTGTGTTCGTTCATCTTGATTCAGTTTATAGCAAGTTTGATTTGCTGATTGCTGAATAAATAAAGTACTGCACAGAGATCTGTCTGTATTAAATGACCGCAGCCATAAGGTGCCTATATGGCATGCCATTTGTATTACTTTTAACCATCTGCTGGTGTATTGCCCCAGTTTGGTATATAAAGTATGCAAACTTAATTTTATATGTATCGGAATTCTTGGAGGATTTATTCTCAAATGGCGACTTAAAATTCTGATTGCCTCAGTATGGCCTTCTGGATGTTTCATAAATTGAACAATACAGATTGCCCATTCCAGTTATGACGTTTGGTGATTTACATCAGCCAGCAATATCTTCCTCATAAACTGATGGTGTGATGGGCATAAGAATTTTAAAAAACCTTTGGTGAATATAGTTTCCTCCAGAAGTAATCGCCGACCGGAGTATAAGTTTTATTTGGATCTTGTCATTGTATTTAATTTTTTAAATACAATAAGTTACAAATAAAAAATTTAGATAAAAATCTAATCGAGGTGGAACAATGATGTCTGCAAAGCTTTGGGCACCTGCCCTGACTGCTTGCGCATTAGCAACAAGTATCGCGCTTGTTGGCTGTAGCAAAGATCCTAAAGAGGGCCAGCAAGCTGGTGCTCAACAGCAAATGCCACCGACTGAAGTTGGTGTGCTGGTTGCACAGCCACAAAGCGTTGAGCAGTCTGTTGAACTCTCAGGTCGCACAACAGCATTTGAGATTTCAGAAGTACGTCCACAGGCGACTGGTGTCGTGCTAAAACGCTTATTCAGCGAAGGCAGCTATGTCCGTGAAGGTCAGGCGCTGTATGAAATCGACTCTAGTACTAACCGTGCCACAGTGGACAATGCTCGTGCAGCAATTGCACGTGCTGAGGCAAATCTGGGCGTGTTACGTGTTAAAGAAGGTCGTTACCGTCAACTGGTTGGTACTAACGCGATTTCCAAGCAGGAATATGATGACATTGTAGCGCAGGTTAAACTGGCTGAAGCTGATTTGAATGCGAACCGTGCAACATTGCGTAATGCTCAAATTAACTTAGGCTATTCAACTGTACGTGCGCCAATTTCTGGTCAGACTAACCGTTCTTCAATCACTGCAGGTGCGCTGGTAACTGCAAACCAGCCAGAGCCGCTGGTAACCATTCAGCGTCTGGATCCAATCTATGTAGATATTAATCAGTCAAGCGCGGAATTGCTGCGTCTGCGTCAGCAGTTGAGTAAAGGTGACCTGAACAGCTCTAATAACACACGTGTGAAGTTAAAACTGGAAGATGGCAGCATCTATCCGGTTGAAGGCCGTTTAGCATTCTCTGATGCCAGCGTGAATCCAGAAACTGGTACAGTGACACTGCGTGCAGTATTCCCGAACAAGAATCACCTGTTGCTACCAGGTATGTTTGCTACTGCGCAAATCGTTCAGGGTGAAGTACCAAATGCTTACCTGATTCCTCAGGCAGCATTAACACGTACGCCTACCGGTCAAGCTATGGCGATGTTAGTGGGTGCTGATAATAAGGTAATCCCACGCCCAGTCACTACTGCGGGTACACAAGGCCAAAACTGGATCGTGACTGAAGGTTTGAAGCCGGGTGATAAAGTGATTGTAGATGGTATTGCGAAAGTAAAACCGGAACAACAGGTCGTGGCTAAACCTTACCAGCCTCAAGCTGCTGCACCACAGGGTGCTGCACAACCCACTGCCCAACAACCTGGTGCAGCGCAAAAAGCGGATGATGCAAAAGAACAATCTGAACAAAAACCTGCTGCCAAAGCATAAGGAGTAAGGTTTATGGCTCAATTTTTTATTCATCGTCCTATCTTTGCCTGGGTGATTGCACTGGTCATCATGCTGGCAGGTATTTTGACCCTGACCAAAATGCCGATTGCCCAGTATCCAACCATTGCACCGCCTACAGTTACGATTTCTGCGACTTATCCAGGTGCATCTGCTGAAACGGTCGAAAATACTGTAACTCAGATCATCGAGCAGCAAATGAATGGTCTGGATGGTCTGCGTTATATCTCATCTAACAGTGCGGGTAACGGTTCTTCGTCTATTTCCTTGAACTTTGAACAAGGTGTCGATCCTGATATCGCACAGGTTCAGGTTCAGAACAAACTACAGTCTGCGACTGCACTTCTTCCTGAAGATGTACAGCGTCAGGGTGTGCGTGTTACCAAATCAGGCGCCAGCTTCCTGCAGGTATTGGCTTTCTATTCACCTGATGGCAGCATGACCGCCGATGATATCAAAGACTATGTAAATTCGAACATTTCTGAACCTTTAAGCCGTGTGGCTGGGGTGGGTGAAGTTCAGGTCTTTGGTGGTTCTTATGCTATGCGAATCTGGCTTGATCCAGCCAAAATGGCGAGCCTGCAAGTCACGCCAAGTGATATTGCGACTGCCATTCGTACCCAGAATGCTCAGGTCGCTGTGGGTCAGCTCGGTGGTGCACCAGCTGTTGAAGGACAAGTTCTGAATGCGACTGTCACCGCACAAAGCCTGCTGCAAACTCCAGAACAGTTCAGCAATATCTTCCTGAAAAACACCACTTCAGGCGCACAAGTCCGTCTGGGTGATGTTGCACGGGTTGAACTCGGTGCAGATAACTATCAGTTTGATTCGAAGTTTAACGGTAAACCGGCTGGTGGTGTGGCAATTAAACTTGCCACTGGTGCTAACGCACTTGATACAGCCCAAGCAGTAGAAGAACGCTTAGAGCAGTTACGTCCGAACTATCCGCAAGGCATGGTCGACCAACTGGCTTTTGACACCACGCCATTTATTGAACTGTCGATCAAGAGTGTAGTTAAAACGCTGATCGAAGCAATTATTCTAGTGTTCCTGGTCATGTTCCTGTTCCTGCAGAACTGGCGTGCTACCATTATTCCAACCATGGCAGTTCCAGTCGTGGTATTGGGTACCTTTGCGGTGATTAACGTTTTTGGCTTCTCGATTAATACCCTAACCATGTTTGCCATGGTACTGGCGATTGGTCTTCTGGTCGATGACGCGATTGTTGTGGTCGAGAACGTCGAACGGGTCATGGTGGAAGAGCATCTGGATCCGGTTTCTGCAACTGAAAAGTCGATGAAACAGATTTCTGGTGCACTGATTGGTATTACCTCGGTGCTATCGGCAGTATTCGTTCCAATGGCTTTCTTCGGTGGAACCACCGGGGTTATTTATCGTCAGTTCTCGATTACGCTGGTCACAGCAATGGTCTTGTCGCTGATAGTGGCATTAACCTTTACCCCTGCCCTATGTGCGACCCTGCTGAAACAGCATGATCCGAACAAGCCGCAAAGTAATGGTATATTTGCGCGTTTCTTCCGCTGGTTTAATAGCAGTTTTGACAAGGTTTCTGTGAAATATCAGGGCGGCGTCAACCGTATGACTCACAGCAAGATTTTCTCAGGCGTGGTGTATGCCGTGGTACTGGGTATTATTGTGCTGTTATTCCAGAAACTGCCTTCTTCGTTCTTACCGGATGAAGACCAAGGTGTCGTTATGACGCTGGTTCAGTTACCACCAAATGCAACACTGGAACGTACTGACAACGTGGTTAACACCATGACGAATTATTTCTTGGAAAACGAGAAAGAGCATGTCGAGTCCGTGTTTAGTGTGGCAGGTTTCTCCTTTACCGGTGTGGGTCAAAACGCAGGCCTAGCGTTTATTAAACTGAAAGACTGGTCAGAGCGTAACAGTCCGGAAGCTCAAGTCGGTGCCATTATTCAACGTGGTATGGCGTTGAACATGATTGTCAAAGATGCATCTTATATCATGCCATTGCAGCTTCCTGCGATGCCTGAACTTGGTGTATCGGCTGGCTTTAACTTACAGCTCAAAGCTGCAAGTGGTCAAAGTCATGAGCAACTTCTGGCAGCACGTAATACGATTCTGGGGCTGGCAGCACAAGACTCGCGTCTCGCTGGTGTGCGTCCAAATGGTCAGGAAGATACTCCACAGTACCGTGTCATTGTCGATCATGCACAAGCCGGTGCACTCGGTGTCAGTGTTGCTGAAATTAACAGCACCATGAGCATGGCGTGGGGTGGTTCGTACATCAACGACTTCCTTGACCGTGGTCGTGTGAAAAAAGTGTACGTTCAGGGTGAAGCCAGCTCTCGTATGATGCCGGAAGACCTGAACCAGTGGTATGTTCGTAACAACCGTGGCGAAATGGTTCCGTTCTCGGCATTCGCAACGGGTGAATGGACTTATGGTTCGCCTCGTCTGGAACGCTATAATGGTGTATCTGCGATGAACATTCAGGGTACACCGGCACCGGGCGTGAGCTCAGGTGATGCAATGCGTGCGATGGAAGAAATCATTGCCAAGCTTCCTGAAATGGGCATGCAAGGTTTCGACTATGAATGGACTGGTCTGTCTCTGGAAGAACGTGAGTCTGGCGCACAGGCACCATTCTTGTACGCGCTTTCACTGTTGATCGTGTTCCTGTGTCTGGCTGCATTGTATGAAAGCTGGTCAATTCCATTCTCGGTTCTTCTGGTTGTACCATTAGGCATCGTGGGTGCATTACTATTGACCTTTGGCGGTATGATTCTGTTTAAAGACCCGAACCTGTCGAATAACATCTACTTCCAGGTAGCGATTATTGCCGTAATTGGTCTTTCTGCGAAAAACGCAATCTTGATTGTGGAATTCGCCAAAGAGCTTCAGGAACAGGGCGAAGAGTTGTTTGATGCGACCCTGCATGCAGCAAAAATGCGTTTACGTCCAATTATCATGACCACCCTTGCCTTCGGTTTTGGTGTACTTCCACTAGCACTTGCTTCAGGTGCCGGTGCCGGTAGCCAGCACTCTGTCGGTTATGGTGTACTCGGTGGTGTAATCAGTTCAACACTGTTGGGTATCTTCTTTATTCCAGTCTTCTATGTCTGGATCCGGACGGTGTTCAAGTACAAACCAAAACAACAAAATAAACAGGAGCAAACCTCGTGATGCATAAAGTATGGTCTGTTTCAGGTCGTGGCATTGCGGTTTCTGCACTTGCGCTTGCTTTGACAGCTTGTCAAAGCATGCGTGGCCCAGAGCCCGTGGCACAAGCCGACATTCCGCAAAGCTATATCGGTTCTGCCTCAGGCACTTCCGTTGCTGAGCAAGGTTATAAAGATTTTTTTGCTGATCAACGCTTGGTTCAAGTTATTGATTTAGCTTTAAACAATAACCGCGATTTACGTACTGCAGCGCTGAATATTCAGCGTGCGCAGCAAGCGTACCAGATCACTGAAAATAATCAGCTTCCAACGATTGGTGCCAGTGGCAGTGTATTGCGTCAGGACACCATGAGTACACAAAGCCGTGGTGCAACGACAACCTATAATGTTGGTCTAGGTGTGACTGCCTACGAACTTGACTTTTGGGGGCGTGTACGCAGTTTGAAAGACAATGCTTTAGATACTTATCTGGCCACTGCGAGTGCGCGTGATGCAACACAAATCTCGCTGATCAGTCAGGTAGCACAGGCATGGTTAAATTATTCATTTGCCAATGCTAACTTGAGGCTTGCCAATCAAACCCTGCAAACCCAGCTTGAGTCTTTTAACCTCAACAAGAAACGTTTCGATGTGGGCATCGACAGTGAAGTTCCTGTTCGTCAGGCACAGATTTCTGTAGAAACTGCACGTAATGATGTAGCGAACTACAAGACTCAGGTAGCACAGGCACAAAACCTGCTAAATCTACTTGTCGGCCAGTCTGTACCAGCGAATTTACTGCCAGCTGATCGAGTGACCCGGATTACCACAGCATCCGCTTTGGGTTCAGGTCTTCCAAGTGATCTGCTGGTGAACCGCCCAGACATCCGTACTGCAGAATATCAACTGTCTGCTGCAGGTGCCAATATTGCTGCTGCACGTGCCCGTTTATTCCCTACCATCAGTCTGACCGGTTCAGCGGGTTATGCTTCAGCTGACTTAAGCGATCTGTTTAAATCAGGAAGTTTCGTCTGGTCGCTGGGTCCTAGTCTGGATATTCCGATCTTTGATTGGGGTACACGTAGAGCAAATATCAGAATTTCAGAAACAGACCAGCAAATCGCGCTGTCTGATTATGAAAGATCGATTCAATCTGCTTTCCGTGAAGTCAACGATGCACTAGCAGTGCGTCAGAACATTGGCGACCGTTTAGCTGCACAACGTCGTCTAGTGGATGCAACTAATACGACGTATCGTCTGTCCAACGCCCGCTTCCGTGCTGGGATTGACAGCTATTTAACTGTCTTAGATGCACAGCGTACTTCGTATGCAGCCGAACAAGGCTTGTTATTGCTGGAACAGGCGAATCTGAACAACCAGGTAGAATTGTACAAATCTCTGGGTGGTGGTTTAAAAACCAATACCTCAGATACAATTCAATACCCGCCATCTACAGCTGAACGTAAACAGGCAAATCAGCAGTAAGTCTCGGTTTTCGATCTTATTGAAAAAGCTCACTTCGGTGGGCTTTTTTATTGCTTTTTATCGTGGAGTTTCTTATCTTCAAAGGAACAGAATCAGGTTCTCTATCCCTTATGCTACTCAGTAATCTGGAATCCGTCCCGGGACATGTTATTAGCCGTCAAATCGATGTGGTCTATGGCAGTACGGTACGTAGTAAACACGTTGGCCGTGATTTGCTTGCAGGTTTGAAAAATATTGTTGGCGGTGAGCTGACTGCCTATACCGAACTTCTGGAAGAATCGCGCCAAGAAGCGATGAACCGGATGATTGAAAAAGCTCGTCAGATGGGTGCCAATGCAATTGTCGGCATTCGTTTCTCAACGTCTAACATCGCCCAGGGTGCATCTGAACTGTTTGTATATGGTACAGCGGTGGTAGTGGAGCCGAATGTTCCAAAGCTTCCAGATCCCTTCCCGTCAGCAGGTTAAGCTATGGATAACCTGATTTTTCAGTTTGTCGTTTTTGCCCTGCTGTTTTCGGTAGGTTTTGGCTTTGGTCGTTATTATGAACGAAAACATCTAAAAGAGCTGGCGGAACAGGAAGTACGGCTTGCTCATATTGTGCTGGATACTCACCGTTTTACAACTTCAGAATTTGAAGGTCAGCTGATTAGCTCCAATGTAGTGATTTCCCATGATTATTTTAAATATGTGATTGCCAATATTCAGAACATTTTGGGTGGACGTCTGGTCAGCTATGAAAGTATTGTGGAACGTGCACGCCGGGAAGCTGTTGTTCGCCTGAAGCGTGAAGCTGAGAAAATCGGTGCTACTCAGATTATGGGATTACGCTTGAGTACTACGGAACTGGGCATGCAAGGTGGAATGGTGGAAGTCTTTGCTTATGGCACTGCCATTAAAAAGCCTTAAGTCTTAGATTCAAAGTCGCTCAGTGAATAATATTCCATTCAGATGATCGATTTCATGCTGCACAATCCGTGCAGCAAAGCCACTAAATTCAGCATCAACCTGCACACCTTCCATAGTGTAATAACGCACCCGGATATCTTGTGCCCGAGCAACTTTGCCTCTTTGATCCGGCACACTTAAACAGCCTTCTTCGCCCAGAACTTGTGCTTCAGAAACATGCACAATTTCCGGATTGAGCATTGTCACTGCTTCCATATACGGTGCATCGGGATAACGCAGGTTTGGACGTGAAGCGACAATAATGATCCGCTTGGAAATATACACTTGCGGGGCAGCAATACCTACCCCCTGACGGTCAAGCATGGTATCCATCATGGCTTTATTGAGCTGATACAGCCACTCACTGCCGAATTCCGAATCTGCCACAGCAGTTGCAACGAGTCCTAAAATTGCCTCACCTTGCCTGGCCACGGTTAACACAGTCATGTCAAATCTCTCTTCATTTAAGGCAGTGCCTCTACTCTTTATAAGCCAGTTTTAGCGCGTTCCAAAGCAGATTTTTTTGTAATCTGTATCACTGAAAACTTTTTAAACGAATAGCCTGATCAGGAAAGAACATCAATACGAACTAAAAAATCAGTCATCTCTATTTTTTAGTTCAGTTCTTTACTCAATTTCAACTTTTATTATTCCAAAGCATTTTATAAATATCTTTTTTTATAACTTTTAGTTTATTTTTAGCAAAGAAAGATTGATTATTCAATAAAAAATGTTTCTTTTAAAATCAAACAAATACTCAGTAATGGATTAAGGATTTCAGCATGGATGCACCTCCGCGCCTGTCACAAGCAGATAAACGCACTCTTGGACTTTCATCACTGGGCGGCGCGCTCGAGTTTTATGATTTTGTCATCTATGTATTTTATGCCAAGCTCATTTCAGAGCTGTTCTTCCCCAGCACACTCAGTCCTTTCTGGGCCATGTTGAATACCTACGGCATTTTTGCTGCGGGTTATTTCTTCCGTCCATTGGGTGGTGTAGTGATGGCACATTTTGGTGATCTAATTGGACGTAAACGACTGTTTAGCCTGTCAATTCTGTTAATGGCACTACCTACCCTGATGATCGGGATCATGCCGACCTTTGAAAGCATTGGTTATGCAGCGCCAATTCTGTTGCTGTTAATGCGTGTGCTACAAGGAATTGCCATTGGTGGTGAAATTCCTGCTGCCTGGACTTTTGTTTCTGAACATGTCCCTGAACGCCGTATCGGGATTGCCAATGGTGTGCTTACCGCAGGCCTGTCACTCGGGATTCTGCTGGGAGCCTTGATGTCACTCTTTATTTCCTTACAGTTCTCTGAAGCAGAAATTAAAGACTGGGCATGGCGTATTCCCTTTATCCTCGGTGGTATTTTTGGTTTTGTAGCGTTGTACCTGCGAAGTTACCTGAAAGAAACACCGGTATTTAAAGCCATGCAGGCCAAAAAAGAACTGGCAAAAGAATTGCCGGTGAAACAGGTTCTGGCAAAGCATAAAACCGGTGTCGTGATTGGAATGCTTTTTACCTGGTTCTTGACGGGCTGTGTAGTGGTGCTGATTCTGGCGATGCCAAACCTGTTGGTCGGTGCTTTTGGTTTTGAACGTGCCGATGCTTTCAAAATGCAAAGTGCGGCGATTGTGATGCAAATGGTAGGCTGTGTGCTGGCAGGTGTATTGGCCGATCGTTTTGGTGCTGGGCGTGTCATTCTGCTTGGTTCCCTTCTAGTTGCGGCTATGGCGGGCATTTTCTATAACAGCCTAGGCCATGTTGCACCGTCAACCGTGTTCATGCTGTATATGTTGTTAGGTTTAAGCTCCGGTACAGTCGGGATGGTGTCTTACAGCATGGTAAAAATGTTCCCGGCACAGATCCGCTTTACCGGGATTTCTTTCTCTTACAATCTGGCCTATGCTATTGCCGGCGGAATTACCTTGCCACTCGTACAATGGCTTAGCCTGTATAGCAATATTGGTGCAATGTACTATGTCTGGACTGTATGTCTGGTGACCCTGTTCACTGCCCTGATTTATAGAAGTAAATTTGAAAAATCAGCAATCTGATCAATAAAATATTGTGATAAAAAAGAGCCCTAATATGGGCTCTTTGTTTGACCTTTTTGCCATTTAGGCAGTCAGGCTTTTACGGATTTCATCTTCAATGATGCTGATTTCAATCTGGCTAAATTTGCGGATTTCGCCTTCCGCATGTTTTTCCAGCATGCCGCCGACCAAGGGCACCTTTACTTTTACGGTCCAGTCCAGTTGAAACTCAATCTGGCGTTCGTCACCTTTTACTGCACGTTGGCAAGTCGCTTCGATTGGCAGGTTCGCACCAAGCTCCACTGTAGAAGTTAAATGTTCCAGATTACTGATGTCGGTACGTTGCAGACGAAAAGCATCACGTAACAGTTTTTTTGCGATATCTGGAATATTCACGTCCAAGTTATATGCACGTTTCAAGGTATAAATTTCACCCTGTTTCTCAGAAACCAGAATCTCCATGTTCTGCGCCGGAATACGACGACAGACCGCTTCGTGCATGCTGATATCACTGACCAGACGCTTGAATTCATCAATAGAAATACCATTGATGTTTGCCTTTACAGTAAATTGATGTGCCATGTGGTTTTCCTTTTTATTTTTTAAATTGTGGATGTGGCTTGTATTGGGGAAGCTTATTATAAAGCCAAATTCAGGATCAGATAACTTTGCTGTATATCGACAGTATTAAATTGAATTTCTGATCCAGAGTCATTATGCAGTGTTTAGGTAAATTAAGGCACATAAGTCAATCATCCACCTTTAACCACACTTGAGTTTTCACGCCACTACTGATGATCAGCTTGGCTCCAGAATAGCAAATGACAGCTTCAAACTCATCTGCACCATCATCCAGCCCAGAGGTATACCAAGTCGTACCTTTCGGAAAATCATTCAGCCAAATGACCTTATAAAAATCTGATACCGAATCAAACTGGAGATACTGCTGCGGCTGTGCCTGAATTTTCCGTGCCAATTCGGTAAAAAGACTCAGTTGGGCCTGCCGGAAGTCAATCAGCATTGTCGTGCTCCTGACAAAAGCAGATTTTAGCATGCTGACTGCTTGCGAATAACAGATAGGGATATTTGCACAGTGACATATAGCTGAGGACCTCGATCCTATAGAATATATGCACTGCTTCATCAATAGACAGAAAACAAGAATGAGGGCTATTAATAGTTAAGAAAGTTATAGACCAAACAGATTACATCAACCTGAACAGTTATCCGTATTCATTCAAAACTTTATTAGGCACAATGTGCATGGTCTGACTCGAAACGATGTTCATATCGATGTTCTTCTCCATGCCGGTCCACATGCGTATAGAAAACTCCATAACGTCCCACATAATACTCGATGGATTGACCGTAAAAATTCCAGTAAATAGACCACTCTCCCAAGTCCATTTTTCGGATCACACTATTGGTCTGCAACGGCATTCGATTCAACCATTTCTGCTGCAAACCTTCAGCATGAGTACGCTCGGTAATAATCGCGGGCTGCTTGAATAACATTTTAGCGATATCATCGAACAGTTCTAGCTCATAAGCATCTACCGTCATAGCCAGTTCATGTGGCTTTTGTGCAGTAGAAATAGACGTTTGATCTTGGGAAGATGGCGGCACTGCTTCAGGCTTTAAGCGCTGACCATGATAGCGGGCTTTATAGATTTTGAAGGCGATTATCCAGGCAACATACATCACCAAAACACTACAGATAATAAGCATTACTTTGACCATAGGCTAAGCCTCTTATTCATTTTTCTTATCTTCAATCTGTAACTACAGATCTACTCAATTACAGTTCATTTACAAACCATAACATATTGATTGAAAAATACCCAACTTTAGTCATTTCAAAATATTTCGAAAACTTTATATTTCCCACTACAGTATGATTTCTTTAAATACTTCTAAAATATTTTTTATACTGACTAAAGAATTTAGCTTTAATGGAAATGCGAATAAAAATCAATACACGCTGTCTAACAATTTAAACAAGCCACACAAATGCGCCACAGAAACACTGTATAAAGAGTTTTTTTGCCGGAAAATTCCATAAAAATATAACAATCTCAGACTTTCATTCATACTCTAGATGCTGCTAAATGAAACACTCGTTATTATTTAGTTTAGTTAAATTTGCCTTATGATTCGTGAAGGAAAGGTTCAGGATATTCCTCAAATTGTACATGTTGTTCATGATAGTATTCGCTCCTGTGTCATGGATCATCAACGTGAGGAAACCCGTATACAAACCTGGCTTGAAGCATTTACCCATTCCACCCTGATTGTGGAAATGCTATATAACGATTGCTGGGTGTATACCGTACATGACAGAGTGGTCGGTTTTCTGATGGTGAGTGATCAGGGAGAAATCCGCATGCATTATGTAAGTAGCGGTATGCAGCGCATGGGATATGGAACACAGTTATTTTATTACATGCTGGATTTTATGACGCCTAAAAAAATTGACCGTCTCGAAATTGAAACTACACGAACTGCATTGCCCTACTATACTAAACTTGGTTTTAAGAATACTTCTCCCCACATGCAGGATGAACCTGCGTTGCACCTGTTCAAAGCTTTATCTTCCAGCACCTATCCTCAGTTCTGATCAGGCTGCAACAGCCTTGCTTTTGATTTGGTCTCTACCTGCAAGTTTGGCTTCATACAGATGCTGGTCTGCTGTTTTCATTAGTGTATGAATATCTGCATAAGGATGATGAGCATCCATATAGGCAACCCCTATACTTACAGTAACATAATCTTTATCATCCCCGCGGTTATCATGCGCTAACTGCTCTGCCCGCACTGCAAGCAGGACAATTTCAAGAATTTCTTGGGCTTCAGCAATCGGCATATCATGTAACAGGATTGCGAATTCTTCCCCTCCGTAACGCGCTAGATACCCCTGTTTAGGTAGAACCTGCTGAATCACTTGAACCAGCCGTTGTAATACTTCATCACCTTTTAAGTGACCATAGTAATCATTGTATTTTTTAAAGTAGTCCACATCGATCATGGCAAAGGACAAGGTCTGTTCAGGATGTTGAATGGTCTGATTAAACAGGCGCTGGATTTCTTCATTTAAGGCACGCCGGTTATAGGCGCCAGTCAATGCATCGACATTAATCTGATATTGCAGTTTGGTATTCAGTTCATGTAGCTGTGCTGTTCTTTCTCGAACCTTCTGATCCAGTGAACTGTTCAAGACCATTAATTTATTATTCAGTCGCTCGGTATAGTAGGTTTGATGGGCATAATTACGAGATTGTTGAAACATAATGATCAAGGCATACAGACTGGTCGAAATAAATGACAGATGTACGCTCTCAATTACATTCAGTAATACCAGATAATCATTAAGAAAAGTCACACACAGAAAGATGATGGCAAACAGGTTAGTGGACGAATATTCATCCCCTTGAGAAAGTGTCACATAAAACCCGTAAATAAAATTACCCAGTATCACCAGACCATAGATAACACTATACAAAGCCAGACGCTCAAAAACTTCCGGTGTGCTGAACAATGTTACTGCGATATTAAAAATCAGTAATCCCGCACCTACGTAATAAATTGAACGTCGGATGTAACGCGGCTTAAACAGGTACATGTAGCTCAGGAAGAATAAGATTGCCAGAAAAGTAAACAGATATTCTAGACGAGCGCCCCATAACCAACTGATTTTACTAACAATGGCGTATGGATGCGGCGCAGAAAACAGATTATGCAGTGCCAAAAAAATAATAAATAAGCCAAAAATAAATACACTGCGGCTGTTTCGCTCCACAGATCCGCGAAACAGGGAAAATAAAATAGTAAATAGTCCTACACCCAGCACTGTGCCACAGACCACGGCGATACTCATCATTTGCAACATAAACTGTCGGTTAATGGTCGCAGAGGGGCCAATTTTCAGCGGCTTTTCTAGTCCGCCATGCAAATTAGTATAGTTGGAAACCTGAATACTTAAGGTGAAATATTCATTCTGTGGCACAAAAGATGCAATCTTAGGTGCTTTTTCAGTCACCTGCCCGGTCGGGGTTTTACTGATTTCACCAAGACGCAGCAAGATATCCCCATTTAAATAAATGCTATAAGCACCATACTGACTCGGAATCTGAATCGCTAAACGTTGTCCGATAAATTTTTTGGGAATTTTAAAATGGCTAATAAAAGTGCCATAAGTAGCATTGGTTCCGGTGAGACTCTTGAATGAAGCTGGAAGTTCAACTACTTGTGATTCGAGTTCAGGATCTGGTTGCTCAATGAACTGACGTGGATAGAACTGCCATTTGCCTTGCAACAAGGTGGTACTATCTTCATCAAATTTTAGTTCGGTGACCTCATTCTGATGAGCTAGGAAATAAGATTCTGGAGCAGCATCATATTGAGCCCACACGATCCGTGTAGTCCCCATCAAAAATATCAGCATCAACCACGATGCCAATATCAGCATAATCCCCCTAAACCTGAGCAAAAAGGCCATCCTGTAGCTACTGTTATTAATTCTAATGTACGTGGAATGTTGGATATTGCCAATGATTTTTCATATAAAAAAGCAGGATAACCGACGAGCTATCCTGCTGCTGAATTCCTGACATATTGTACTGTTCAGAAAGTCACATAATATCAGTCACGTGTTTTAACGTCATACAGTTCGATTTCAAAAATCAGGTTGGAATTTGCCGGGATAATGTTCCCCATTTTACGTTCACCGTAAGCCAGATGAGCAGGTACGATCAGCTTACGTTTGCCCCCTACTTTCATGCCGATGATGCCTTGATCCCAGCCTTTAATCACACGACCAGTGCCGATGACCGTCTCAAAATAGTTGCCACGATCCAGCGATGAATCAAACTTGGTTCCATCTTCCAGCCAGCCAGTGTAATGCGTTGTAATCAGTGCACCTTTTACCGCTTCTTTACCTTCACCCACCACCAGGTCAATAATTTCTAGTTCTTTGGTCATCGCCAATATCCTTCATTTTGCAAATAGCCCTAGTATAAACACGATTGAGCCAAATTCCTCAGACTTTAACTGCAATGGATCAAAAGCTGAGTTCCTGAATCTTCTTATCCTGTAATAAATACTGGGTTAATTTCTGGTGATTTTTAGCCGAACCCATCAGGATCCAGCGGCCTGTGATCCGTCGGTCGATTTTTTGCTGGCTGGAATGAATGACTTTTAATTTGTATTGTTTAAACAGTTTTTCATAATGATCCGGCTCATGCTGCTCAAAAGGACAGACAATTTCGTAGTTACGTTCTTGATTCAGATGCTCAATCCCACGTTGCACGTAGACCAGTAGAACCAGTACGATCAGCACGATCACCGTTGCCCAGACACTTAACAGTTCATAGCCCGCACCGACTGCCATGCCCAGTGCAGCTGTCATCCAGATTGTGGTTGCAGTGGTAATACCAGAAATCCGGTTATCATCTTTTAAAATCACTCCGGCTCCCAGAAAACCCAGGCCAGTTAAGACATTGGCTGCCAGACGGTCGGGGTTGGCGACGCCGATTTTTAAGGAAATAATAGTAAATAGACAGGAACTCAGACTGACCATGATCATGGTGCGCAGTCCGGCAGACTTACTGTGATATTCCCGTTCTGCCCCAATAACTGCACCAATCACGACTGCTAACAGCAAATCATAAAGTTCATGATACATGCTTCGTCCCTGGAACTTATTATTCTCTCCAGATATACGAAATATTGGGGCGAGGATACAAGTCGAAACTTGCATCCTTGTGAGTTGTTATTGTAACTGTTCCCACTCAATTACAGCCTGTGCCTGATCGCCAATCAAAGTCCATTCACTATCCATGATGTTTAGCTGCAACTGCATAGTGCGTTCACACAGTTGTTGTACCGCTTCGGTACTGGCCGGAGACAGCTTCCAAACTTCCACATTGGATAGGGTCTTCAGTTTAGAACTGCGCTTGTACCATTCATCGACAGAAGTACCATAAGCCACGACTGCAACTTTCTTGCAACGGGCACTTGCCTTTTTGACCTTATCTTCATCGGGCAAGCCGACTTCGATCCACTGTATCAATTGACCGGTCAGGTCTTTCTCCCAGAGAGCAGGTTCATCAGTTTCAAACAGGTCTTTAGTAAATTCAAGCGCTTCACCAGCAAAACGTGCATAAGCCAAAACACGCACCATTAGACGTTCAATGGTTTCCGAAGGATGCAATGCCATCGTTAACTGATAGTCTTCATAACGATGGTTATCCATATCGGCAATATTCAGGTCAGCCTTGTAAATCGTTGCTTTAAGCGCCATAACACAATCCTCAAATTTGGCGCCTAGCATATAAGATTTATATCGATTTTGCTGAACAGATTTATCGCCATGCCAGAAAATTTAGCTAGCAGAATGTCCTGCTTCCGCATCAATCCGGCATTGCATCAGCGCAGTTTCAAAATTCAGCCAGTCACGTTCAGTCTGGTAAATAATCTCGACCCGGTTATCAATACCCTCTTCTGCTGACTGATAGTTAAACTGCTCCGGATTAAAGTTAAAGCTTTTCCAGCCCTGATTGGTATTAAAAATCCCTTTGATACGTAGCCAGTCCTGCTGTTCACAGAGCAAATCAAGCAGATCATAAAAATCAAACTGCCAGCGTTTTGGCAACTTCCAGCCAGCCACTGCATAACCTTGTGCGGATTCCACATAATGATAAGGTAGCTGCTGGATTTTCACTGCAACCTCATCTGCACCAAGGGAACGCTGCTGTTTTAACAAGGGCTGAATCTGACGAACAGAACCGATATAGTCCTGCTTGAGCTGTTCAATATCAATCTGGCCATTTGCACTAAATAACCAGACCTGGTTATAAGCCTGGTACTCCTGCTGTAGCTGTTTCAAACTTTCCTGATCTTCTGCAGTCATTAAATCGGTATGCGACACAATGACAATATGTGCAGCCTTGAGCTGATCGGCATACAGGTTCTGGGTCGTCCAGGCCTGATCATGCAAACGCGAACCATCGACGACAGTCATTAATGCCTGCATCTTCAGATGAGTCTGCCAGTGCGGTTCTGTGAGCTGTTCCAATAACTGCGCTGGATGCCCCAACCCGGTCGGCTCAATAAACAGTCGATCTGGCTTGGATTCAGATAATAATCGGGACAATGCCACCTGCATTGGCAACTGACTGCTACAGCATAAACAGCCACCCAATAGTTCTTTGACTGCGTAGCCTTCATCTTGTGGTAATAAGGCTTGATCCACGCCAATCTGACCAAACTCATTCATCAATACTGCCCAGACTTCATTTTCCGGCTTTTGACTGAGCAAATGCTTCAGTAGTGTGGTTTTTCCTGCCCCTAAAAAACCGGAAATAATATGCACGGGCACTGCAGATGAAGGAGAAAGGAGTTTCAAGGCGAGCTCACATAGCAATGAAAATGAAGAAATTGATACATTATAACAATGCCATTTGGCTTACAGGGAGTTAATTTACTGACTTAACTAGTAAGTTCTTCAAAACTTCAATTCTGTCAGTTTTTACCAATTTTCAGCGTAGACAACCACTGACACAAGCTTAAAATTTAACCAAATATGAAATGTTTTAAAACATTTTAATTGATTTTTTGGGGTTAAATTTAACCAAAATAAAACATAACTCTGAGTTTTGTATATCAGACGTATATATTGTTCTGTACCTTCTGTTAAATCAATTGCGGTACGAATTTTCAGCCCCTAGCATAAATCCCTGTTGTGTTGATGTGATGGTCAACGCAATAAATGACTTGTGAATAAAACCTATAAGGATGCCAAACATGAACTATGCTCAAATTCTACTTGCAACTACACTCAGCGCAGCAGCGGCAACTAGCTTCGCAGCAACTAAAACCACAGATAGCAAAGCAACAACTGAAGAAGAAAAAGTGGTCGTGAGCACTCAGGAGCTTCCTGAAACTCAAGCTGCAACTGCTCCGGCGACTGCAGAACAACCAGCTTCAGAAGCAGCTGCAGAACCTGCAACTAAAACACCAAAAGCATCATCTGCTCAATAAGGCAATTTTGCTTTTACCGATAATGAGTAGCCGTTCATTCGGGTACTCATAGCTCCTGTTGGGTAACTCTCCAGTGGATTTATAGTCCATACTCTACAGGAACTTTAAATGGCTGATTGCAGACCTCTGCATTCAGCCATTTTTCTAAGCTATTTTTACTTTCCATCATAATAAATGATGATTATTAAATCACTCCCGACTATGAGATATATTAATTAATTTTAATATTTATCAATAATATAAATATTAAAATTGTTTTTTAACCATGCATTATAACTATGTAGCACCGACTATGGCATAGCTTGTTTAGACTTTGGATTTAGCCCTTAATCAACTTCATTCTGGACGGATTTAAGGAACCTTGCGATGAGCAATGCAAATTACACAACTGAAGTAGCCATTTTGGGTGCAGGTCCGGTAGGTCTGACGATTGCCAACTACCTGAGTAAACAGGGTGTACAGGTCACTGTAGTTGAACAGCTGGACAGCCTGATTGATTACCCTCGTGCAATTGGCATTGATGATGAATCATTGCGTACGATTCAATCATTAGGTCTGGTGGATCAGGTCCTTCCACATACTACACCCAACCATGCGATGCGTTTCCTGACTCCAAAAGGTCGCTGTTTTGCGGATATTCAACCACTGACACGTGAGTTTGGCTTCTCTCGCCGTAATGCATTTATTCAGCCACAGGTAGACAATGTTCTGCTGCAAGGTCTAAAAAAGTATAAGAGAACTGAAGTACTGTTCTCTCGTCACCTGACTCATTTCAGCCAGGATGCTGACAGCGTGACACTAAATGTCCAGACTAAAGATGGCGGCTCAGAAGTTGTACGTGCGCAATACCTGATCGCATGCGATGGCGGTAACTCTTATGTGCGTCGTACTTTAAATATTCCATTTGAGGGTGAAACTGCACCAAACCAGTGGATTGTGATCGATATCGACAATGACCCATTGGCAACCCCGCATATTTACCTGTGCTGTGACCCGGTGCGCCCTTATGTATCTGCTGCCCTGCCTCACGGTATCCGTCGTTTCGAATTCATGGTCATGCCAGGTGAAACGCAGGAAGAATTGAGCAAGCCAGAAAATATTGCCCAACTCTTGTCTAAAGTCCTGCCAAATACTGATGGTATTGAAGTGATCCGTCAGCGTGTTTATACCCATAATGCGCGTATTGCGGACAAATTCCGTGCCGACCGTATTCTGCTTGCCGGTGATGCTGCGCACATCATGCCTGTATGGCAAGGTCAAGGCTATAACAGCGGTATGCGTGATGCCTTTAACCTGGCTTGGAAAGTAGCACTAGTGGTACAAGGCAAAGCAGGTCCAGACTTGCTGGACTCTTATCAGGTAGAACGTAAGGACCATGCCAAAGCGATGATCGATCTTTCAGTCATGGCAGGGCACGTGCTTGCGCCACCGAAAAAATGGCAAGGTTTTGTGCGTGACGGTATTGCCTATGCATTGAACTATATTAAGCCAATCAAACAGTACCTGCTGGAAATGCGCTTTAAACCAATGCCGAAATATCATGATGGTGCGTTACTGGCGAATGCTCAGAAAGATTCTCCAGTTGGCAAAATGTTCATTCAGCCACAGGTCAAACTGGAATCTGGTGAAACAGTATTACTGGATGAAGTCATTGGTAATGATTTTGCTATCATTGCCTGGGGTGTAGATCCGAAATAGGGCTTAAACAAGGAATCAATGCAGCAATGGAAAAAACTTGGTGTGAAGTTCATTCAGGTCATTCCTGCGGTCCAGCTGTCTAATCAACAGCGCAAGCAATATGAAGATGTTATTACCATTGGTGATATCGGCACTGATATCCATACATGGTTTGGCAAGACCAAAGATTCTATCGTCATCCTGCGTCCAGACCGCTTCGTAGCAGCTCTTGCCATTCCTCAATCTATGGAAAGCACAAGCAAGGCGCTGTTCAACAAGCTTCATGTTAAATAATAATTGACCTGACTTAAAAAACCACGCTACGGCGTGGTTTTTTTATGTATGGATGACAATAAATAAGGTTTCAGCTAAGTACGGTATCGCTGAAACCATGGAATATCTTTGAGTGAATCACGGTACGCCATCTGCTGTAGAAAAGGCTTGAACTCATCAAAAGGTGGTAATATTCCGGAGGAAATAGCAAAGATTAAACAATAAGCCACATATAAATCTGCAGCCGAACATTTTTCACCAAGTAAATATGGATTCGCTTTCTGTATTTCGTGCTTAAGGAAACTAAACACAGAATCTTCGTGACCAAAGCTCAGGCTTCTACGATTCTTTTCGATCTCTGTCTGAAGTACCTTGAGGCTTTGATATCAATATATTCAGTCAAAGGACCATGGCAGAAGAACATCCATTTCAGATAAGCCCCGCGTTTAGGGTCATCTAGTGCAGGTGCCAGACCTTTCTCCCGATATTTATCTGCCAGATAGACATAAATTGCTGCCATTTCTGAAATGACAATACCATCATCCACCAGACATGGAACCTTACCCATGGGATTAATCTGCTCATAAGCTGGCTGGTGCATCTCAGTATAAGCAATTTCAATCTGCTCAAGCTGATTTTCAATCTCCAGCTCTTTCAGCAAGGGCAGCAAAGTCAGGCCGCGAGACTGCGGATTATTATATAAGGTCATCATAATCGTGAACCTATGCTTTATTTTATTCCCTGACTATAGCGTTATTTTAGAGCGAGATGAGTGAGGATATGCTACCAATCATTTCATCCTCATCTGTGTCGGTTTCCCTAGCCGATCCCTCTCCCTAAATTAAAATAAATCCAGGCAGAATTTTTCTTTTAACACTTTCAGGATCAGGTTAATCACTTCATGTTTCTGATCCTTGCGATAAGTCGCATACAAACCAATCATCGGGAGCGGCTCGATGGTCTTTTTCACCATAATATTTTCACCTAATAACGGAATGACATAAGCCGGCACTAAACTCCAGCCTACTCCCATACCGACCAGATTCACATTCAGCAAAATATTGGTGGAATGTTGTACCACATTGACCTTAATACCTGACTTCTTCAAGAATTCATGGATGATATTAAAGAGCTGAGGTGAAGCCTGTTCATCACTGATCACAAAGTTACGTCCTGCAAAATTCTTGATACTTAAGGCAGGTATATCTCTTACATCGGAGTCGCGCGGTACGATCAAGGTTAATGGCTCATCAAAAATCTTGATCGATTCAAATTCTGCTGAAGGATCTGGATAGCGGGTAAAAGCGATATCAATTGTCCCCTGGCGAAGCCATGAGAACTGTTCAGCATCGGTCAGGCTATGAAACTGGGCTTTTAAATCCGGAAAATGCGCACGGATATTCGGCATGATGTAAGGGAAAATTTTCATTTCTGCCACAGGTACAAAGCCAATATCCAGATGCTCTTTTTCCACTTCTGCGACTTGGCGAGCCAATTGGATCGCCCGTTCAGCATGTTCCAGACTCTGCAAAGCTTCTTTGAGAAATACCTCTCCTGCTTCGGTCAGCTCAACTTTACGGTTAGAACGCTCTAATAGCTTGACCCCAACTTCCTGTTCCAGATCTTTGATCTGCTGGCTAAGAGAAGGCTGCACTGTATTTAGCTTTTCCGCAGCACGAGTAAAGTTGAGTTCGCGTGCAACCATACAAAAATAACGTAAATGTCTAAGTTCCATGTTCTTATTCCTGTTATATCGCTACTTTTTTTCGTTTTTTGGATATGGTGTATCGATAGACCAGCAGAGTCAATATCACGATCATCGCACATAACATATATGTGGTTTGATACCCCCAATGCGCTATAAAAATACCCATCATTACAGACCCGACTGCCAAACCAAGATCAAACAAGGTAAAGAAGGTTGAGATGGCATGTCCCATACGCTGTTTCTCCACCGCCTGAATCGCCAGAGTTTGCAGGCATGGGAAAAGTGAACCATAGCCAATCCCAATGAAAACAGCGGAGAGCCACAACATCCATTGATTATTGACTAAAGTGACCAGCACCAGACCTAAGGCAAAAAAGATCAATGATGGGTAGATCACGGCGTCTGGACCTTTACTGTCATAAAACTTACCGACCCAAGGACGTACCAGCAACATGGACAACGCGAAGACAATAAAGAACAGGCTGACATAGGCTAGCAGCTGCTTGGTTTCTGCAAAGACCGTAATAAAGCTGGTAATACTAGAATAAGCAAATGCAGTAAGTAGTGCTACAAAGCTCACAGCCAGGACTTTAGTTTCAATAATATCCTGCAAGCTTAATCGCGATTTTTCTGCGGTTTTTAGTTTCGCTTGAGGCAGCTCTCGAATATTCAAGATTAAACTAAAAATCAAACCCAAACTGATCAGGACGGCGAGAATGCCAAACAGCATCTGAAAGCTGGTGAACTGAATCGTAGTCAAGGCAATCAGCGGACCAAATACTACGCCCAGATTGGTCGACATGACGAAATAACCCATCCCTTCCCCTTTACGCTGATCCGGAATAAAGTCATTGGCTACCGGTACGGTCACCGTAGTCAAAATACTGAACCAGATGCCATGCAGAAAACGCACGATCAGTAGTGAACTCATGCTATCAATCAGCAGATAACTAAAGGCAAACAGCGCAAATAAGAGTCCTGCCCCACGCATCGCCAGTTTCTTACCCAATTTCTCAATAATCAAGCCTGAAAAAGGGCGAATGGCAATAGAAGACACCAAAAATAAGGTCAGCGCCAAGCCCGCTTCTTTCACCGTTCCACCCAGATCTGTGGTGATGTAGATTGGCAAAATCGCGATCAGGGCAAAATAATAGGTAAACAGAAATAAATTATTCAGTACGCACAAAATAAATGAGCGATTCCATAAGGGAGCTGTCGTGCTAGACATAAAAACCAACTATATACAGAAAATTCTAAAATCAGGCCTGAGGTCTTGCAGGCTGGAGTATCAGTGCAACCAGCGCGCGGATATAGTTTTCATCCGGCATTTTGTTAAAAAAGATAATCTGGTAGTGAATCGGCCCGTACAAACAGTCCAGCATCAATTCAAAATTATAGTCCGCACAGATTTCTCCACGCTCAATCGCTTGCTGGATCAAGCCGCGCATTTGTTCTCGACGCGGTAGCAGATACTGGGTGAAAAATTCCCCTGCAAGTTCACGATGATTAGCCATCACCACCAGTAATGCCCGTCCTACCGGATGATCTAGTGCCTGAGATAACCGTATTAATTGCTGTACCAGGTTATCTTCCAAGGACCTGGAAAAATCCAGATCAAAAATAGACGCGGTATGTGCTCTGAAGGTATCCAGAACCAGTTCAGACTTATGTTTCCACCAGCGATAAATGGTGGACTTACCCACCCCCGCCCGTGCAGCGACATCTTCAATGGTGAGCTGATGATATTCATATTCAGTCAATGCTTCCGCCACCGCCTGCAAAATACATTTCTGACGACGTGAGCCTTTTTCTTCTAGTGTCATATAATCTGTCAAAAAACGAAACGATACGTATCGTTTCATATTAGATGATTTATAAGGTTATGACCAGTCCGTATGAAAAGCACAGGCCAAAAAAAGACCTCTAATTTGAGGTCTTTTTTCACTTTATAGAAATTAGCTGTGGGCTGTTTTCTTATAAATACTGCAAGAAGGATGATGATTTTCTTGCAGTCGAGCAATCTTACGCTGTTCAGCTGCTTCAAAACGACAACGTTTCCAGTCATTATCAAGATTCAGTGGCGGAATATGTTGCGGTTTACCATTTTCATCGACTGCCACCATAGTAAAGTAGCAGCTGTTGGTATGACGCACAGTACGTTTCTGGATATTCTGCGCCTCTACACGGATCCCGATTTCCATCGAAGTACGACCCACATGATTCACACTCGCCAGGAAAGTCACCAGTTCACCCACGTGAATAGGTTCTTTAAAATTCACTTTATCCACAGACAGCGTAACCACATAACTGCCTGAATAGCGGCTCGCACAGGCATAAGCAACCTGATCCAGCAATTTCAGAATGGTACCACCGTGGACATTTCCTGAAAAATTCGCCATGTCTGGCGTCATAAGAACAGTCATTGTTAATTCTGACTGATCGTCTGAAGCTGGTGCAATTTGATCTAATGGGGCCATCGCTTTCTTTGAACTCTTTGAATGACAATGATATAAGCACATTATTATATCGTTTTTACTGCTAATTAAATGTTCTATTCGGCAAAAAATCCATCATTATTATTTATATGAAAAATGATTTCATACAGAAATAAATATAATAGAAGCAGCTTGAATGATATTCCATCGAACCTGTATTTCAGAAAATCATTATTCACTTATTATTTTCATGATGAATAATCTGCATATAGATTGAATTAAGAATTTATCCAGACTGTTTTTATAACTTCTCATAGATAAATTCTTTTACTCATCCTTTAGTCAGCACTGAGTCTTAACATTTCCTGAGCGACATTTTGATAACTCAATACTTGCTGACCGTCGAGCTGTATTTCTACGGTATAAGTGCCATCCTGATGTGTAGCAGTTACTTTAAAGATGTATTGCTCAAACTGAGCCAGTTTGACCTGCTGCCCGACTTCAAGATTATTCATATATCACCCCAGATTTGATCTTATCTGTTTTCATCAATTGCATTCTGACATGACTGATTGAATTTTCAAACAATTGATAAACTTAAGTATATAAATAACCATATAAAATTCTAAAAATATATACTTTAATAATACATTAATTCTAGTAATTTATTTAAATTTCAGCAGCTTATATTTTTAAGGCTGATTGTTTTTTATTAATATATACTTAATAACACTTAGCTCATATTTTCTATAGATTGATATTTTCTTATAAGTAATTCTTATTATTTTTTTGAATATATGAATTAAAAAACCCTCATTTATTACAAATAAGGGTTTTAATTGAATAGCTACTTTAGAGATTATTTTTCACGGGCCAGTAACTGTGGAATCTGATGTCCCTTTGCATAATCATATTTCTGATATACCTGTTCAATTTCAAGCAATTTCCCCCGTGCCGCTTCAATACCCGCTTCCATAGTCATGGTTCTGCCACGCACATCAAAAATATGTCCTTTCTCACGCAAGTCTGGCTGGATCACTACATCCGCATGTTTTAATTCTTCAAAGGCAAGCCGCTTCTGCATGATGTTGATGTTCTGATTAAACAAGCCCCAGACATTGGTCGTTTCGGTATGAATCGGCTGCGCCAGAATATCGATGGCAATGACAATATCTGCACCCAGTTCACGAGCAACATCTACAGGTACCGGACTAACCAGACCGCCATCCACATATTCCTTTTCTTCAATCATGGTGGGAATGAACATACTTGGAATCGCGACCGATGCACGTACCGCCTGACCGGTATTACCATAATTAAATACGACTTTCTTGCCTTCTTTCAAGTCTGTCGCCACCACAAACATGGGGATCTTCAGGTCCTGTAAAGGAACATTATCTACCTGCAAGTTGACATAGTCTTCGACTTTTTTGCCATCAAAGAAGCCTTTTAGATCGATTCTGAAATCCCGGACATCATTGGCTTTCATGCTCAGCGCAATATTGCGCAGCTCAATCGCAGGTTTGCCACTGGCATAAATAGAACCAACAATGCTGCCCGCACTGGTTCCCACAATCATGTCCGGCTGAATGCCTGCCTGCTCCAGTACCTCAATCGCGCCAATATGCGCATAACCACGAGCACCACCACTGCCTAAAACCAGCGCAACCACAGGACGCTGCTCGGTCGTTTTAATCTTCAGAAAATCGATTTGATTCGGACGTGCTTGTGCTGTGCTGTACTGCATTTGCTTGGATTGAATACCTGCATTCACTGCCATCACTCGCTGATCAGGCATGCTCTGACAGCCGTTTAAAAACAGTCCCAGCATGATGAAGCTCAACCCATAGTTCCGCATACAGCACTTATCCTCATTTTAATAGCTGCATAGTGTATAAACACCATGTTAAATTAACTGTTGAATTTCGTAAATTTGTCATACAGTTTGAATAACTTGTAGCTATTTAAACCTGTATTACCATGCAGTCACCTACCCTTTATCAGATTTTTCTGACTTTCTTCAAGCTTGGATGTACCGCATTCGGCGGGCCTGCTGCACATTTAGTATTTTTTCACCATAAGATGGTCGGTCAATTGAACTGGTTGAATGATGCCCAATATCAACAACTGGTGGCATTGGCCCAATTACTGCCAGGACCCAGTAGCAGTCAGGTCGGGATCGGCATCGGCTATATGCAACGAGGTTATAGCGGTGCCTTAATGGCCTGGCTAGGTTTTACTTTGCCATCTGCACTGTTAATGACTTTGGTTGCCGTGCTCGGACAGCGCTACTTTCATATTTTAAACTCACATAGCTTTCATGTGATCCAGCTTATTGTGTTTGCAGTGGTCAGCTGGGCATTCTGGCAAATGTTGCGTAGCTTCTGTAAATCCTGGTGGCAATATAGTCTAATGATCGCTGCCACAATCTTTCTGGCTGTCGTCCCACTCAGCTTTAACCAGATCCTGGTGATTCTACTGGCTGGCTTGATCAGTATTGTGATGAGCAAGTTTCAAAGTCAAGCACTGTTACAATCGACACCAGTGAAAAATGCCACTCTAGACACCCCCTATATTCAGAAAAATCATGCAGTTTACTGGTTTATCGCCTTTTTGCTACCCTTCATAAGTATCCCCCTTCTGGTTCAGTACCTGCACTGGTCTGAACTCGGTTTCTTTGCCGATTTCTATCGAACAGGTTCTCTGGTCTTTGGTGGTGGACATGTCATTTTACCCCTGCTTCATCAGGACTTTGTCAGCACCCAGCTGGTCAGTGCACAGGCTTTTGACCTAGGCTATGCTTTTGCCCAGTTGATGCCTGGTCCGCTGTTCAGTTTTGCTAGTTATCTTGGTGCTTTATTGGACTGGACCGATCAGCTGTGGCTCAATGCCCTACTGGCGACTATTGCTATCTTCCTGCCCTCATTCTTGCTGATTTTTGCAAGCTTACCTTACTGGTCCTGGCTGATGCAGCAAGCTGTGATCCGTCATGCAGTGGCAGGGATTAATGCAGCAGTGGTCGGACTGTTACTTTATCTGGTCCTGCAACTTGGACAAAGTTATCTGAAGCGCTGGGAAGATGTGGTATTTATAATCGTGATGATTTACCTGCTACGGTCAAAACTTCCACTCTGGTTCAGCCTGATTGCAGGCTTCGCAGTCTATTATAGCTATCTCAGTTTTTTATAAAACTGGAGCCATAAAAAAGCCCCGAATGATTCGGGGCTTTTTCAATAGGGTTTTACCAGATATCGGATTTGACTTTGTCTTTAAACTTAGGATGTTGATCCAGTTTAAACACTGGCTCTTTCACCCCACGCTTTAACTGACCAGTATAGTCTTTCAGAAGCATCAGGATAAATGGCATCAATAACAGAATCGCAATCAGGTTAATACTTGCCATCACACCCATGAACAGATCCGCCATGTTCCAGATCAGTGGTACGCTGGCAATCGAACCGAAATACACCATGAACAGTACCAGAATACGGAAGATCATCATCACACCTGGATTGTTATTGATGAACTGCACATTCCCTTCTGCATAGGCATAGTTCCCGATAATGGAAGAGTATGCAAACAGGAATAGAATCAATGCCAGGAAGTCATCCCCCCAAGCACCGATCTGGCTTTCTAGTGCCATCTGGGTCAGGGTTACGCCTTCAAATCCGGCATTTTCATACAGTCCAGACACCAGAATAATGATCGCGGTACATGAACACACCACAAAGGTATCTACAAATACACCGAGCATTTGTACTAGGCCCTGATTCACCGGATGTTTTACATCCGACGCAGCAGCAGCATTCGGCGCAGAACCCATCCCTGCTTCATTAGAAAACAGGCCACGCTTGATACCCATCATCATCGCCATAGAAACCATGGCACCGAAGAAACCACCTGCAGCAGCTTCAAACTCAAACGCTTTAGTGAAGATCAGCTGGAAGATAGATGGCAGCATATCGTAATTGATCACAGCAATATAAAGCGCCACAATCAGATAGAGAAGCGCCATAAATGGCACAAAGCTTTCAGCAACTTTTGCAATCCGCTTGATGCCACCGAAAATGATCACCGCAGTGATCAAGACCAGAAATAGACCTAACCATGAAACTTCAAGGTCAAAACCACCCAATGGCAAGTTCAGATTCGCTTGATCCCAGCCCCAGGCATGTGAAGTTGCACCAATAATCGCATTGGCCTGCACCGCATTAAAGACAAAGCCGTACGTCAAAATCAGCGCGATAGCAAAGAGGATACCCAGCCATTTCTGTTTCAAACCTTGCGTAATGTAATACGCTGGTCCACCACGGAACTGCTTGTTCTGGGTATCACGAATCTTGAACAGCTGTGCCAATGAAGATTCAACAAATGCCGAACTCATCCCCAGAAAAGCGGTAAACCACATCCAGAACACGGCACCTGGACCACCAATGGCAATGGCAATCGCAACACCAGCAACGTTACCCACACCTACACGGCTAGCCAAACCCGTTACAAAGGCCTGGAATGGTGTGATCCCATGCTCATCCTTGGTTTCATTCCGGCTGCGTTTCATGACTTTCATACTGTGCCAGAACAGACGAATCTGTACGGCCCCAGTCATGATGGTATACAGAATACCCACTGCCACTAGGAAGACGACCAGAAAATCCCAAAGTGGACCATTTAGGGCATTGACCCAACCCAGCAGGGTTTCATTGAGCTGTTCATTCATATTCAATCCTTTCTATCCGTCTTAGATTTATTGTTATGACTCTGCATATCTATCCTTATACAAAGAATTTCAGAATTACCTGAATCACAGTGGCATTGATCAAGTCTACGAAGAACGCACCACAGAGCGGTACAATCAGGAAGGCCTTATGTGATGCACCGTACATATTGGTAATGGCCTGCATGTTTGCAACTGCCGTCGGTGTTGCCCCCATACCGAAACCACAGTGACCTGCTGCCAGGACAGCCGCATCATAGTTTTTGCCCATGACACGAAAGGTTATGAATGCTGCGTACAGTGCCATGGTAATAGTCTGTGCACCGAGGATCACCATCAGTGGGCCAGCAAGGTCGGCTAATTGCCATAATTTCAGAGATAACAATGCCATTGCCAAATAAAGTGACAATGAGGCATTACCAAATACATCAATCGCGCGGTCAAAGACCTTAACCTTAAATACACCTTCAAGCACGTTACGCAGGATCACACCACCAGCCAGCGCCCAAACGAAGGTTGGCAGTTCAAATGCAGTGCCTTTACTGAAACCGGTCATAAATTCTGCAAATGCCAGACAGCCTGCAAACAGACCTAGTGTAGTAATCGCATTATCTGCGGTAATCAGGCGTACGCGGTGTGGATATTCAAATGGAATGTATTCAGTTGAATTCACATCTAGCGGAGTATTATCACGTTTTTCAACCTGAGCCGCAGTACGAGGCGTGGCTAATTCATGGCGGCTAATCAGCATTTTCGCTAAAGGACCACCGATGATACCGCCAATGATCAGACCAAAAGTTGCACTGGCCATACCAATCACCAAGGCACCCTGGATACCATGTTGCGTTTCCAGAATCTCGCCCCATGCACCTGCCGTACCGTGACCGCCAGTGAGTGTAATTGAGCCTGCAATCAGACCGATCAGTGGATCAATACCCAACAGGCTAGCCAATGTCATACCGACAGTGTTCTGTACCATGATAAACACTGAAACTGCGATCAGGAAGATCACCAGACCAATACCACCTTCACGCAGCTTGGCAAAGTTTGCACTCAAACCAATCGATGCGAAGAAGATCAGCATAAAACTGGTCTGCAATTCTGCACTTGTGGTAATACTGTAACCCCACAAGCTATGGATGATCAGGGAGATAATCGCTGCAACCAGACCACCTGCAACAGGTTCTGGAATGTTATAGCGCTTTAAAAAATCGATTTTATTAACCAGGAAACGACCGAGCAATAAGACAATCACTGCAGCAATCAAGGTATAAAATGCGTTAAAAGTAAAATCCATAATTATTTGCCCAAGATGATTCTGAATTTTTGTTGTTCTAAAAGTAATCTTTTGACCTAAGTTTAGTGGATGATGTCCACCTCCCTACCCTATATCAGTCAACACGGACAGTAATCTCTTTTAGAAAAACAAAACAATTCAGCACCTGATTCAAATTCGTTAATGCAATCTGGCAGATTGCATATAACCCTAAGACCATCTTAAAAATACAATGTGCGAAATCTTGAGGCTGTTAAACAGTCGGTTCTGCATCGAAAGATGAGATAAAAGCTTCATCATCCTGCAGGATCTCGAAGCACAATATTTTTAAATTCATTCCAAACCCACAGATACGCTACAGAAATACCGCGATAACCACAGTTTTTTATATTTACGATCCGTTCAGAATGTTTAGAATGAACCTTCAGATGAAAAGTCGGACATTATGCGGTGTCTTAATGCACTGTATTATTGTTTTTTATTAACAATAGTCTGACTTTTCATAAAAATAATTCATAAATAGATAATTTTTTGATCTATCTTTCCTTATTTTAAAGTTTTAACAATTCATTATAAATACCGCATATTTAATGGAGATTCATTGAAGCTTCGATCTATTTTATTAGGATTATTGTAGTCTATATTGCTTATACAACATTTTTATTAAAGTTTTATTTATCTTAATCACAAGATATTTAAGAAAAAATTAATTTATAGATAGCTAATATTGGATTTAGCCGAGAATAAGAGGTGCAGCTGCATGTTTTAGAGATATGAAGTATTGATCAATTCCTAAAAACCAATATTTTTAGTTTAACCTTTACTTATGGATGAACTTACTTCATCGCATCAGCTACTATCATTTGTTTAGTTTATAGTCAGAACCTATCATCAAGGAAATAACAATTCATATGGATCAAACAATCGTCAATGCTGTGGATCAAACCATCACTTCCCGTCATTCAGTTCGTGCTTTTCTGAATACGCCTGTAGATCAAAATACCTTGAAAGATATTTTAACGGTTGCCAGTCGCGCACCTTCCGGTACCAATACCCAGCCCTGGAAAGTCTATGTACTTACAGGTAAAAAACGCGATGAACTGGTCGAGAAAGTATGTCAGGCACAAATGGAAATTTATCAGAATCCAAAACTGGCTGAGCAATATAAAGAAACTTTCTCTTATTATCCTGAACAATGGCTTTCACCTTTTATTGACCGTCGCCGTGAAAATGGCTGGGGACTGTATGGCTTGCTGAATATTCAGAAAGGCGAAAAAGAGAAAATGGCACGCCAGCAGTTGCGTAATTTCCAGCTGTTTGATGCCCCAGTAGGTTTATTTTTTACTGTACACAAATCATTAGGCATTGGCTCGAAAATGGATATTTCCATGATGATCCAGAACGTGATGCTGGCAGCTAAAGCACGTGGATTAGATACTTGCCCGCAGGCAGCTTGGAACCATTTTCATCCTATTGTGCTAGACGTGGTGGGTGCTCCTGAAGATGAAGAATTGGTTTGCGGTATGGCTCTCGGCTATGCAGATCCGGAGGATATTGTAAATACTTTCATTACACCACGTGTGCCGGTTGAGGACTTTGCTGTCTTTTTAAATGATTAATCGCCTGAACTTGTAAGCTTATCTTGAGCAGTTATGCCGTCCCTAAGTTTAATCCCTTTTAGGTGACGGCAGCCGCAGACGATAAATGGTCGCTGCCGCAATCCCAACAAAGATCGCCATTACCAGCGCCATATTAAATAAAGCATTCCACCACATAAAGTTCAGCAGAATCCCGCCAAGCAGACCACAGGCAAACTGCATGCTGCCCATAATGGCACTGGCAGTTCCGGCACGTGCACCTTGCTCAGACATCGCAATTGCCATAGCATTTGGCCCGGTAAAACCAATGGATGCTACCACCATAAACATGGCCATAATGACCAGAATTAGAGATTCAGTCTCAATTATTCCCAGCACCAACAAAGCAATTACGCCACCAAGTTGTAAGGTCGTTCCGATTCTTAAACGACTTAAAATCCCAAACCGATGTGCCAGCTTTTTATTCAGGGTGGAAAACAGCATGATCCCGACTGCATTACCACCAAAGACATAGGCAAACTGCTGCTCGCTTAAATGAAAATGATCCATCAAAATCGCTGAAGATGAGGTGATATAACAGAACAGGACTGCACTGGAAAAACAACCAGCAAACATTGGCTTTCTGAAACTTTCATCCTGAAAAATTGCCTGATACAGGCTCATGACCTGGGTAAAACTCAATTGCAAACGGCGCTCTGGCTCCAGGGTTTCTTTAAAGAAAAAATGTACGCATGCTAGAATCACCAGACCGAACAGCATCAGCAATACAAAAATCATATTCCATTCAAATACCAGTAATACCCAGGCACCCATACTCGGCGCTAGAATTGGAGCAATCGTACTGACAATCATCATGCTAGCAAAAGCCTGAGCTGCTGAATGCATATCCAGGCGATCACGGATCGCAGCGCGGGCAATTACCACACCAACACATCCGCCTAAGGCTTGCAGCACCCGTGCGGCAATTAGACTCCATTCATTCTGGGCAAATACACAAAGCAAACTTGCCACTACATATAAGGCTAAACCAAAGTATAATGGCGGTTTACGTCCGATACGGTCACTAACCGGACCATAGACCAGCTGCCCGATCGCCAGACCCAGAAAATAGGCGGGCAAACTGTTTGCCACCTGTTGGGTAGTGACACCAAAATCATCAGCCATTTGTGGCAATGCCGACAGATACATATCAATAGAAAGCGGGCCAAGTGCAGTGAGGGATGCCAGTAGTATGATCCAGGACATGGCATAGTTTTTATTGGTCGTTGTTGTCGACATAATAATATTTAGAATTTAAATGAGCGCTGTGCAGACAAGTTTACACAGAGCATAGTATGATTTGTGAAGCAAATTTACTTATTTTTATTGCTAAATTTTCACACACTTATTAAGTCTTTATCTAAAGACAGTGGTATAGAAGGACGAATCTTGAAATCCTGGCTCACTCGTTTCAAGCAAACCACCGGCAATACGACCTTTATGTATAATCTGCGGATGATCATTGCCTTTGCAGGAACTGCCTTTGTGCCTTATCTGATGGGTCAGCAGTTAATGACCATTCCACTGACCTTGGGCGTGGTGGCAGCAGGTTTAAGCGATATTGACGACCGCTTCTCGGTCCGGATTCTGAATCTCCTCTATACTTATATTGGCTTCTTTATTACAGCCTCTGCCGTTTATCTATTATTTCCGTACCCGATCCTGTTCGCCTTGGCACTCATCGTGTCCTGTATTGGCTTAATTCTGCTCGGCTCGCTGGGACGGCGTTATGCTACGATTTCCTATGGCTGTCTGGTGATCTCGGTCTATTCCATGCTCGGGGTAGAACTGTTTGATAACTGGTACACCCAGGCAGGCCTGCTGGTTATCGGTGCCATGTGGTATGGCCTGTTATCTACAATTAGTTTCTTGCTGTTCCCTGCCCGTCTGGCACAAGACAATTTGGCCAAGTGCTATTCGTCGCTCGGTAACTTTCTTTATGCCAAATCGAATCTATTTGATGTTGATATGACATCGAGTAGTTATCAGCAAAGCATGATTGAACTTTCACTTGAAAATGGCAAATTAATTGCGATTTTTAATGATATGAAAGCTGCTTTGCTGACCCGACTCAAGGGAGATCGAGGACAGAAAGACACCCGTCGCAGCCTGCAATATTATTTTATTGCCCAAGACATTCATGAGCGGGCGGACTCAGCGCATATTGATTATCAGAAACTGGCAAAGATTTTTGAGCATAGCGATATTCTGTTTCGCTTTCAGCGCATTTTGTCGATTCAGGGCAAAGCCTGTAAGGACCTGAGCGAAAGTATCCTTCAGCGCGAAACATACCAGCATAATTCGCGTTTTAAACATGCCTTTAAGAACCTGCGCTATTCGCTGGATAAGTTACGTCAGGAACAGCAATATGATGAAGTCTGGATCAATGCACTGTTTTCTCTGTATCAGAACTTAAAATCGATTGATGCCCAGTTACGTAACCTGGAAACCGAACGCAATATTAAGTTCGAGCGTGCCAAACATATTGAAAACCAGCTCAAAGATGACGACTTAAAAGGCTGGGAAGATATCCGGATCCGGATCAAACAGCATCTGACCCCGGAATCCGTACTGTTTCGTCATGCGGTGCGTTTGTCGATTGTACTGCTGATTTCTTATATCTTTGTACAGCTGACCAATATCGAATATGGATACTGGATTCTGCTGACTGCCCTGTTCGTGAGTCAGCCTAACTTTAACGCCACCAAGCGCCGCCTACGTCTGCGGATAATCGGCACACTAATTGGGATTAGCCTGGGCTTTGCCGTTCTGTATTTTGTCCCTTCAATCGAAGGTCAATTACTGCTTCTGATCCTGAGTGGCGTGCTGTTCTTTGAATTACGCAGCAAGCAGTATGCGCAAGCTACAGCCTTCATTACCATTCTGGCTTTGATCAACTTTAACCTGGATGGTATGGGCTTTTCCGCAGCATTGCCACGGATGATTGATACCCTCATTGGCTGTGCGATTGCCTGGTTCGGGGTGAGCTTTATCTTCCCTGACTGGAAATTCCGCCGTCTACCGCGTTCAATCAAACGTTCTTTAAATGCTGAGGTCGATTATCTTAGCGAAGTGATTGAACAGTATAAAACTGGGCGTAACAATGGTCTGCGTTACCGGATCGTGCGTCGCGCTGCACATAATACCGATGCTGAAGTAGCTTCCCTGATTTCGACCTTGGCGACTGAGCCCGATTTTGATCCTTTGCAAAAGAGCCAGGCTTTCGAATTCCTGTGTCTGAATCATACCCTGATCAGCTATATTGCTGCGCTAGGTGCGCATCGTGAAAAAATCGAAGACCAAGAAATTTTGAGTCTGCTAGATCAAGCGCTTGAAGACATTCGTGGGGCATTACTGGCCGATGAAGTGCCCGATCTTAGTGCACAGAATATGATCCACAATATTCGTCAACGCCTGTCACACCAGCAGGATGAAGACCAGAAATCCCTGATCATTTTGCAGCAACTGTCCCTAATGTTCAGTATCTTGAATCAACTCAGTCAGTTAAAGCAAAGTTTAAGCCATGAACGTGATGAACAGGCAACCGAATTAGCCTCATTATAATTTGACTGATTTTGGAACAATATACTCACTGAATTGGTACAAATAATGCTAAACTTTTTGCAGTTTTAAATTTGTAAATTTCACTATGACCGCGAAAAATTTATACGCCTATACCCTACAGCCTGTGAACTATGAAGTGACAGAACAGGAACAACGTCATGCTCAGCTAATGATCTGGCGCAGTACCAATAAAATTGGCATGAAAGCCTGGCTGATCATGGGTGCAGTTGTGGCACTTTCTATTCTGGGCATTATCATGCTCAAGAACTATTCTACGATTTTTTGCTGGGTGGCACTGGTGTGTGTCGTGCTGTACTACCTGATCCGTACTTTTGGTCTGGAATGGTATGTAAAGCGCAAGATGAACGAATTTCCAGTTCAGGAAATTAAAGGTATTCGTCTGGGTGTACAACCTCACGGGATCGTGATGCGTCAGAAAATGGGTCTACAAGAAGGTGTAGGTGCGATTGGCTGGAAAGACATCTATGAATGGTACAATACACCTGAATTCATGCTGGTTAATTTCAAAGTTAAAGGTCAGCAAGGTGCTTATATCCTGCCAAAACGCCTGGATAGCAAAAATTTCTCATTCGAAACCATTCGCAAGCATTTACGTGAAGAAGTAGGCGAACCGAAAGAAATCTGATACGAACTTTCATTAAAAAACCTCCTACCTGGGTACGGAGGTTTTTTTGTATTCATAACTGTAAACGATAATGAGAATAAATATTATCCGCAAAATCCATCATTCTATTGCGATATTCCTTTATAATCAGACCATTTTCTAATATTCGTATTTTCATCCAACGACCATGTTTAAAAAAACCTTTTTCCAGATCCACTGGTTTCTTGGAATTACTGCCGGTCTGGTCCTGTCAATTATGGGCGTTACCGGGGCGATATATTCCTATGAACAACAGATCCTGAAATGGATCAATACGGACAGTTATACCGTACAGGCACAATCCGGACCGAAACTCAGCCCGGCTGAGCTGTATCAGCACTTTAAGCAGCAAAATCCTGAGATGCAGATTAACAGCGTGAGCCTGGATGCCAGTCCAACAGGATCCAGTACGGTTAATATTGCCAAAGAAGGTGCTCGTCGTGGCTACAACATGATGGTCAACCCGTATACGGCTGAAGTACTACCTGAAATCAAAGGCCGTGAGTTCTTCCAGTTCATACAGCAGCTACACCGTTATTTAACCATGGGTCCTGTCGGCAAGCAGATCACAGGTGCCTGTGCCCTGATGCTGATTTTCTTTGTCTTGTCGGGTCTTTACCTACGCTGGCCAAAACGCCATTCAGTGAAGCAGTGGCTAGCTGTGAAGCCGCAACTGAAAGGTCGTAACTTCATCTGGGATCTGCACGCGGTTGTTGGAACCTGGGTCGTGATTTTTTATCTGATCCTGGCGTGTACCGGACTGTACTGGTCTTATGACTGGTGGCGCAACGGTATGTTCAAGGTGCTGGGTGTAGAACGTCCACAACCTGAAATGCAGCAAGGTCAAGGCGGCCGTGGTGGTGCAGAACAAGGTCGTAATGCTGGCGAATCACGTGGTGAAGGTGCAGGCGAACGTGGTCCACGAAGCGAAGGTCAGCGCGAAAATCGCGGTGAAGGTCGTGAGAAAGGTGTTGATGATACCCTTCTACTTACTGCATTGAACAAGAGCTGGGCAGGTTTCCAGAATGAATTCAATGATAAATATTCAACGGTTACTTTTAATATTCCTAAAAAAGTCGATGGTGAACTGAAACTCAGCTTTACCGATGTTGAAGTTCAGCATGAGCGTGCCCGTAATAATGCTACTTATAACTATCAGGATGCAGCTTTTACATTGGTAGAAATGTATGAAGACAAAAAGCTGAATGAGAAGATCATGAGCAGTATGTTACCGGTGCACCGTGGCAGCTTCTTTGGTCCGATCTACCAATTCTTTGCTATGGTCGCGTCACTGCTGATGCCACTTTTCTTTATAACCGGCTGGATGCTGTATCTGAAGCGTCGTAAACAGAAGAAATTAACCCTTGCCGCACGTCAAGGCGCTACAGCCATCGATATTGACCCAAATGCCAAGCCTTGGCTGATTGCTTATGCCACACAAACCGGTGTTTCTGAACAGCTGGCATGGCGTACCGCAACTGCCTTGCAACAAGCACATCAACCAGCAACGGTAAAATCCGTACAACAGCTGACGCTGGCTGATCTGCAACAGGCTGAACAGGTGCTCTTTATTGCAAGTACTTATGGTACCGGTGAAGCACCAGACCTGGCTTCGTCATTTGAGAAGAAAATTATGTCCGGTCAGGCTGACCTGAGTCATCTTCATTATGCTGTACTGGCGCTGGGTTCTAAAGAATATCCGGATACTTTCTGTAGTTTTGGTCACCGTATTGATCAATGGCTGAAAAATAATGGTGCTCAGCAATTATTTGCCACTATTGAAGTCGACAATGCCAGTAACGAGCATATCCAGCAATGGAATGCCGCACTCGCTCAGTCAACTCAGCTAGAACTTCAGGCCATGGATATTGATAAAACCTTTGACGATTGGACCCTTGTAAAACGTGAGGTGTTGAATCCAGGCAGTCTGGGAGCTCCAGCCTTTAACCTGGAATTTAAACCTGAACATGAAGCACAATGGCAAGCGGGTGATATTGCAGAAATCCAGCCAGGGAACAGCGCTGAACGCATTGCGCAATTCCTGGCAGCACACCAAATTCCCGCAGGTACTGTAGTTGCCTCTATGCAGCAACGTATAGAAGACATCCTCTGGAACCGTGATCTGACTCAGCCAATTTTCCCATTTATTTCTTCAGAAGAATTACTGAATCAGTTACCCGTGTTACCAACACGTGAATATTCTATTGCCAGTATTCCAAGCCAGCAGATCTTACGTCTGGTGGTTCGTCAGCAAAAGGATACCTCTGGTGAAATTGGTCTAGGTTCAGGCTGGTTAACACAATATGCTGCACTCAATGCACCTATTGCCTTGCGTATTCGCAGCAATGATTCCTTCCATCTGGTGGATGATAACCGCCCAATTATCTGTATTGGTAATGGTACCGGGATCGCTGGCTTGATGAGTTTACTGCATACTCGTAACCGTCAGGACTATAATGAAAACTGGCTGATCTTCGGTGAACGTCAGCGTGCACACGATTTCTTCTATCAGGAAACCCTGGAAGCCTGGCTGACTGTAGGTACACTAAAACGTCTGGATCTGGCATTCTCACGTGATCAGGCTGAAAAAGTTTATGTACATCACAAGCTCCGTGAACAGGCGGATGAGCTGAAAACCTGGGTGAACAATGGTGCTGTGATTTATGTCTGCGGTAGCATTGATGGCATGGCCAGTGATGTCGATCAGGCACTGATTGATATTCTAGGTGAATCAACTGTTGATCAATTACGTCAGGACGGTCGTTATCGCCGTGATGTGTATTAATCAGTGAATGATAGAAAAACCGGGCCATGTTGCCCGGTTTTTTCTTGCCTATAGAACTGAAATACCTACAATAAAATATGAAAATTACAGGATTATTCATGTCAGATTTTTATAAACGCCTGATCAGTAGTATTGCAGGGATTTTACTGAGTGCAGACAGTCTCTGGTTACTCTTACAGAACAAGATTCATCTGGGAATCTTGCTACCACTATTGATTGGCGTGTTACTGATTATTTACGCCCTGTTCTTTTCCTATTTCCAGCAATGGCACCAGCACTCCAGGTTTCGTTCCAGTGTATGGAAATGGATGTGGATTGGACTTTTTACCTGGGTCGCCAGTGTTCTGATCTTCTTTGGTTATATTCAAAGCAATATCAATAGTGATAATACCCAATTGCCAACCAAGGCAATCCTGGTTTTAGGTAGTGGTATAGAAAACAACCGACCCTCGCCAACCTTGCAAAAACGTCTCGACACTGCAGCTGACTATGCACAATTCCACCCAGAAGCATTGATCATTATGACGGGCGGCTTGAGTTTTCAGGAGAAATATACTGAAGCCGAAGTGATGCAGACTTACCTTAAACAGTCATATCCTGCTGTTCGTAATCTAGTTGCAATGGAAGATCAAAGTACCAGCACCGAACTCAATCTGATCAACTCCAAAAAGATTTTAAACCGTCATCAGATTACTTTGAATGATCCAATTACCATTCTCACCAGTGACTTTCATAGCATTCGTGCTCGTGCCATAGCCAGACATCAGGGCTATACACAAGTCATCAGTATTAGCGCAGAAACGCCACTATATATTCGCTATAACTCGTGGCTACGCGAGTATTTTGCTTTTCTTAGCGGCTGGTTGCTGAATGAATATTAAAAAAGAGTTATTTAAAAGATGAAAATCAATGCAATCGGATTTGGCGTGGCAATGGAATATGACCGCTTTTAAAGATCTCTGGCTTCTGCACATAAATCTGATACAGATAATTCTTGATATCCAGCAGCATTTTTTCTGGCGCAACCAGAATATTTTGCCCTTCAGGCGTCAGATCTAGAGATAAAGCGGTATGCTCTTCACGCAGGAAAGGAATCACTTTTTCAATAAAATCTTTGAAGCTGATTTCCTGAATTTCGTATTTTTCCCAGTTATCTTTGATGAGCAGTTTTGCCAAGCCTTTACTCTGCCAGGTTGCAAAAGCCTTTTGCCCTGTTGGCGTTGCACAGAGTGCCCAGCCATCTTGGTATAAGGCGTAAATGCAGCCTTGTGCCACAATTGTTTCGATGAACTGTTTATAAACTTGTAGAGGATCGTAAGGAGTATTATGAGTTTTAGTCGCGGCCTTGCGCTGATATGGATTTCTCATAGCCATGAAATCTTATAAATTATTATAGACTTAGGATTCTATGGAAAATTTAGATTTTAAGCAAGAGAGAATATGGTGGGCGCTGACGGGATCGAACCGCCGACATTCTGCTTGTAAGGCAGACGCTCTACCAACTGAGCTAAGCGCCCTGAAGAGTAAAAAATAACATCGTTATTTTTTATGATGCAAGACAAGCGAAGCGCGTAGTCTTGGACTTTGATAACACATTCTTCACATCAGGAAATGAAAAATGGCGCAGCGGACGGGACTCGAACCCGCGACCCCCGGCGTGACAGGCCGGTATTCTAACCAACTGAACTACCGCTGCGTGTCGTATATCTATAAAAGATATGGTGGGCGCTGACGGGATCGAACCGCCGACATTCTGCTTGTAAGGCAGACGCTCTACCAACTGAGCTAAGCGCCCTTAAAGGGTCAAACTGTTTCGATTCTAAGGATGGCGCAGCGGACGGGACTCGAACCCGCGACCCCCGGCGTGACAGGCCGGTATTCTAACCAACTGAACTACCGCTGCATCACAAAAAATCTGGTGGGCGCTGACGGGATCGAACCGCCGACATTCTGCTTGTAAGGCAGACGCTCTACCAACTGAGCTAAGCGCCCTCAAAAGGTCTATCATGTAAATGGCGCAGCGGACGGGACTCGAACCCGCGACCCCCGGCGTGACAGGCCGGTATTCTAACCAACTGAACTACCGCTGCACTTACACAATGTCGCTATTGTGGCAAACGATTCATCAAGAACTTAAAGTGGCGCAGCGGACGGGACTCGAACCCGCGACCCCCGGCGTGACAGGCCGGTATTCTAACCAACTGAACTACCGCTGCACTAAAAGATCTTAACTTTAAAAGAAGCTTGGTGGGCGCTGACGGGATCGAACCGCCGACATTCTGCTTGTAAGGCAGACGCTCTACCAACTGAGCTAAGCGCCCTTTCAAATCGACTTCATCGCTTGATGAGGTGCATTATAGAGAATCTTCACAGCGTGTCAAACGCTTTTCCGAATGTTTTCCACTTTTTAGGTTCGAGTGATTAAAAAATAGGTTGATCGCCAAAAAAAACAACACTTTTTGTTTATTTTTTAAGTCTATACCGAAATTCATTGAATCTCAAACTCAGATAAGGCGGTATTCATTGCTTGCTGGATCGTTCCTTTTATACACCATACGGTCCAAAAGCTGCTATTTCGCCGAAATAGTATACAAAGCTTTATCTAAGGACACGTTGTGATCATGTAAAAACGTATCTGCAATTATTTTTAATCAGAAATAAAGCGGGATTTATGCCATATTTTTCGATTCAGGAGGAAATTCAGCTTATTTCAAAGGCAAACGATGTTTTTCATTTTGCTCTACAGCTACCTGGTCACTCATATTTAAAGGTGAATAGTGAGATAAAATCCTTTTATGCTCTCTACCCCATCTCACTCTCTGTAGAGATTTAAAATAGGAGCCATGAAAACATTGGTAAGAGACTATTTTTCTAAAGAATGTTCTGAGATATAAACCAGAGCCTGCTCATTAACCAGATCAAACAGCTCGATCAGGTCGGTATTGCGTATACGGATACAGCCATGTGACATCGGTATTCCCATCGGTTCTGTGTCTGGCGTACCATGAATGTAGATATAACGGCGGTAAGTATCACAACCTTCCCCACAGTTAAAACCGTCTTCCAAACCACTCAGCCATAAAATCCGGGTCAGAATCCAATCCCGATTGGGAAATTTTGCTGCCAGTGATTCAGAATAAATCTCTCCTGTAGCCTGACGGGCAATGAATACACTATTCAATGGTGTATCAGCCCCGATTTTTTGCGCAACTTTATGCCAGCCTCGAGGCGTTTTGCCACTATTTTCCATTTCTCCGATACCATTTTTACCGCTTGAAATTGAATAACTCTTGGCAAAACGAGGTAGATACAGCTTTTGTGCAGCCAGATCAATCTGAATATCGGCTTGTTCTATAGTCCATTGCTGCATACATTTATTCCCTTTCAGACGGTATATGCTTTTCAGAGATTGGCTTGGGTTCCGGGCGGCACCATAACCAGATTGCCACGATTAGCATGGTCAGATCAGTAAAGATTTTGACAGCCAGCGGTGCATTGGTAAATAACATGATAATCCCGCTAACCAGCATCATGATACTGGCAAACCATTTGGCTTTACGCGGCACGGTCCGATTGGCACGCCAGTCGCGTAAAGTCTGTCCATATTTAGGGTGATTCAGCAGCCACTCATCCATCTGCGGCCAGCCTTTAGAGGCAGCCCATGTGGCCAGAATCAAGAAAACCGTTGTTGGCATGCCAGGCAAAACCGCACCTATAAAGCCTAATGTCACAAAAATGACCACCAGACTTCGCCAAAACAACACTTTCATACAGCAACCCTAACCATGGAATTGGGGTAGTATAAGGTGTTTTTGATTCTTATCCGTTGTATTTCTGCATATTTAGCTAGGACTCTTCATGCCTGTACCCTGCCTGACTCAGGACTTTATTGAACCGTGGCAACAGTATCAGCATCCACTGGTACGTCAGCTGGCGTTCGCTGTTGGCAGTCCAAATATCCTTTCTCAGGTGCCTGACAAACTTGAACTAGAGCATGCCTTTGACTTGCATTCAGATCAAATGTGGCAACAATATCTGGAAAATTATCATCTACGACTTTTAGAACTGGATCAAAATCCACAGGCTTTGGAAAACTTTGTTGCACAACTCAAAAGTACCCGTCTTGGACTGCGTTTCGAAATGCTGATCTGGTTTTGGCTGCTGGATAAGGGTTATCATCCCTATACCCTGCTTGGACATAGTATTCAGAAGATTGATGGACCCAAAACCTTAGGTGAACTTGATTTTCTGTTGTTCAATAAACTCACCGAAAAAATCGAACACTGGGAAATTGCTTTAAAATATTATCTGGCTGAAGCAGACTTTAGCTTGCCGCATTGGTATGGATTAAACCGAAGCGATACCTTGAATCGCAAGCTGAAGCATTTCACTCAAAAGCAGTTCCAGTTTCAGGATGCGCTGGATTATCCGATTGATCAGCGATTCTGCATATTGAAGGGACAACTGTATTTACCAGTCCATCGCAGCGCGCCTATTCCAGACTGGGTCAATACCGGACGGCGTTTGGGTCGTTGGGGCTATCAGATTCCCACCCAGGAGAAATACTTTTATCGCCTGCAACGACATGAATGGATCTATCCAAACCGGCATATGAGCAGTGACTATCCACAGTGGTGGACTAATGGCTTATATAAATCGGCACTCAGCGGAGATTTCTATATGTTCCGTGTCCCGACACTGATCTAGGATATTTACTGAAAAATTTGATAACTATTACATTAATTTACGCAAGCACTATGAAAACCATATATTTTTTCTTTCGTATATTTTCTAATCTAACTTCCACATCATAATAATTTTATTATTGATAACACGGAGATGATGATGAAAAAAATTCTTGCAACTTCTTTAATCTTGGCATTTGTACTTACAGGTTGTAATACTGTGAAAGGCGTTGGTAAAGATGTGTCTAAAGCGGGTGAAGCCGTGACTGGTACAGCAGAAAAAACTTCTGATGAAATTCGCCGCAACTAATCTTATTGCCTTAGTAAAAGAACCCTGCGCTTGTCAGGGTTTTTTTATGTCTGTGATTCACAAGTTACTGCATCTTCGCCTATCATAGTGCACACAATACTCTTGATTTATGAATGAATCTCATATGACATCTTCCGCAACTCTCGATTTAAGCCTGCAACTGTTACGTCAGCCTTCCGTTACTCCAGTCGATCATGATTGCCAGAACATCATGGCAGAACGCCTGAAAAAGGTAGGCTTCAATATCGAAAACATGCGTTTTGAAGATGTCGACAATATCTGGGCACGCAAAGGGACGGAAGACCCGGTGTTCTGTTTTGCAGGTCATACAGATGTAGTGCCAACCGGCAACCTGGATGCCTGGAACTCTGACCCGTTCCTGCCAGAAATCCGTGATGGTAAACTTTATGGTCGCGGCAGTGCAGATATGAAAACTGCCTTGGCAGCCATGGTTGTTGCTACTGAGCGCTTTGTAGAGAAATATCCAGATCATAAAGGTTCAATTGCTTACCTGATCACTTCTGATGAAGAAGGTCCATCAATCAATGGTACGGTAAAAGTCATTGAGGCCTTAGAAGCGCGTAATGAGAAAATTACCTGGTGTCTGGTAGGTGAACCATCTAGTACCAATAAACTTGGTGATATTGTTAAAAACGGCCGTCGTGGCTCATTGAATGCCAACCTGACTGTCAAAGGTAAACAAGGTCATGTGGCCTATCCACATCTTGCTGTGAATCCAATTCATACTGCATCTAAAGCCATCGCTGAACTCTGTGAAACTGTTTGGGATAATGGCAACGAATACTTCCCGGCAACCTCTTTCCAGATTTCCAATATCAATGCTGGCACAGGTGCAACCAACGTTGTTCCAGGCACAATGAATTTGCTATGCAACTGGCGTTATTCCACTGAAGTGACTGCTGACGAATTAAAAGCACGCACTTTAGAAGTTCTGGATCGTCATGGTGTGGAATATGACATTCAGTGGACTTTATCTGGGCTGCCATTCCTGACACCAGTCGGTGAACTGGTGAATGCTGCTAAAGATGCGATTCGTGATGTCACTGGTACTGAAACCGAGCTGTCAACTTCTGGAGGTACTTCAGATGGCCGTTTCATTGCCCCTACCGGTGCTCAAGTCCTTGAGCTAGGCGTATTAAATGCCACCATCCACCAGATCAATGAGCATGTCGATATCGCCGATCTGGAACCACTAGCTGAAATTTACGAAAAAATCCTGATCAATCTGTTGGCAAACTAAGCCAGATTGAAAAGCTCCAAATAAAAAAGGAACTCCGTTGAGTTCCTTTTTTATATTCTTAGATCTATATAGCTTAATGGCCGACCAAGGACTGAATATGTGCCATCTGGGGAATATGGTACATCGCCTCGCCCATACGTACATACTGGAAAATCGTCGGATCTGTCACTTCGCGTTCATCATCGACAATTTCCGAAATACGTAAACGGATGGTCTTGGGCATTTCATTGCACATCAGGGCAAAACGCTGATTCGCTTCATCCCCTTCAATGACTAATGCTACACCATTCTTACGGTCTGGATCATTCACTGCATAAACTGGAAGTTGTGCATCATGCCACTCTACAGTTTTTACCTGTGTAGCACTATCCAGCGCTGATAGAACAATGTTCTGCGGCAGCAACATCGGATCCTTGCCATGACAGTCGATGATATACGCATCAATAAATCCCGTAGATACGGTAATGAGATGCTGTAGCTCCTGCTGGCTGATTTTATCGGCCGACACTGCGTTCACGTTAGTCTGACTATTCATTCATTACCCCTGTTGAGCAGCAATTAATTCTTGAACATTGGCAAGCAGCTCCGCTTCCTGGAACGGTTTACCCATATAGTGTGTTACACCCAGACTGAAGGCACGCTCACGATGCTTCTCCCCAGTACGTGAGGTGATCATGATAATTGGCAAGTTGCGGTGAATATCATGATGGCGAACCAGGTTAGTTACTTCGAAACCATCCATACGTGGCATTTCAATATCCAGCAACATCAGGTCTGGACGGACATTTTCCAACTGTTCAATCGCGTCGACACCATCTTTGGCAGTGACAATATCATAACCCTGACGCTCTAACAGACGTGACGTTACCTTACGTACAGTTACCGAGTCATCGACAATCATGACCAGACGACGTGCATTACCACGACGCGACAGATCCTGCTGATCAGATAACTGTTTGATACGCTGAGTCGCCTGAACCTGACGGGCAATATTCTGACCATCCAGAATCAGACAGACCTGACCATCACCAAGAATGGTTGCCCCTGCAATCACACCCACACTGGCAAACTGCTGTCCAATCGGTTTCACTACGATCTGTGCACGTGAGCCAACTAATTGATCCACCAGCAAAGCGATACTTTGACCACCATTACCCTTGATAAGGAGTACTGGTAATGAATGCGCAACATTGTTCAAACGTGGAATTGGCTGATTAGAGACAAACTCAGACAGATAGCGCAGCTTGTAGTTCACACCATCAATCTTGAAGTAATCATCCTTACTGTTGAAGTAAGTTTCCAGTGTTGCTGGTGCAATACGGACAATACGGTCAATCTGTGCCAGAGAAATGGCAAATTGCTGGTCACCCGCTTTCACCATTAAGGCATCACTGACGGCCACAGTGGTCGGTACGCGAATCGTAAAGGTCGTGCCTTTGCCCAGTTCAGAATTTACCGAAACGTGACCGCCCAGCGTTTTGATTTCGCTTTGTACCACGTCCAGACCAACACCTCGACCCGAAATCTGGGTGACTGCTTTAGCCGTACTGAAACCTGGATGGAAGATGAATTGCAGCAATTCTTCCTGATCCACCTGCTGTTCCGCTTTGATCAAGCCCAGACTGATGGCTTTAGCACGAATACTCTCCGCATCAATCCCCTTACCATCATCACTAAAGGAGATAATGACGTCGGTACCCTGACGGCTAATGTTCAGGACAATTGAACCGACTTCTGGCTTATTCAGCGCAAGCCGTTCTGCAGTATCTTCCAGACCATGGTCAATCGCGTTACGTAGCATGTGCTCAAATGGGTTTACCAGACGTTCCAGAATGGTACGGTCGAGTTCACCTTCGGTATTCTGAACAATCAGCTCTGCCGGACGGTTCAGTGTGGTCGAAGTTTGACGCACAATACGTTGTAAACGTGGCAACATACGGTCAAATGGTACCAGACGGGTACGCATCAGACTTTCCTGAATCTCAGCCTGGATACGCGATTGTTGCAATAGCAAACCTTCGGTATCACGGATTTTTTCCGCGAGCGTGGTCTTAAAGTCGACCAAGTCCGATGCAGATTCAGCAAGAGATTTAGATAACTGGTTCAGGGATGAATATTGGTCCATCTCCAAGGGGTCGAAGTCAGCATAGCGTGAGTTTTCTGAGCCATGTTTGGCAATAATCTGAGACTCCAGCTCGCCTTCCATACGGCGCAGCTGATCAGCCAGACGTTTGATCGCCAGTTCCATCTCATTTAAGGTATTGCCGAGCTGTCCCAGATCCATCTCGATACGCGAACGGTTAATTGCATTTTCGCCTGACAGGTCAATCATCTTCTCGACCAGTTCGGCTGAAATACGGATCATCTCGTTATTGCTATCGCTTGAGGTGTTCTCAGCCCACTCACCCATCATATTTGGTGGTTCAGTACCATCACCCTGAACAAACTCGAAGCCAGTTGTAACTTCCAGACTTTCAGTTTTGGTCAGACGTTCAGGTAGCTGTGCAGTGACATCTACAAACTCAATCGCATCCAGCGCTGCTTTGATTTGCTCAAAACCATTGTAATCATGATCAAAAATGGCTTGACCCAGCCATTTCAGGGTCTTTTGCAGCAGACTGTCATAGGCATTGGAGTTAAAATGATGAACAGCAAACTGTTCAAATGCACTTTCCAGACCATAAGCAATACTTGCGATGCTTTCATTGCTGATCATGCGGGCGCCACCCTTGATACTGTGGGCAGCACGCTGAAGTTGCAGCAATAAGCTACGGTCACTTCGCTGATCGAACCATTGGTTCAGTAATTTTTCTGCATTTTCCAGAATCTCTTGCGATTCTTCCAGGAAGGTTTCTTCAACAATCGATTGTAGATCATCTTCATCAGCAAGCATAGATTCAGCTGACTCAGCAGTAAGTGTTTCGCCTGACTGATCTTCCTGAATTTGCTCATCTGATGCAGGAACAGATTCAGTTTCAAAGCCGTCTACTCGCTCAAGCGCTTGTGATTCCACAACGATCTCAGCAGATTCCGATGCATCGTCAATAACTTCTAGTTCTACAGAAGTCTCTGCTTCTACCGTCTCAACAGCAGCTACCGGAGTTGCAGTAGCTGTTCCAGCCACAAGTGCCTGGATATTTTGCAGCATATGAATAGCTTCAGGTGCCGGATAATCAATCTTATCATCACGAATACTCTGGATACGGTCTGACACGTTATCCTGTACCAGGCGGATAATCTGGATCAATGCAGGTGTTACGGTAATCTGCTGACGGATCACGCGCTCATAAATACTTTCCAGCTCATGTGCAATCGAACCGATATGCGTGGCAGCAATCATGTTTGCACCCCCCTTCAGGGTATGCAAATAACGCATCAGATTGTTCAATGAGTGGGTATTTTCAGGTTCTTTGGACCAGGTATTCAGGTCTTCATCAATGCCTGCCAGCAACTCATCTGCTTCTTCCAGGAAGATATCCAGCAAGTCTTCATCGAAATCACGGTTCGCATCTTCAGCGTCCTGCTGCTGACGATCAGCTACAATACGCTGGCTGAGCCCAGTAAAATCAACTGCTGTGGATATATCTGACTCTACTGGCGCAGGTACCGCAGTTTCAACAACTTTGTCTGTAGCGAATACTTCGATGTCTTGCTGTACAAAGGCAGACAGATCCGCCAGAAGTTTTTCAACTTCGGCATTCAAAATCACCCGCTGTCCTGCCGCGAGCGTATCGAACAGGTGAATAAATTCCTGGTGTGCCTGTGCAAACAGTTCGAAGGCATAATCACTTTCAAGCAAGACCGGTCTCGCCAGCAAAGCATCATAAGCTGCTTTTAACTGGGATGCGAATTCATGAATACCGATCGATGCACGGTTATCCGTATGTACCATCAGCTCTGCGGCTTGCTGGCTCAAAGCTTCAATATAATCTGGATATTCTTCAAGTACCCGCTTATCAAACTCAAATTCGGCATCCAGTAACTGATCAATATTCAGTTCAACCAGACGTGTAACCATACCTTGAGATTGATCAGCATCCTGCTGTTCAGTCACAGTAAAGCCATAGGTATCCCAGGCATCCTCAAAAGTAGCAGAAATCCCTGCCAGCTTTTCAGTATTACCTTGTTTCAATAGATGTAAATAATCACCGATAAATTCTGAATATTGCTGTAATAGTGCTGTTTCTTTGGAAGTTGAAGCAATTTCATCCTGAACCAGCGTTTTAAATAAATTCTCTACTTTAACGCTGGCCTCACAGATATCATCAATCTGTGCCATAGAAGAGCTACCACGCAGGGTATGCAATGCACGAATCAGGCCATTATAGTCTTGCTTGGCACTATTTTCGTGTTTTAGGAAATCATGGATTGTCGCCAGATGTTCCTCGGCTTCTTCAACAAAGATCGCTACCGTTTCTTCAAGGTCAGTACGTTCTTCAGCAACTTCTACTCGTTCTGCGGTAGCAGTTTCAGCAATCTCTGCTATTGATGAATCTGCTTCTGCAGTATCCGCAAGTTCAAGACCTGTTAGCTGACCTTCAGCAGTCAGATTGTCCGCAAGTAGCAATAATTCTTCAAGTGCCGGTTCTGGACTCAATTGCTGTTGTAATTGTTGTCCTAAAAGTACGACTGGACGTAAATCCACGGTTAATGGCTGTACCTGCTTAAAGCATGGATACAATACATATTGATAGATATTTAAAGTTGCTTGCGCGAACTTCTGAATGACTGGCGTTAATTTGATTGAACCGGAAAGTACACGGTTCAAAGTATCTTCAACTGCCCAGGCAATTTCACCCGCCTGCTTCGCACCGACCATACGACCCGAACCTTTCAGCGTATGGAAGTGGCGGCGAATGGTGGTTAATGTTTCTTGATGATCTGGTGTGGCAAACCACTGTGGCAATAAAGCATTTAACTCGACAAAGATTTCTTCAATCTCTTCGACAAATATCTCTAAAATTTCAGCATCTTGATCAAGATAACTATCTTCAGGAAGCGCTGTTGTTTCAACTAGATCTTTTAATATTTCTTTCATAGCTAAGGCTTCTTACGTTCTGCCGCCAAGAAGGGCGCTCAAACTTGATTGTGACCGTCACGCGAGACCTAACGTTTGAAGTTAAGTACATCTTGTCGAGGCTTGATCTGTATGTGGAGGTGTCCTAACCGGAATTAAGACACGCTCCTTCCCCCAAATTTTTCTGACTTATTCTGGAAGTTTAAAGTCAGATACAGATTCACGTAATGCATCGGCCATGTTGGCAAGTTCAGATACCGAACGTGCCGTATCGAAGGTTGCAGTCGTTGTTTGTGAAGTAATTTCCTGTACAACGTTCATCGTCGTTGCAATATGACCCGCAGATGCAGCCTGAAGTTTTGCTGCATCGGAAATGTTCGCAATCAGTTTTGCAAGGTTATTCGATACGGTTTGAATCTCGTCTAGTGCCACACCGGCATCTTTAGACAGGTTCGCACCACGCACAACTTCGGCAGTAGTCTGTTCCATCGAAATTACAGCTTCGTTGGTATCGGTCTGAATGGTTTTTACCAGGCCTTCAATCTGCTTGGTCGCAGATGCAGAACGTTCTGCCAGACGCTGTACTTCATCGGCAACTACGGCGAAACCACGGCCTGCTTCACCCGCCATAGATGCCTGAATCGCAGCGTTCAGTGCCAGGATGTTCGTCTGGTCGGCAATATCGTTAATCAGTGCGACGATGTTACCAATCTCTTGAGAAGACTCACCCAAACGTTTAATACGTTTAGAGGTTTCCTGGATCTGTTCACGAATCGTATCCATACCCTCAATAGAACGATGTACAACGTCTGCACCATTTGCTGCAATTTGTACTGAACGTTCCGCAACGACAGCAGACTCTTCGGCGTTGGCAGATACCTGGTCAATCGACAGTGCCATTTCGTTAATCGCTGCAGATGCACCGGCAATCTCTTGTGCCTGGTGTTCAGATGCTTCGGCTAACTGGTTGGTAATGCTCTGAGTAGTTGCAGTATATTGTGCAACTTCCTGAGATGTTTCAGTAATACGCGATACCAGATCACGTAATTGATCGATCGCAAAGTTAATCGAGTCAGCAATCGCACCGGTAAAGTCTTCAGATACCGTTGCATATGAACGTAAGTCACCATCTGCAAGGTCAGCAATTTCGTCAAGTAAACGAAGAATCGCATTCTGGTTACGGTCATATTCTTCTTGTAGGCGAGTTACACGCTGTTTATCCGATGCACCACGTAATGAAAGCAAACGGAATACGCAAACAATGAAGCCAGCCAGGAAGGTAAGTAACAATATTGCCGGAATAACTGTTTTTAAAGTTGAACCACCTGACAGTTTGTTCAGGTTATCTAATAGTTGGTCAGATTGAGAAAAAATAGATGCAGATGCCTGACGTACTTTTACAATCTGCGCTGAGTTTTTCAAAATTGTAGATGCAGCTGACTGTAATACATCATCATATTCAGCTTTAATACCTTCTAATGACTCACGTAAGTTCGGATCATCGATACGTTGTACACCCAGTTGTGCTGAACCATCTAACTGTGCATTTAAGTAAGCACCGAATGTTTCAGTATCCGAACTGAAGTCATCTGCAGACTCACGTGAACCATCTGTACCGGTTAACACCAAGCTGATCGAACGCAAGATACGTTCTGCAATGAATACCTGGTTTTTGGCAATAACCACCTGGTTCGACGGCATGTCCTGACGTGCCATCTGATCGACCATCAGGTTATATTCTGCCTGAATTCCTGGAATTGCTTCACCAATCGCGATGTTAGTATCGTAAAGTTGGTTAATGATTTTTTGTTGTGAAGAAATCAGGTCAATACTTGAAGATACTTCAGTCCATTGCTTGTCTACCGCTTGCAGGGCTTCATTATTCGAATGGATACTTTTTACCGTTTCCAGATTTTCAGCAAATGACTGCTGTGATTCGGTCAGTTTCTTCATTGCCTCAGGCGTGCCGGAGGCAGTCGCTTCAGTTGCTTGACGCGAAATGGTTTGTGAAAGTAGACGCAATTCACCCAAACTTTGTGTAAGTTCGTTGGCACGAGGAACGCTATAGAAAAGGTATAACAGTGTGATAGTTGCAGCAACAAGACAGCCAATTGCTCCGTAAATGAGTGGCTTAGACTTTTCACTATCACCAAAGACACGTGATAGCTGATCTGCTTGTGATTGAATCTTGGCTAAAAAAGCATTACCGCCGCTGCGGCTGCTACTCTCGCCTGTATTTTTCTTCTTAAGCTTAAAGCCCATAAAGCTTCTCCCCGAATTTACGCCCTTTTACTTTCGTGCGACAATTAATTTATAAATTTTATAGATGCATTCATGTATTTTGGATTTTGCAACAAACGACTGAATAAAAAGACATGCCACTGCTGATTGTGCTGGTGGAAATACCCCTGACAATATTCCTGTAAATTTTTGTCCAATTCAGTTGTTTTAGAAAAGAAACTTTTCTTATTAAAGTGTTGAATCCCCAAAACCTGATCTACAACCAGGCCGACATACTGATCATTATGGTTAATGCATAATACTTTTTGAGTAGGTGAATACTGGCTTCTATGTCCAGACATGTATTGAGCCAGATCTGAAACTGAAAGCAGTCGGCCCCGAATATTTGCCAGTCCCACTACCCACGGCTGAGTATTGGGAACAGGTGTATATTTTGGCGGATAGATAACTTCCGATACTTCCCCGAGCGGGGCAACAAAATATTGCCCCATCATTTCAAAAGCAATGCCTGACCATCGGTTGACTTCGTTGTCATTGGAAACGTAGTTTTTGTTACCCCGTTTCGCAATCCGAAGCAGTTCGATAAATCCATTCGCTGCCATAGCGTTTATCCTGCATTGAGGTGTTGCTTAATCACATCAATTAACTGATTTTCATCTACAGGTTTGGTCAGATAATCTGCTGCACCCTGACGCTTACCCCATACACGGTCAGTTGCCTGATCCTTGGTACTTACAATGACAATTGGAATATGTTTGGTTGTTGCCCCACGAGCGATCTGACGTGTCGCCTGAAAACCGTTTACCCCTGGCATGACGACATCCATTAACACCAGATCAGGCAATTCTGCCTGCGCCATGGTCACCCCATCAGCCCCATTTGCTGCTTCAATCACGTCAAAGCCGTGCTTGGATAGAATTTCGCGGAAACGAAAAGTTTCGGTCGGTGAATCATCTACGATTAGAATACGTGGCATGCCAATTTCCCCAAGAAAAAATCAAATAAATTAAGCACTGATATGGTTGCGGATTGCGGTAAGCAACTCATCTTTGCTAAATGGCTTGGTGAGATATTCATCTGAACCAACCACACGGCCTTTGGCCTGATCGAACAAACCATCTTTACTCGATAGCATAATAACAGGAATGTTCTGATAACTTTGCGAGTTTTTAATTAAGGCACAAGTCTGATAACCATCAAGGCGAGGCATCATGATATCTACAAAAACGATGTCGGGATTTGCTTCTGCAATTTTTGACAATGCTTCAAAACCGTCTACTGCGGTAATCACTTCACAACCTTCACGCTGAAGAAGAGTTTCTGCTGTACGACGAATGGTTTTTGAATCATCAATGACCATCACTTTTAGATTTTGGAATTTATCGTCCATTTCTTACCCCTTCCCATTCAGAAACCATAAGCGACCACAGGCTTATAGCGGAATTTTATATAAGTGTCGATTATTTTTAACATACCTGTCCAGAGATTATCAACGAGCATTTTCTACACAAGTAGTCAAAAAATTATAATTTCAATAACGACTTCACACTTTCCCTGTTTCAATGATTTTTTTTTGAGTGGTAATAGCTTTTTATTGTCGGAATTAGGAATAATATACCAATATTATTACTTCTAATTAAGTAATTTAGTCAACTTTAAAAGAACTTTATTAGTAAACTTTTTTCGCGGAGCCGATAATGCGCCAGTTTGGGGAAAAACCTGCTTATATGGGTCAAAGAAAATCCATAATCAGGCAGACTGCTGTTTTAATGGTACTTATGCTGCAAACCATGTTGACTATTAGCCATGCATCCGCAACAAATAACGTGCCTCAAAAGGCAAAATGGTATCGTTATTATGATCATAAGGGGGTAGCAAATATTAGCAGCAACGTGACCCCTAACCATATTCGTTATGGCTATGAAGCACTAGATCAGAATATGCAGGTGATTCAGCGTGCCAAACCTTATAATGTTGAAGCAGATATTCGTCAGGCACCTCAACGCGCAGCACTTGCCAGACAACAGGCAGAAGACCAGAAGTTAAAACGTGCCTATAATAATAGTCAGATTGCATTACAAAAAAAGAATGAAGTACTCTCTCAGTTGAAAAAGCAAATGGCTTTCCAACAAGAGCAACTTAAGCAGCTACAAAAAGATCGGATTATGTTCGTACGTCAGGAACGTGAATTTCTGCGTAAAGGTAAAAATGTACCTGAGCACCTTAAAAAAACCTTAGTTACCAATGAAAAAAACCTGACTGCACAAAAAGAAAATATTCAATCTTTACAAAGCCGCTATCGAAATCAGGAAGCAGAATACGACAGAATTATCCAGCGTTTAAAAGCGCTTGAATAATCTTTTATTCCTGATGCTGCTTCTGTGGTCAGCGCTATAAAAAGGACTCCTATGCACCCTGCACAGCATACTTATTTTTCGAAAAATAATACCAGTCGCTCTACTTTTGTCATGAGTCTGCTCTGTATGAGTCTGCTCCTAACTGCATGTAATAAACAAGAAACAGCTGATTCAACGCCATCAAAAAATCAAAACACTGTAGAACTGATTGCTCAAGATCTGATTGAGGTAAAGACAGGCAATGCTGTGCAAAAAACAGCATTTACCGGGACTATCCGTGCGGTAAATCAAAGTAGCATTCAGGCTCAGGTGACCGCTACAGCGACCAGTGTCAATGCTCAAGTCGGGCAACGCGTTCAGAAAGGTCAGGTGCTGGTTCGCCTGAATAATCAAGACAATACTGCGCGTCTTGCACAGGCCCAGGCCAATCGTGCATCGGCTCAAGCACAGGCGAATCAGGCACGCCTCATGATGGAACGTAAGCAGCGCCTACTCAATCAAGGTTTTATTTCCAAAGCTGAATATGAACAAAGCCGTGTCGACTATCAAACACAATTAGAAAATGTTCGTGCACAACAGGCCAATGTCGATATTGCACAAAAGGCAGATCGGGATGGCATCATTAGCAGCCCGATTAGTGGGGTAATTACCCAACGTCAGGTTGAGCCAGGTCAGACTGTCGCTCCCGGTCAAACCATTTTTGAAATTGTCGATCCAGATCAACTGGAAATTCAGGCTAAAGTGCCGAGCGACATGCAGGCTGACCTGAAAACTGGCAATAAAATTGAATACCGTATTCAGGGCAATCCAAACCTGCTTACTGCCAGTATCAGTCGGATCTCTCCTATTGCAGATCAGGCCAGTCGTCAGATTGAATTCTTTGCTCGTCCAAATGAAACCATTACTTCTTTAAGTATCGGCTCCTTTGTGGATGGCGAGATTCTCAGTGCTCGCCAGATTTCAGGACAGTTGATTCCTCTGGATACTATCCGGGATATTCAGAACAAGCCTTATGTTTGGGCTGTTCGCCAGAATAAGATCATCAAAGTGAATGTGGATGTACTAGAACAACGTTATAACGATAATCTTGCCGTCGTTCGCGGACTTGAAAGTAGTGATCGGGTCAGCCGAATCAGCTTCACGGATGCCGATATTAATAAAACCGTCACCCTTGGCCAGAACTAAAATCATAAAAGGATTATCAAGATGTGGTTGACGCGTATTAGTGTGAAGTTTCCTGTATTTACCATCATGATGATGTTCTGTCTGATGGTACTGGGCCTCGCTTCTTGGCAACGTATGGGTGTGGAAGAGTTTCCAGATGTGGATTTTCCTTTCGTGGTGGTCTATACCAACTATCCGGGTGCTTCTCCTGAAACGGTTGAATCTGAGATCACCAAAAAACTGGAAGACCAGATCAATACCATTTCTGGCCTTAAACAGGTGATTTCACAATCCAGTGAAGGCCTGTCGATGATTACGGCAGAATTTAACCTGGATGTACCATCAACCACTGCTGCACAGGATGTGCGAGATAAAATTGCGTCTGTTACTGCTGATTTTCGTGATGAAATTCAGGAACCCGTGGTTGAGCGTTATGACCCATCTGCCAATGCAGTCATGTCGATTGTATTTGAATCCGACAAAATGGATCTCAAATCATTAAGTTCTTATCTTGATCAACGTATTGTGCCGCAGCTACGTACTGTTCCCGGTGTGGGTACAGTCAACCTGCTCGGTGATGCCCAGCGTCAGATCCGTATTCAGGTTGAACCACAAAAATTACAAGCCTTTGGGATTGGGGTAGACAGTGTCATTAACACACTGAAATCTGAAAATGTTGAAGTTCCTGGTGGTACGCTGAAATCTGGCAATTCTGAGCTGGTGATTGAAATCAATTCTAAAGTGCTGCATCCACAAGCCTTTGGGGACCTGGTCATTGCCAATAAAAATGGTGCGCCTATTTTCCTGAAACAGGTTGCCAAGATTGAGGATAGTCAGGCCGAACTGGAAACAGGTGCTTTCCTGGATGGCAAGGCAGCAGTGGCTATCGATATTCTGCGTAGTTCTGACTCTAATGTTATTGAAGTTGTCGATGAAACTTATAAAACTTTAGAAAGCATTAAAGCCCAGCTCCCGCAAGGTACTACTTTGCAAGTGGTGGTTGATTCCTCCAAAAGCATTCGTGGAACGATTGGCGATGTGGCACGAACCATCATTGAAGGGGCTGTGCTTGCAGTACTGATCGTATTGCTATTTTTAGGTTCTTTCCGTTCTACTGTCATTACTGGCCTTACTTTACCGATTGCCCTGCTTGGTACCTTAACCTTTATCTGGGCCTTTGGTTTCACCATCAATATGATGACGCTGCTGGCACTTTCGCTCAGTATTGGTCTGTTGATTGATGATGCCATTGTGGTCCGGGAAAATATTGTACGTCACAGTGATATGGGCAAAGACCATGTCACTGCCGCTCTGGATGGCACCAAAGAAATTGGTCTGGCTGTTCTCGCTACGACTCTGACCATTGTCGCAGTCTTTTTACCCGTTGCATTTATGGGCGGTATTATTGGCCGTTTCTTCTTCCAGTTTGGCGTCGCGGTGAGTACCGCTGTGCTGATTTCTATGTTTGTCAGCTTTACCCTGGATCCAATGCTGTCTGCGCATTGGGCAGAGCGTAAAAAGGATCCAAATAAAAAACCTAATGCGGTAAAACGGTTTTTTACCTGGATTTCCAATAAGCTCGATGGCTTAAGCGATGTCTACGAGAAATTACTCAAACTGGCACTGCGTTTTAGATTGATCACGATTCTGATTGCAGTTGCCTCTCTATTTGGCGCTCTCGGACTTTCCAAATTGATTGGTACCGAATTTGTACCTGTACCAGACAAAGGTGAAATCCGGATTAAATTCGAAACTCCAGTGGATTCATCTCTGGAGTATTCTCAGGCCAAACTCCAGCAGGTTGATCAGATCATCCGTAAACATCCGGATGTACGTGCGACTTATGGCGTTATTAATGGAGTTACCGATCGGGGCAAAAACCATATCAGTCTGCGCGTTACCGTGACACCACGTACTGAACGTGAAAAAACCCTGAACGACCTTAACAATGAATTCCGTGAGCGCTTGCAGTCTGTAGGTGGGATTACCATTACTTCAGTCGCCTCTGCAGATGAAACTGTTTCTGGTGGGCAAAAGCCGATTATGATCTCTATTAAAGGGCCAGATCTGGATGAATTACAAAAAATTTCTGACCGCTTTATGGCAGAGATTAGCAAAGTAGAGGGTGTGGTTGACCTTGAGAGTTCATTAAAAGAACCCAAGCCTACTCTGAGTGTACAGGTCAATCGTGTACTGGCAAGTGATCTTGGTCTTTCAGTCAATCAGATTGCCAATGTCATACGTCCATTAATTGCTGGTGATGATGTCACCTCTTGGCAAGATGAGAAAGGTGAAACCTATGACGTGAATCTACGCCTGACTGAAGATAAACGTACTCTACCAAGTGACTTACAAAATATGTATCTCACATCAAATAAGGCCGATGCGAATGGTCAACCAATCATGGTTCCCCTCTCAAGTGTGACAAAATTTGAGGAAAAACTTGGAGCATCTCAGATTAACCGCCGTGATCTGGCGCGTGAAGTACTGGTAGAAGCCAATACAGCTGGTCGTCCTGCAGGTGATATCGGTACGGACATTAGCAAGGTACAGGCTGATTTTGACTTACCACCCGGCTATAGTTTTGATACCCAAGGTTCGAATGCGGATATGGCTGAATCTGCAGGTTATGCCCTGACAGCGATAACTCTATCGATCGTGTTCATTTATATTGTACTCGGTTCACAGTTCAACAGCTTTATTCACCCAGCTGCGATCATGGCTTCGTTGCCCTTGTCCTTGATTGGTGTATTCCTAGCCCTGTTCCTGTTTAACTCGACCATGAACCTGTTCTCGATCATCGGGATCATTATGTTAATGGGTCTAGTGACCAAAAATGCTATCCTGCTGATTGACTTCATCAAGAAAGCCATGGACCGTGGTGAAGATCGCTATGAAGCCATTATCGCTTCCGGTAAAACCCGTTTACGTCCAATCCTGATGACAACGAGTGCTATGGTCATGGGTATGGTTCCTTTGGCACTTGGACTCGGTGAAGGTGGTGAACAGAGTGCACCTATGGCACATGCGGTGATTGGTGGGGTGATCACCTCTACCCTACTGACCTTAGTCGTTATTCCAGTCATCTTTACTTATTTAGATGACTTTAAAAATTTTATGCTGCGCCATACACGTAAAATCATGTCATAATTTATTGCATAACAGTGGGGTGACATTCTGAAATGTTCACCTCATTTTTTATTGTATAATCTCTGCTTTAACGCTTAATTTTTTAGGACAGTTTCCATGCGCGCGAGTCGCTTTTTATTTGCAACGTTGAGAGAAACCCCGAACGATGCTGAAGTTATTTCACATCAGCTAATGCTTCGTGCCGGTATGATTCGTAAGTTGGCTTCAGGTTTATATACCTGGCTGCCGATGGGCGTTCGCGTATTAAATAAAGTTGAAGCGATCGTTCGCGAAGAAATGGATCGTGCTGGTTCATTACAGGTGTTGATGCCGGTAACTCAGCCTGCTTCACTTTGGGAAGAATCTGGCCGTTATGTTCAATATGGTCCTGAACTGCTTCGTTTCAAAGACCGTCATACCAATGATTTCGTACTTGGTCCTACACACGAAGAAGTCATTACTGATCTTGCGCGCAATGAGTTAAAAAGCTATAAGCAATTGCCTGCCAATTTCTATCAAGTACAGACTAAATTCCGGGACGAAATTCGTCCACGTTTTGGTGTAATGCGTTCACGTGAATTCATCATGAAAGATGCATATTCTTTTCACGCAGACCAGGAATCACTACAAGAAACTTACGACAAGATGTATGATGCGTACTGCAAAATCTTTACTCGTTTAGGTTTAAATTTCCGTCCAGTACAGGCGGATACCGGTTCAATCGGTGGTTCAGGTTCTCACGAATTCCACGTCCTGGCTTCAAGCGGCGAAGATGATATCGCATTCTCGACTGAATCGGATTATGCAGCCAACATCGAAATGGCTGAAGCAGTTCTGGTTGGTGAACGCGCTGCACCTGCTCAAGAATTAAAAGTTGTTGACACGCCAAATCAAAAAACCATTGCTGATGTATCTCACTTCCTGGGTACTGATCCTGCACATTCAGTGAAAGCTCTCCTCGTTCAAGGCGTTGCAAAAGAAGCGGATCAGCCTGCTCCAGTTGTTGCTTTGTTCCTTCGTGGCGACCACGAACTGAATGAAATTAAAGCTGAAAAGCATCCACAAATTGCTGCTCCTTTAGCGTTTGCAACTGAAGCTCAACTTGCTGAACTTGGCTTAACGGCAGGTTTTGTAGGTCCACAAGGTCTGGTAGAAAAAGGGATTACAGTAATTGCTGACCGGGCTGCTTCTATACTGTCTGACTTCGTTGCGGGTGCAAACGAAGCTGACAAGCATGCGACTGGTGTAAACTGGGATCGTGATGCACAATTTACTGAAGTTTATGACCTGCGTAATGTAGTTGAAGGTGATCCATCTCCAGATGGTAAAGGCACCCTTCAAATCAAGCGTGGTATCGAAGTCGGTCATATCTTCCAGTTAGGCAAAAAATACTCAGAAGCGTTAGGCTGTAAAGTCCTTGGTGAAGATGGTAAGCCATTTACTGTAACGATGGGTTGTTACGGTATCGGTGTGACTCGTGTGGTTGCGTCTGCAATTGAGCAAAACTATGATGAGAAAGGCATCATCTGGCCAGCTGCAATTGCACCATTTGAAGTTGCCATTGTGCCGATGAATGCGCACAAATCACCGCGTACTTTAGAAGCTGCTGAAGCGCTTTATGCAGAGCTTCAAGCTGCAGGTTATGACGTACTACTGGATGATCGTAATGAACGTCCAGGGGTAAAATTCTCTGACCTTGAGCTAACTGGTATTCCACACCGTATCGTGATTGGTGAAAAAGGTCTAGATGCAGGCACTTTTGAATACAAAGGTCGCCGTGATGCAGAGTCAGTCAACCTTTCTAAAGAAGAGTTATTGGCTAAAATTGCGAAATAATTTGTCTTTGAAGTAAAAAATCCCGCGAAATGCGGGATTTCTTTTATATTTGAAATTAGCAGAACTTATGCCCACCGAAACAGTTAGATGTAACCGACTGGTTCTGCAAGACCTGATTTTGTAGGTTCAATCGCGCAGGCTGTCCAGTATAATATCCTGTATAAGCGCCAACATTGATATTCATTTTTCGTTCAATTGGGGTGTCTGCCAAAGAACCCAGCGCTTCAATCACTGATACATCTACATTATGATAACTTGCCATCAGTTCAGTAGTCAGTGCTTTAGCAACTTGTGGCAATACAGCAGACACATCTACCAAATCTTTTGTTTCTAAGTATCCCAAGTCAATGGGATCTTTAAACGACATCCACCACCCGGCTTTTGCTATATCTTTATCGTCAGCGCCCAACCACTGCACATCACGGCTTTGTAAAGACAGATATCCACCTGTACCGGATAATGGAATGTTATGAATCATATTTAAGGCTTGAACAAAGGTAATATCCATATTCAAGTTTTCTAAGGTTGATCCTTTTGCCATTTTAAAGAATGAGTGATCTCCGACCTCAATACTCCCTAATGAAATTAGAGCAGGAAACGTGACATATAGCTGGTCTTTAGAAAAGTCTGGTGTACCATTTACGTCAGGCCCATAAGAACCACTCTCTGATGCAGCAAGTGGAATAGATGTTAAGGTAGAACGAATACCAGAAACGACTGCTGAGTTAAGACGTTTACCGGTTACGACTGTTTCTGGCATCACAAAATCTGCCCGCATCGAAGGTACAGTAATTCCAGTATGACCTTCAGCACCAGGTTTACTGGTATAAGTACGGTCTTGTCCTAAAGCGGTTAATGTCCCACTAATTTTCTGATCTGATGCATTACCAAAGGTTGCAGCCTTAGTATAGGAGTGACCTTTAGTTTGAGCCATTTTCATATAACCACTGAAGCTTTTAATTCCGTCTTTTGGATCTGGAATATTGTCCGTACCCAAGGTCAGTAAGCCTAAAATTTCTTCTGCACCTAGACGAAAACCCACAACTTCACGTGTAGCTGTTTGATTACCACTGATTGCAAACTCAATAAATGGATTGGTAATTTGAGCGCTGGTTGCAGCACGCTCACCCGTAAAACTTGGAGAGCCATCGGTCTTTTGCCCCGTTGCTGGACCACTTAATGATATATTGGAAATATCAATATCACAGGCATTTGCACCATTCATCCCACCACAGCCCAATTGCAGACTTTTAATATTAACATTAAGTTCCATTAATGCTTCTAGGCCTAGTTTATGAAACTTAATACCTTGCCCTGAATCATAATTAGTCTGCATATTTAAAAGAGCCTGGCCTTCTACTGCTGCTAGTTCCTGATCCGCTAAAGCAGTTAGAGCAATCCCTTGCTGTGATGTTGCTAGTATTGCAAATGCAAGACTGCTCATTATTATTTTTTTCATCTTATAATCCCATGAAGTATCAGTTTCTTAATTTAGAACAAGAATTCATTAAAATTTCATTATTTATTTTACTTACCATTATGTGACACAGCACACTTCTGTAAGAAGATGGCCATTTTAACGTGGCGTTATTCCTAAAGTACTACGCATCGTTCCACCTGTTAACGCAATTGATGCCATATTCTGCATAGTATTATTAGTGGTCATTGCGAAATTGGTTCTAAATGGGGTTGCCAGATCCTTAGTATGATTCAAGTCAATCTGACTATCCAAGGTCACTGTATCTGCACTTAATTTAACTTTTGTATTAAAACCTAAATTTCCTTCCAGACTGTTCAAAGTTAATGCTGAACTTTGTACAACCTGACCATTTTCACCAATATCTTTGTTGATTAAACTAAAATAACTACCTACATAATCTTCATCATCACGTTGCGCAGCAGTTAAATCTTTAAATTTGAAATTACCTTTCAATCCAAGGAAGTTACTATCAGGATCAGCAGGAGTCGGATCTACTCCTGGAATAATGCGTAGTTCACCTGAACCATCTAGTTTTAAAGCAATCGTAGTCAAAACATCATCAGGTTTTGAGAAGCTATCGTTAGCAACTACAGCACCACATAGCGCAGATCCTGAAGTACAGTTATATTTTGAACCAGGCAATTGGCCAATGGCTAATTCCGCTTGTGCTGCAATTAATAAATCATCTGCACGAATATATAGTCCACTATCTTCATAGCTAATCACACCTTCAGCTTGAATCAGCGCATCAATGTTACGTAAACCAGCATAATAATTCACAGCTTCCCCATGTACGCCATTTTGACCATCAATTAAAAGAATAGAGGTGGTACTTGGCAAACCCGTTTTAGCATCAATACCATAACCCTCGGTTGATGCAAGAACATTGTAAGCTATCCCCTGTTTACCATTATAAGTTGTACCGGTCAAAGCTACATTAGCATTCAGGTTATAGACTGGAATACCTATACCCCAAGAACCACCATCGCCTGTAAGAGCGGCAATCGAATTGTCTGAAATAAAGCGCGCTTTACTGGCGATTGACTGAAAGTCCATGCCACGTACTGCTATAAAGGCATAATTTTCAGTAGACTTTAGATTTTGCTTACGAATATGATCATTCTGCATTAAGGTATTTTTTAAATTTTCATTTATCAGAAACTCTAAGCTTTTACCTGAAATCGTATTGACATAAATATCACCAAAATCAATATAAGCATTTTGCTGCTTTGTAAGTGCCCTTAAATTAGAAAACTCAATTGCGTAACTTCCTTTCCCTGTATGACCTATTTCTAATGTTGTTGGTGCATTTTGGCTATTGGACGCATTGGTGAAATCAGTGGATATACCCAAATGCAAGCCACCAGTATTGGTGATATTTTCATAACCTGTTAAAGCATTGTAAGCCTGACCATTGGTATTGACTCCGAATTTAGTAATATTAGACTGATTACCATTCATAAATATTTTTGCGTTGGTTATATCACCTGATGCGCCCATACGCATAATATTTTTGACTACTGCTTTGGAAGTTGCATCTTGTTGGGTTACATAACGCAAATCCAGATTTATACCAGGATTAGTAGCACCAGAACGTCCCGCTGCCACATCAGTCTTATCAGCAACACGTCCTAAATGCACAATATTAGTTTCACTATTAATACTCGGTTTTTCTGCAGTATTGTATGTACTTAGGACAATACCTTCATGCTGGTTTACAGACATATATCCAAAACCAGAGAAGTTAAAATTAAAGTCTTTTAATAGGGTTTTATTATTCCCTAAGGCATGACTTATATTCGCATTTTGCAATTGAAAATCTAGATAAGCGAGCTCTTTACTGTTAAATAGCCCTGCTTGTGTTTCTAAAAGCATTTTTATTGGAGAGTTGGTTTGTATACCTAACTTACCCAAGCTACTTACATTTTCTACATTCCGATTGATGGCATGACACGTTGCTTCACTACAGTTTTTTTCAACAATATTTAAGTTTGCCTCTGCATTAAATGGATCAACACTAAATGCCAGCCTGATCCCTGTGCCGACCTCTGTTGCACCTACATCAAGATGTAATTGGCTCACTATAGGATTGTTATTAACACCTAATACATTTACTTGATGCAGCCCCAAACCTCTTTGTACATTCTGATCACCGGTAGGATCAAGCCAGTTGGCTTGTTCAATGTACACTTTTGAAACTTCGTGGGTAAGGCTAAGCCCGTCTTGACCTGTAACTTGTCCTAAGTCCTGATCTTGGATAGCCTCTAAAGCATAGGTTTGTTGTGCCAAAAATACACATACAGTGAGGAGTTTTAATTGCATTTTTTTTGTTTTCATATTGATATCCTTATCCTTCACTTAAGATTTTAGCAACGGCTTTGTGCCCCACCTGAGCAGTTATAGCTAAAGATTTTCAATTTTCCAGACATATGCATATTGCCATGCACATTGAGCCCCATAAAACCTTTTTCTTGTCCAAGATCAAATTGAGGAACTGCTTTTTCTGCAGTTGTAATGTTACCGTTGATATCGGTAATTTTTTCTACGTATGTGTCATATTTATCGACATTTAAATAACCTTCTTCTTTATTATCTGCCTCGTCTGTAGTCCCTGTTTCAACCGCTAAGGTACTAAACCCAAGATTACGTATTTTAAGCGGACTTTCATCATAAAAAGTGACTTGCATCGCAGCTTGGGGAATATTCCGATAATTAATGATAGTAGCGCCATCTATAGAAAAACGGTCAATTTGCAAGGTACCCTGAATATCTTTAAAAACCAGCCATTTCTTATTGCCATCCTCATCCACATGATTATTAGGTGAAATAGCCAAACGACAGAACAGATTATCTGTACCACATGAATTTGCATCAAAATCGTAATATACAGTTGCAATGCCGTTTTCAATTCCATGAATATTTTTAAGATTTGGGTTAGTAGCATATCGATGATTTAAAGAAAAGGTCCAACTTAGGTCTGCCCCCCCTTGTCCAACTACCTCTTTCATTTCTTGTTGATTTAAATTCACTAAATTGGCATAGCTAGATAACGATACACACATCAAGGTCGCTAAGGTCATTTTCTTTAACATGGCTAACTCCCTTTATAGTCCTGTCGTTTTAATTTTTAGATGCTGAATTAGCACCCCATCAATTGCTACTGAACCAAAGTTTTTAAACTCGGTTCCATTTGCTGCGGTGCTCTTGAACATAATTCCCGTCGCATTGTCGCCTTTATTTGCATCTAAAAGGTTGCCTGGCAGACGATCTACTGTACCAATTGAAATACTACTGTGAGTTGCATTCCGCCCTTGATATTTTGCGACCGTATCCCGATCATTGGCTTTAATTGCTGTGCCACAGGTATACACATTACAGGTAGAACCTTCTAGGCTGCTGGTTCCTAAGTATTCAGTCAAACCATATTGTGTGTTATAGGCAGTATCACCTGGTTTAAAATTACTACTCTTATAATTCTGGTAGATTTTATTGTAAATATCTGGAATATCTGGAATACGGGTAACCTCCAAAATAATATTATTACCTTCTGAACCTACTACAAAAGGCTGATACATATTACCGAGGACAAGATTGATATTAGGACTATATAAATACAAGCCTTCCTGTTTTTCAAAAATTGGGGCTGGTGTACCTCGCACCATAGCAGGTGTAACGACCGTGTTATCTTCGTTTTCAACTGCTGAGCTAATACGAATACCACGTGCATCCAGATTTGAATCAAGTTTACTCAATGTCGCTGGATTATCATTGGTATTCAAACGTAATAATGCGGCTAAGCCTAGGGTCTTATTATAGTTTGCATCATTTGATTCAGCTGTTTGGAATAAACGGACTTGCGAACCATTTAGACTTAAGCCATTGGCCACCACTTGCATACGTAGCCGTTGATCTAACTCTAAACCTGAAGTCGGTGCACCTGTTGCTGGATCAATCTGGTTGCTTGAATCCAGACTTCTAGAAAAGATATCCGTCCAGAAACCTAGTTTTATATTGTTGTCATCTGCAGTCGTATATTGAGGGATCAATGCCAATGGTGCTTCTAGTGCTAGATAACCGATGTTTTTATCTGCATTTTTAAACTGTTTAACTCTCTCTGTACCTGCACGGAATAACCAAGGGTTTTCAGCTGAACCCCAGTTAAAGCCTTCATTGCTATAGCGTGTACTTAATGAGCCATCACTTTTAGATAATGCCAGACCGTAGATAAAAACATCCGCCTTGGTCTTTAAGGATTTGACCGGGGAATTTGCTGCCGCCTGTAATGCGCTGGCTTCAGCAGCCGCAATAATTAATGCCAGGATTTGTTGCGTTGCTGCGTCTGCAGCATCTTCAGCGAGCTGAGTGGCATTATATTTTGCACGTAACTCTGCAGCAAGACGCTCTCGAGTAATTTCACTAGAAATCAGACTATTAACTGTTGCAGTAATTTGATCGGATCTGACGAAGTTAGTTAGACTTTTATAAAATGTCGAATTGGTAAGGTCACTATTAGCAGTCAATGCACCTGGACCATAAAGTAAATTAATCATTTCATAAGTATTACCGAGTGCAAAATCTCGAGCGGCTTTGTCGTAACCCAAAATGCCTGTAGGATCTTCGCTAACAGGTCGTTGGGAATGCTTTGTTGTACCATCAGTTGCTAATCCGGTACCATCCCGATAAAGCCAACCATTATGCCATCCCCAAGTCCCATTTCGATAATCTGCAAGACGTTGTGTATAGTATTGTTGCATAATAGGAGTCTTGAGCAGTGCTTCACGTGTTTCTAATAAAAAAGTTTCTCTTTTTGCCTCAGCATCAGTCTCGATATTAGCGCTATAACTTGTTAATAATGTAGAATATTGTGAGTTATAAGTGGTGTCATAGGTACTTTTATACAGCGTATTATAATTACGATCTGCTTTCCCCTGTAATACACTTTTATTGTAGGTATCTGCATAAACCTGATCATAGGCACGCTGCCCTAATTGGATATAATTCTCCCCTGTAGGAATAATGCGAATGAAACCTGTATCTGCTTGACCAGGATTATCAATGTCACGGGTATAACTAGAGCCTGCCGATACATCATTCGGTGCCTGAAATACCATTTTGAAATCATTTAGAGTAAGTGCGATCCCTTCCCCTGTCGTATCTGCTAAAGATTCATCCGATAACTGCTGCAAAGCATAGGTAGAAGGCATGCATAACAAACTCACCATGCTTGCTAAACACGATTTTTTAAAGATGGAATGTTTACCGTTCAAAATCATCTTCACTGTCCTTTTATTATCAGATGCTCCGCATCTTTCTTCTTTGGCTTCCAGCCATCGCTTACTTTTTGTAGTATTTAATTTTTATGCTACATAGCTTTCAGCAATGTATTTTTTAATGTGTAATCCTCATCCATTATGCTCATTTTCCATTCAGATGCAAAAAGCAAAGTACTGAATAGCCAAGTTTCCGATGAATGAAAACTCAAAAAATAAACGGGACCTTAAGCCCCGTTTATTCAATACTTTAAACTAATTATGCTTTTGGCAAAGTTACACCAGTCTGGCCCTGATACTTACCGCCGCGGTCTTTGTATGAAGTTTCACAAACTTCATCAGATTCAAAGAACAGCATCTGTGCTACCCCTTCACCCGCATAGATACGTGCAGGAAGGTTCGTCGTATTTGAGAACTCAAGGGTGACATGACCTTCCCACTCTGGTTCAAGTGGGGTCACATTCACAATAATACCGCAACGCGCATAGGTAGATTTACCCAGACAAACAGTCAGTACATTACGTGGAATACGGAAATATTCTACAGTACGTGCAAGCGCAAATGAGTTAGGCGGGATAATACATACATCAGATTCGATGTCGATAAAGCTTTTCTCGTCGAAGTGTTTCGGGTCTACAATCGCAGAATGCACATTGGTAAATACCTTGAATTCACGTGCACAACGAACATCATAACCATAGCTTGATACACCATAAGAAATGAGTTTTTCACCATTCTCATCAAAACGAACCTGGTTCTCTGCATAGGGTTCGATCATGCCATGCTTTTCGCTCATTTCGCGAATCCAGCGATCAGACTTAATTGCCATTGGTACTAATCCAAAAATCTTAATTTCAGTTATTGCGACGTACTTTAACTGAAATTCACCTCAATGAAAATAAGTGTTCTTTCTTGATGCTACTTTGAAATTTTAATAAGATTTTTTGAGTGAAGTTACAGACTCATAATCGCTGAATAACTCAGCGGTACAGAAAAGCTCATCAGTACCAATGATGCGGTCTTTTGCATATTTTTTTGGTTGAGCCAACGATTATTATTACGACCCAGTAAAGTACCGAAGAATGTCCATAAAACTGCAATTGGAATTAATAGTCCTATAAACATCAGCATATGTACGACATAGTAATAACTGTTCTGCCATGCAATTACGGGGAAAATTGCCGATGCAAACAATAAGGCCTTAGGGTTCAGTAAAGTTGCTAAAAATAACTCTCTGGCACGAATGGTGAATTGACTTAAACTGTCAGCAATTTCTGCTGTACGCCATAATCTGATTGCCAAATAGAGAATATAACAGGCGCTAAATAATTTCAGGATATTCGGTAAAGCTGGCAGATGGGTTGAAATCTTGCCAATCAGGATTCCCCAAAAACTGATCGCAAGCAGATAGCCTAACGCTTCAGCAGGAATAAGATAAAATGATTTCCTAAAACCTGCATGGATCCCGGAAGATGCCAATAAGGTATTAGTTGGGCCTGGAGTCAGTAAAATTGTGACTACTAAACCAATAAATAACCAAGAAATCATGGGTTGACCTCGCTGTAATGCTTGCAGCATAGATCAGAATATTTTTACCTGCAAAATCTTATTTGTAAGAAGAATTATAATTTTTTGGAATAATTTAAATTATAAATTAAATTCAAATACTTATATGAAAAAAAATGCTAAGATTAAGTGATATACGATAGAGTCATTTTAGTTGACTCCCACTTATTCATGAGAAAATTCTATAGAAAACACTAACGCAAAAATTAAATTTTTATATCTTTAAAATGATTTATCTAATAATACATTTCTGATTTTTTCATCTTCAAATCTTTTAAAGTCACTCAGTTTATTTCCACTTATTGTCTTAATTTATTTTCTTGCTTTTATTGGACCTACTTGCTAGCGAATACTTTCATTTTACTGTCAGCTTTAACATAAAAAACCCCAGCCTGGACTGAGGTTTTAATCAATGATCTCTATTAGAAAATACGAGACTGATCTTTTTGAGCCTTTGGCAGTTTGGCTGCAATCTTTTCGGCAATCGCCATATAGCTATCAGCAGCCTCATCTCCAGCGATCACTGACGGCGTTCCGGCATCGGCATTTTCACGGATTACAGCATTTAAAGGCAGACGGCCAAGTAGTGGAATATTGTACTGTTCTGACAATTTATCGCCACCACCCGTACCAAAAATCTGTTCTTCATAGCCGCAATTTGAACAGATATGAGTCGACATATTTTCAATCACACCCATGACTGGAATCTGTACACGGTTAAACAGTTCAATTCCTTTGGTAGCGTCCAGTAATGCCACATTTTGTGGCGTTGTCACAATCACTGCGCCAGTGACTGGGATACGCTGCGCTAGAGTCAACTGGATATCCCCTGTACCTGGCGGCATATCAATCATCAAGACATCAAGATCTGGCCAAAGTGTCTGATTAAACAATTGCATTAATGCACCCGTTGCCTTTGGACCACGCCATGCCACTGGTGTATTGTGATCACCAGTTAAATGACCAATTGATAGCACCGCCAGGCCATAGGCATCTAATGGTACAAAGTTTTCAGCTTCAATCATCGGAGTTTTACCCGCATTACCGAGCATTGTTGGAATACTTGGACCATAAATATCCGCATCCAGTACACCGACTTTTAGACCCAGTTTTTGTAAAGCCAAGGCCAGGTTCACTGTTGTGGTTGATTTACCCACACCACCTTTACCAGAAGACACCAGAATCACATTTTGAATACGTGGATGCTTCGGCACATCACGCTGTTGCGGGGCAGCTTTTTGAATAGGCGCTTCTTCTTGTTGAGGTTGATAATTTTCATTCGCCTGCTTTACAGCATCAGTGCTTGCAGATGCATCCACCACGGGTGGTAAATTCGATTTTGGTGCTACTGTGGTTTGCGGCTGGCTAGAGCAGCTTTCACCTTCAGCATGATGATGCCCGCACCCGCTCTCTTTTTTATGCCCCGTTTTTTGCTGGATCACATGCATATTGAGTTCTTTGATGCCACATTTTTCCAATGCGTCAGCCAGTTCATCATGAATCTGCTGTAGCTGCTCTTTTTCTTCAGGATAGGTATTAATCGTGATCTGTAAGATCTCACCTTGTACATTGACCTGAGTAATCCGATCTTTCAAGGCATTGTTAGAATTTGGCAAGATATAATTTTGCAGTACATTCTGCACAGCTTCTTCGTTCACCTCCTTGGAAGGCGAAAAAACCGATTTAAGCGAAGAAAGCCACGACATAGGTTACTCCAAAAATGTAGATCGATATCTAAATAGCTTAGTTTAACGGGCTTTTCACTTAAGGTTAAGCATTCTGCCCATTAAGATGAGGGAGATATTTTCAATTTCCAACCATTTTACTTGGTTTTATTAATTTGTGGCGAATAGAAATAATGGAAAGTGAAAGAGAATAAGAAATAAGGTAGTTTTTAGTATGCGAATAATTATTTTTATAATAAGAGTCTGATTAGATTCAGCCACCTCAACCCTGTTATGGTTGAAGTGGCAGTGCGATCAAAGCTTATTTATGATTTTTATTGTGTTCGGACTTATCTTGCTGGTTCTTGGTGTTTTTGCCTTGATCCTGTTTAGACTGGTCTGCATCAGATTCTGAATCCTTATCTTTGGCAGCCTCTTTTTTATCAGACGTATTCTCCTTAGAGGTGTCATCTTTAGCGTCTTGATCTTTAGATGAATTCTCTTTCATTTTAGTCATCGTATCGGTGGCCATCTGTTTCAGCTCAGCCAGTTTGACAGAAGCTTCATTCACCAATTCAGTAATCTTCTGTTTGGTATCATCAAACTTATGTAGGGCTTCATCTTTAAGATGCGTCATACGATCCTGCTGATCTTGACCATTGCCATGTTGCTGGTCTGATTTTCCATATTTATGCGCAGCCTGTTTGGAATCATCTGCATCATCATTCTGCTTGGCTTCAGACTTGCCATTTTTTAGCTCATTCAGAATCTTTTCGCCTTTCTGCAATAGCTCTTCACCAATAGCAATCGCCTTGGCTTTTAAGTCATCCATCTTGGTCGTTTCATTTTTTTTATCTGACTGCTCACTATCTGAGTCTTTAGCACTTTGCTTTTCAGATTTATCATCCGACCAGTTCTTCTGAGCCTCTAGTACTTCCTGATGTTCCTGTTTGTGCTGCTTGTCGATCTCGTTTTGCTTCTGCTCTTTCTCAATTTGATCATGCATTTCACGTGCATGTTGCTGTTTATCTTGGTTCTGCTTAGAAGTACTTGTCTGGTTATTCTGAGTCATGAGTACCCTCCTTAGGTAAGTCATATAAGTTATCAGACAATTATTTAGCATAAAGCAGAGAATGAATCGGGTGAATTAAGCAAACTGCAACAAAGCCTGTACATGTTGTTGCTGATCATTGCATCAGATAGCACAAACCTTACGATCTTAAATTTTCATCACTACCCTGGACGAGATTGTGCTCTGTATTTTGAAGATTCTATTTATCTTATTTCTTGCACCATCGGTTAGTATTTTACTGTCATCATGACATCGTATTTCCTTTAGCCTGCCTACTCAAATACTGTCATAGCTTGATTTTTCAAGCTAAAGGATGCTTATGATCGATCTACATTAAACGTTTATAGAATGAATAAAACTAAAGGTATCAAACGACCTTAGTTTAAGCACGCACGGTACTCATAAAACTTACTACCGAGAACAACCAGATGAACAGGATAAAACTGCGCGCTTGAGTGAAATGTGCCACATCTGTACCATGCAAAATGTTGTGGCGTGTTGAAGTGACGTTCGAACTAGAATCCATTTTATAAGCAGCCAGTTCTGCAAAGTATGGATTCAGTTCTGCAGCGATTTTAGATTTATGCCATAGACTCTTAATTTCATTGCCCTTTAAACCGGGAACGATTTTATAGACATCGACAAACTTGGTGCCGTTTTGCTTTAAAAAACCTTGTTGGATTAAGACGTCGGTGAGTAAACCTTCAAGCTGTGCATAGAGCAAAGGTACACAACCTGCATAACAGCCCAATTTATACATTTTAAAGGCTTCAACAATCACGGGACGGCGTAAGGCTTTATGGGCTTCATCTATTTGCATCGCATCAAAAGCAGTCAGTACGTCTTTTTGGAAGTCTTCACTATTGATGACATCGAGTAGGTTAAAGGCTTTAACATCTTCATGACGATGGATCTGTTGCCAAAAATGCATCAGGTTTAAGGCATCATTGGCCACTTTTGAACCGACAGGTTGATCAAGCTGATCTGCCCACACATTAAAATACTCATCCTGCTGTGCGAGTTCACGCAAATGATTAACTAAGAAGGTGTGTTCACCTTGCGAAACCTGATCTAAATAGCTTTGCGCATCTTCAAGGATACGTTTGCCTAAAGTCTGTTGCTTGATATTCGATTTAATCCGTCTGACTGGTTGATCATCTTCAAAATCATCATAATCGTCATACATAGTCAAGCACTCAAGCAAATGGCGGATAGGCTATTATCCCTGATAATCCTGCCATAAAGTAGCATTTCATTGAGGTGCAACTTTGTTATTGAAAAAGAATTCACTAAAAGCCTTATGCAAGTCATGTCTATCTCATGTAAAATTACCGCCCATTGCATAAAATACGAATGAGAGAGTCAGATCCGTGCGTAATATCTTAGTCACTAACGCCCTTCCATACGCCAATGGCCCGATCCATATGGGTCACCTACTCGGTTATATCCAAGCTGATATTTGGGTACGTGCGATGCGTGCAATGGGTCATAACGTGACTTATGTATGTGCGGATGATGCGCATGGTACGGCGATTATGCTGCGTGCTGAAGCCAATGGCATTACCCCTGAACAGCAAATTGCCAATGTACAAAAAGAACACGAACGTGACTTTGCTGGTTTTAAAGTGGACTTTGACCACTACGATTCAACCAACAGTGCCGAAAACCAGGCTCGTGCATCTGAGATTTATATCAAAAACCGTGAAGCGGGCAACATTGCAGTTCGTCCTGTGACTCAATTGTTTGACCCTGAAAAAGGCATGTTCTTGTCGGATCGTTTCATTAAAGGCACCTGTCCAAAATGTAAAGCGGAAGATCAATACGGCGACTCATGCGAAGTGTGCGGTACAACTTATAACGCGACTGAACTGCTCAATCCAAAATCGACCTTAAGCGGTGCGACACCTGTCGAGAAATCGTCAGATCACTACTTCTTTAAACTGCCTAACTTTGGTGAATACCTACAAAAATGGACACGTGACCAAGGTCGTTTACCTGTGTCAATTGCCAACAAGTTAGATGAATGGTTTGAAGCAGGTTTGTCGGATTGGGATATTTCTCGTGATGCACCTTACTTTGGCTTTGAAATTCCAGATGCACCAAACAAATATTTCTATGTTTGGGTAGATGCGCCTATCGGCTATATGTCGAGCTTTGAAAATTACATCAAGACCAAACGTCCTGACTTAAGCTTTGACGATTACTGGAAAAAAGATTCTCAAAATGAGGTGTATCACTTCATTGGTAAAGACATTGTTTATTTCCACGCGTTGTTCTGGCCTGCCATGCTTGAAGGTGCAAACTACCGCACGCCTACAAGCTTATTTGTTAATGGCTTCTTGACTGTAAACGGTCAGAAAATGTCTAAATCTCGTGGTACGTTTATTAAAGCGGAAACCTATTTAGAGCATTTAAACCCTGAATATTTACGTTACTACTTCGCGTCTAAACTTTCTGATAAAGTTGAAGATTCTGACTTAAACCTTGATGATTTCGTTCAAAAAGTGAATTCAGATTTAGTTGGCAAAGTGGTGAACATCGCAAGTCGTTGTGCGAAATTCATTAATACCAAATTTGATAATAAACTTTCTGCAACATGCGCAGAGCCTGAATTGGTGCAAAGCTTTATTGATGCAGGTGATTCGATTGCTCAAGCTTATGAAGCACGTGAATTCTCAACGGCAATTCGTGAAATCATGGCGCTTGCGGATAAAGCGAATCAATACATCGACGAGAAAAAGCCTTGGGCTTTAGCGAAAATTGAAGGCGAAGAACAACAAGTTCATGACGTATGTTCTGTGGGTATTAACTTGTTCCGTCAATTGGCGGTTTACCTTGCGCCAGTACTTCCAACATTGGCCGAACAAGTTCAAGCATTCTTACAACTCGACAGTTTCAACTTTGCATCACGCCAGCAAGTGTTAATGGGTCATGAAATTGCATTGTTCCAACCGCTTATGCAACGTGTAGACCCGAAAGCTGTGGCGGCTATGGTGGATGCATCTAAAGACTCTTTAGCGGCACCTGCGGAAGCACCAAAAGCTGAAAAGAAAAAAGAGAAAGCCAAAGAGAAGAAAGCTGACCCTAAAGTGGGCGAAGCTGAAATCATTAATATTGATGATTTTATGAAAGTTGACCTACGTGTAGCGGAAGTTCTTGAAGCTGCGACGGTTGAAGGTTCGGATAAACTTTTACAACTCACTTTAAATATCGGCGAAGCTGAGCCACGTAATGTATTTAGTGGTATTCGTGAGTTCTATCAACCTGAAGATCTGAAAGGTAAACTAGTGGTGATGGTTGCGAACCTTGCACCACGTAAGATGCGTTTTGGTATTTCTAACGGTATGGTGTTAGCTGCGGGTAATGGCGAAGGTGTTTGGGTGATTTCACCTGAATCTGGTGCTAAACCGGGTGATAAAGTGTCTTAAGATGTAGGTCTTAAATAAAAAGCCTCTACTAATGTAGGGGCTTTTTTATATCATTTATATAATTTATTTTCTTGTTTTAAAAAAATATATCGATAAAATCAAAGCGCTTTTTATTTTTTATAACTATTCGGGGTAAGCATGAAAAAATTACTAGTTTCAGTTCTAGCGATGTCAACAATTGCATTTACAGGCTGTTCAGTTCGTATGGCGGATATGACCGTAGCTTCTACAAAGAACTATAACTTGAACTCAAACCAATTTGTGAAAGGTCAACGTGTCACAGGTGAAGATAAGGTTCCGGTAGTTTTATTCCCATTAGGTATTCCTAACTTCAAAACAGCGGTAGATCGTGCAATTGAGAAAGATCGTTGTGCTGTGGCTTTATCTGATGTTGTCATTACCCAATTGAATCAAGCATTTATTGTGGGTCAGATTGGTTACCGTGTTGAAGGTACTCAAGTAATTGACCGTTCACAGCCAGAATGTAAAAAATAATTTTTAGTTGTAAAAAAGCCTCTACGTTGTAGGGGCTTTTTTGTTTTTGGGATTTCCCTCACCCCGGCCCTCTCCCATAGGGAGAGGGAGAATCCATTATTAAATCAATATTGGAATGTTACCTTACGAAGTTGCATTTCTCATCCGTCAAAAGTAAGGTAAATAGTATATAACCTTCATCCCAACCTTCTTTCTGAGCCATATGTGGCGCAAGAAAAAGAGCTTTCAAAAATTTTAAAATTTATATCTAAGTATGATAAAAAATATCCATCCCTTTAAAACTTATAAGAACCCCATGAAAACATTTAACCCCCTATTCCTCACACTTGCTCTAAGCACTGTAGCGCTCAACTCTCAAGCGGCTGAACCAACTACCATCCCAACGCAAAAACAAGTCGCTGGCTACTACCATCACCAAATCGGCAACACTCAAATCACCGCCCTGCTCGATGGCACAAACTACTTAAACCCTGCGCTATTTAAAGGCTTAAGTGACAGCGAAAAAACGGGCATTCTCAAAAAATACGCTGCCATCAACGACAAAGGCATACAAACCTCAGTCAATGCTTTTTTAATCAATACAGGCAACCAGCTACTCATGGTCGACAGCGGTGCTGCAAGCTGCTTTGGCACACACTTAGGTTCAATCTATAACAACCTAAAAGCTTCAGGGTATCAGCCTGGACAGGTCAATAGCATTTTCCTGACCCATTTACACCCTGACCATGTCTGTGGCATCTCAAATAACAGTGTAGCAAATTACCCAAATGCCACACTGCATATTTCCAAAACCGAATATGACTACTGGCTCAGTCCAAACACCATCAAGAAACTACCCAAAGAAAACCAAGAGAAATTTTTAGGCACAGTTGAGAAAATTAAAGCCGCACTTGCACCCTATGAAAAAGCCAAAAAAATTAAAGTCTTTTCAGATAAAGCTTTCGCTTTGGGTGATATTCAATTTAAGCCATCTTTCGGTCATACCCCAGGGCATTACAGCTTTAAACTGAAAACCGATGCTCAAGAAGTGGTATTTATTGGTGACATCGTGCATTCACATACCTTGCAGTTTGATGCACCAAAAACAGCGGTAGATTTTGATATAGACCCTAAGGCAGCAGTCGAAACCCGTCTTAAACATTTTGCTGAATATGCCAAAGCGGGTCAGTTGATTGCTGCACCACATTTACCTTTCCCCGGGATTGGGCATATCTATTCAAAAGATGGTCAAAGCTATCAGTGGATACCGGTACACTTTAAAGATTAATTGAATACTGTGATTGCAATATTCAGCTATGAAACCCTAAGCTTTTAGGGTTTCATTTATTTTATAAACACCTAACCAACAAGTATTAAAGATCTCAGACTCAAAAATCACGTTTAGATTGAGAATTAAAATCCGCTACTTCACTTAACTTTTTAAATTTTTTCTTAAAAATTGCTTCACATTCATTGTGCACCTTTAGCACTCATTTTTAGCATTCAATTGAGTCCGATAAATCTAAATATTTAAAAATCAGGTATAAATTTTAAATTTATCGTCTCTTGTAGTGTCTTAGTTTGGTGCAGACAAATCACATTATGCCTTATATCGAGTCTTATTAATTTCAATAAATTCTTCATCAAAATTTCCCTTGCTAGTGCCTCTTTTAGAATCAGTTTGCCTCTATATACTGGGTTTCTTTTGTGATTCTACGCACTAAATTGGAACGCACCATGCAAAATATAGACTTATTATTTCTCCTTCTCGGTGCAGTTCTAGTACTTGCCATGCATGCAGGATTTGCTTTTCTGGAACTTGGAACAGTTCGACATAAGAATCAGGTCAATGCCTTAAGTAAAATTCTAACTGACTTTGCCATCTCTGCAATCGCATACTTTTTAGTGGGTTACTATATTGCCTATGGACAGCATTTTTTCCATGATGCCAATACCTTAGCAGCTGATCATGGCTATAACCTGATGCGCTGTTTCTTCCTGCTTACCTTTGCTGCAGCCATTCCAGCGATTATCTCTGGTGGTATTGCTGAACGGGCCAAAATGCGCTCGCAGGCTTTAGCAACTTTATTTCTAGTTGCCCTGATCTACCCATTTTTTGAAGGTATGATCTGGAATGGTAACTTTGGTTTCCAGGACTGGTTAGCTCAGGCATTTGGTTCCAGCTTTCATGATTTCGCTGGTTCAGTGGTGGTGCATGCCATGGGTGGCTGGATCGCACTGGCTGCGGTAATTCTGCTTGGTGCACGTCATGGCCGCTATAAAAATGATGGCCGGATTACAGCACATCCGCCTTCATCAATTCCATTTCTGGCTTTAGGTTCATGGATTTTAATTGTCGGCTGGTTTGGTTTTAATGTCATGAGTGCCCAGCGCCTCGATGCTATTTCTGGACTGGTCGCCATCAATTCTTTAATGGCAATGGTCGGTGGAACAATTGCAGCCAAAGTGGCAGGTAAAGATGACCCGGGCTTTCTGCATAATGGACCATTAGCCGGCTTGGTAGCGATCTGTGCAGGCTCAGATGTGGTACATCCATTGGGTGCACTTTTTATCGGCATGAGCGCAGGCGTGATTTTTGTAAAACTTTTTACGTATACTCAAAATAAACTCAAAGTGGATGATGTGCTTGGCGTCTGGCCTTTGCATGGTGTATGCGGAGCTTTTGGGGGTCTTGCTGTGGGTATCTTCGGTCAGCAATGGCTGGGAGGCATGGGTGGTGTTTCTTTAATTTCACAGCTAGTTGGTACAGTTCTCGCTATTATTGTGGCTTTGGCAGGTGGCTTCCTGGTCTATGGCCTGCTCAAAGTATGGATTGGTATTCGTCTCACCCGGGAAGAAGAATTTATAGGTGCAGACCTGTCCATTCACCGTATTTCTGCGAATTCTGAAGAAAATATTTTTTAATGCTCTCGTAAAAAATCCCCTATTTCACAGGGGCTTTTTTATCTATAGCGGAGCTTATAGAAATAATTACTTCATACCAAAGATCAGCTTTAATCCAAGCACGGTCATGACTGCACCTGTAGCACGATCAAAGCCTGCTTTGAATTTTAAATACACACGACGAGGCTTTTCTGCAGACAAGGCAACTGCCACCAAAGAACACCATCCTGCATCAATAAAGAAACATAGGACCGGAAGCACGACATAGAAATAGGTTGGAATTTCTTTAGGCAAAAGTGCAGTAAAAATACTGGCTAATACAATGGCAATTTTAGGGTTAGATAATTGAGTGATCAAGCCTGTGGTATAAGCACGACGCAGTGACATCTGGGTATTGCTGTTTTCATCGGCACTAATCGGCTCTTTGGCATGTTTGATAATTTTAAATGCCAGCCAGAGCAAATAGATCCCACCACAGATTTTTAAAGCCAGATAGGCAGACGGCACAGCCAGTAAAAATGCCTGTAAGCCTAGAACTGCGAGTAGACCAAAAACAGCGGCACCTGTACCGGTTCCTAATGCCGTAAACAGGCCATGCTTGCGCGAAATAGCAATTGAATTTTTTGCCACATAAATCGATGTCGGCCCAGGGCTCATTGCGCCTAACATTAATGCAAAGGCAATTGAGCCCAAAATCCAGAATGATTCCACAACACAACCCGGTTAAATCTTGATTGCGCTATTCTAAGCAAAATGCAGCACGAATGCTGCATTTTTATAGTGCAAAATCTTAACTTTATCTCATAAATATTCAGTTTAAGTTTACTGAAGCTCTTGGGCGATAAATTGCGGTTTAGACAAATGATAGTCGTGATCATGTACCGGCATTCCGCCTATGATCATGGTTCTGACTTCAGTCTTCGGTTTATTCATTTTGTCATTATCACAGCCAGTCAGACTGGACAGAAGTAACGCAAGCACAGCATAGGATAGATGTTTCATTTGCTACCCTCCTGACAGATTCCCTTAACTTTAGATTAGCATTTTATGTCTGTTTTTTATTCAATTATTTTGTGACAAGCTGCATCATTCAAGAGTGCAGTTAGAATAGGAATAAAGTCACTTTCGGGTACGCTCAAATTGGTTATACTGTTGCCGTTCTCACTTTTAAGATTGCCATGTTTGATTCGATTGCCCAGCAATTCATAGACCAAACCCTGAATGTACACGGTATGCAACTAACCATACGTCGGTTGGATCTGGTGCATCCACGGATTTCGGGCAACAAGTTTTTTAAGCTGAAATATAATTTTCTGCAAGCGCAACAACAAGGGTTTAAAAAGTTGCTGACTTTTGGCGGTGCTTATTCAAATCATATTGCAGCGACGGCATTTGCGGCACATCAGTTTGGTTTTGAAAGTATCGGCATTATTCGTGGTGAAGAACTTAAAGAAAAACCCTTAAATCCTACCTTAAAGACCGCGCAAGACTTTGGCATGCAGTTGCATTTTGTCAGCCGTGAGGATTATCGACGTAAACAGCAACCCGATTTTTTGGCAGAATTACAGCAGCAGTTTCCAGATCATTACGTGATTCCTGAAGGGGGGACCAATACGCTTGCTATTCAAGGCTGTCAGGAAATTTTAAAACCTGAAGATCGCCAGTTTGATGTGATCTGTTCTGCAGTGGGTACAGGCGGTACAATTACAGGACTAATTGAAGCCAGTCAAAATCATCAACACGTTTTAGGTTTTTCTGCACTGAAAGGGACATTCTTAACAGAAGATGTCGCCAAACTGACCCACAAGAAAAACTGGCAGATTATGGATGACTATTGCTGTGGTGGTTATGCCAAAACTACAGCTGAACTGATTCAGTTTATTCAGAACTTTGAAGCTGAATACGGTATTCCTCTAGAACAGATTTATACCGGGAAAATGCTGATGGGTCTGACTGAGCTGATTGCAAAGGGTTATTTCCCTGCTGGATCAAAGCTATTGGTCATTCATACTGGAGGCCTGCAAGGCAAAATCCCTGAGCTGTATACAAATTAAACCGGATTAATCGGCTCATTATTATTTAAAGCCATCAAACCTTTGGCTAGACGGTAAATGTGCCAGATAAACACTACAAACAGAATCCCGAATCCAATCAGAATCGTGGTTAATAAGCCACCGATCAGATAACCGATTAAACTGATCCAGAAGGTTCGAATCTGCCAGTCGCTATGACTTTCCAGCCATGTGCCGCGCATTTCATTGCGTTTCAGATAGTTCATAATAATGGCAACAATCGGCGTCAGGCCGACAAAGAAGCCCAGAATATACAGAATATAAGTGATCAGATTATATTGTTTTAATTGTTCGATATTCGCCATCAGTCTTTCTCCCTAGGCTTTCTATCCTCATGTATAAAACTATAGAAGCAGCTTTTCAGTATTTCAAATCAGTTGTGATGAATGTCTGATGAATATCTGTAATTCGATTTGCTTCAGGATGAATAGAGAAAGCTGAAATAAAATTGTCTATAATGCTTTCCTTTTCTTCTCCCTTGAGTGTGTCATGTCTTCCAAGCAATACGATGTTCTAGTCATAGGTGCAGGTGCGTCAGGTTTAATGACAGCATATATGGCTGCGCAACGTGGTCGTCGTGTTGTCGTGGTTGAAAAGGCCAATAAGGTCGGTAAAAAGATCCTGATGTCTGGTGGTGGGAAATGTAACTTCACCAACCTGTACGTCGAGCCGGAAAATTTTATCTCGCATAACCCACATTTTGTTATTTCAGCTCTGACTCGTTATACCAACTGGGATTTCATTGGTATGGTATGCGAGTACGGTATTGAATATGAAGAGCGTAAGCATGGGCAGCTTTTCACTTTAAATGGCGCCAAAGAAATTCTGGCAATGCTGCTGTCTGAATGTGACAAGACCGGTCTGGTCGATATTAAAACCAGTTGTGAAGTCAAAGCAGTCAACGCGGTTGACGATCAAGGTTTCCAGGTTGCAACGTCTTTGGGATATTTTGAAGTTGAATCTGTCGTGGTGGCTTCCGGTGGCCTGTCAATTCCGACCCTGGGTGGTTCTGGTATTGGCTATGAGATTGCCAAGCAATTTGGTCACTATATCTATCCGACCCGTGCCGGTTTGGTACCCTTCACCTTCTCGGATAATTTTAAAGAAGTTACGACGCGCTTAAGTGGTAATGCGGTAGAAGCAACTTTATCCAATGAGCTGAACAGCTTTACTGAAGCCCTGCTGTTTACCCATCGTGGCCTAAGTGGTCCAAGCTCGTTGCAATTGTCTAACTACTGGGATGTTGGTCAAAGCTTTAAGGTCGATTTCCTGCCAAGTGTGGATCTGTTTGACTTCTTTAAATCCAGAAAACAAAGCCAGCCAAAAGTCTTGTTACGGACCCTACTCACCGAGCACTTACCCAAAAGTGTGGTATTGGAATTACAGAATCTGATCTGGACTGAGGTTGCAGAAACCTCGATTGGCAATATCAGTGATGATAAACTAGAACAGATCGCCAAACGTTTGCACAGCTTTGAAGTGAAACCATCAGGCACCGAAGGCTATCGTACTGCCGAAGTAACGCTAGGGGGTGTAGATACGACTGAAGTTTCTTCCAAGACCATGGAAAGCAAGAAACAAAAAGGTTTGTTCTTTGTCGGTGAAATTCTGGATGTTACCGGACATCTGGGTGGATTTAATTTCCAATGGGCATGGTCATCGGCGCATGCCGCATCAGAATATGTTTAATTTATAAATACTCTAAAGTCAGTCTCAAGTTCACTCCAGATAGTCTGTTTTAAACAGCTTAAGATTGGCCGTATTTTCAAGACGGTCAATCGTCAGCTGCATTTTTCGGCCGGCTTCTTGCAGATAATATGGTGCTGCATTTGCAGTAGAGCTAATAAATTTAGACTGTTTTAATTTCCACATATTGTTGATCTCCTTTGTCTTTATATTATTAATGCAATAAGAATACCAAAATTAATTTAGTATTCATTTGAATATTCTATATTTTCAACATGACAATTCTATTTCAACGAATTAACAGGATTTTTCAGTTAAATTCGTCTGTATCCGGTATATTCTTTTCCAGCGCTTGTTCAGAGCGCTTATCTGCTTTGCTCTTAACAAAGATAAATCTATAGGCAGCAGTAAAAAAGCCAATCGTAATTCCTGCAATCACTAAAGGTGCTAGAACTTTATTCGGTTTTTTTGCATTCATTCATTTTTCCTCATGACTGAACAAAATCGACCACTTAAGCGTGGCCGATTTTATTTGATTGGAACAGGTTAATTCAGGTCATCTTTCTTTGGACGACTATCGACATTCGGTTCGTCTTCACCTGTAGAGCCAAATGGATTATTAGCTGGTGGATGAGTTGGATCGACGTCGAGTGAGTCCGGTACAGCCTGATCTATATCTGGAGTAACCTGATCAATACCCGATGCTTCATCATCCTGCGGTGCAGTAGTAAGTGATGCAGGGGTACTATTCGATAAGTCCGTACGCATTGGCGCATTGTCATCATTCTGACCTGGAGTAGGCACGATACTCGCTCCTGTTGTAGTAGCTGGTTCAGTCGCAGAAGTCGCACTACCTGAACCAAAAGCTGAAGTCATGATATCAGTATCTTTTTTCAAGGGATTTGGTTCTTTGCCTTCACGTTTGGCTTTATCAATCAAATCCGTCAGAACACGTTCTGCCGGCTGACGACCACCAAGACCGAATGCCAGAGCAAAAGCCACTGCTACTGCGCCCAGAGTCAGACCGAATGCAAGGTTTACAATCGAATCGGCAATGCCCATTGCGCGTAAGCCCATTGCAACTACCAGACCCATAATCAGGACACGAACCAGATTGGCTAACCAGCGTGAACTGTTATATTCACCGCGCTGCACTACATTCGCAACCACATTTGCCAGCCAGAAGCCAACCACCAGAATCACTGCGCCGAGCAGGATGTTCGCACCGAAGTAAATGAACATCGCAATCAGGCTACTTACCTGTTCAAAGCCAAGACGGTTCGCCGCTTCAGACACAGCAAACAGCATAGTGAACAGAATGATCAGGACGCCCACGACATGCGAAATTTTAGTGGTACCTAGGAAACGTTGTAAGTCTAGCTTGGCCGGAACTTCATCTACACCCGTACCTGCCAGAACTTCAGTAACCAGCTTCGCGACCAGTTTCGATACGACATAAGCCAGAATCAGAATCAGGGCTGCGGCAATAATATTTGGAATGGCATTCATTACCTCATACAACATCGCGGTTGCAGGTTGTGAAATCGCCTCAATACCGAGAGCTTCAAAAGCGATGATCAGCGCTGTAATAATAATCACAGCAAAGATGAAGGAACCAATTACTTGAGGAACATTAGAGTTCTTGAAGATGCCAACTTTTTCTGCCTGTTGCTGTACATTCAGACTACGCAATAAACCTTCTACAATGCCACGGATGATTTTCGCCAGAATATAGCCGACAAAAACAATCACACCGGCAATAAAGATATTAGGCAGATAACCAACCACATCATTGACCATGTTCTGAACTGGATACAGCAGACCGCTTAAACCCAGAATCGAGAGTACGATAGGCAGGAATAACAACAGAATCAGCCAGTAAATAATTTCACTGATATTCTCACTCAGTGGCTTTACACCAACTTCTGAACTGAGTTTTTCATCCAGTTGAGTGCGGTCAAGCAGCTTCTGTAGTCCCACCTTGACCAGATTGGCAACAATCCAGCCAATGAATCCGACAGCAATCGCAGCAAGCAATTGAGGGATAAACAGCAGGAAGCGCTGAATCATGTTACTGAACGGTCCACTGACATTGGTCAGATTCAGTACATTCAGTGCACCAATAACTGCCATAATCAGGATTAACCAGAAGACAATTCTTGTGATGATATTTTCAATATTGGAACGATGGCCAGTCGCATGGTTTAGCCGCTCATTGGTGCCAAGCTTTTGCAGGATTTTTTTTACGCCTGCAGAGACCAGCAATGCAATAACCCAGCCTATCAGCAGGATCGCCACTGCACTTAATATGGGATGAAACTGTTCCCAATAGTACATGGCATCATAACCGCCTGGGCCTCTCATATATTCATTCATGTTGTCATGCCCTCTATGGTTTTACTTTATTTATAAGTATTTACAGACTTCTTTTTTGGAAAGTTGTAAAGCCGTCTGTTATGCATTATTCACATTAGAATTGGAGCTTTTTTTATTCAATTGAGAAATGCACAACTACAACAAATCCGCACATTAGATTGCAAAAAAGCCCTGATTCTTAACCAGGGCTTTTTAAGAGGGTGCTTACTGACCAGCACCTCGACTAGATCCTTCTGAGTCGGTTGCTATACCAACATTCATACCTCCCGCTGTATCTTCTGCGGTGGCTTCAGTCGTACCAGTAACACCACTTAAGTTCGCAGGCTGATTCAGATCCTGACTACGCCCTTCCTCTGACTGAGCTGGGGTCGTATTGTTCATGGTTGCTGGTTGAGCTTGCGGATTTGGATGACCCGGAGGTGCTTCTTCTGGTGAAGGCTTAATATCGGCAAACATATAAAGTAGCAATGCCAGCAGGAAGACACCTACTAAAATTAAAATATAGACAGGAATTCTTTTCTTCTGCCGTGTATCTTCATCATAGCCTGAAGGTGGTGTTTTGTTGAAATCATTAGCCATAACCATCCTCACTGTTTTTTATTCATGTGTGGATTTCATCATAACAAGTTGATTTTTTAACTTGTGTGACAAAAATAAGTGAGATGGTGACGGCGTGTAAGTCTGTAACAGCGTAGAAGTTTCTACACTATTGGTTATTTAAATAATCCTTTGCCTGGCTCATGCCGAACTTCAACCAATGTTTCATGTTCATCTTTTAGCTGTACGCCCGAAAGCTGCAATGCACAGGATTTTTGCATGAGTGCGATTAAGCGTTGGATCGCCAGCGGATAGGACAGACCTGCCGGACGAACATTGGAGATACAGTTTCTGAGTGCATCATGGCAGCCTTTAAAAGCATTATAAGTATAATAAATTCCCATACTATCCGGAGAACTCAACCCTGGGCGTTCACCAATGAGCATCACCAGCATTTTGGCTTTTAAAATTTCTGCAACCTCATCTCCCAGTGCGACACGGCTACCACGGGCAATAATTAGAGGTGCGACCCTCCAGCCTTGCACTTTGCAAGCTTCTACCAAAGCAGGAATAAAGTGTGGTGTATTTTCTTCAATAGCACGTGCAGATAGCCCATCTCCCGCGACAATCACCACATCCCAAGTGTCCTGATGTTCATTCCGGTATTGCTGTAACATCGTTTTAGACTCATCAGACAGGATACGACCCAAATCCGGGCGTTTTAAATAAAGGTCCTTTTCCACTGCCTGGCTTTCAATGTCTAAAATCGTTAGACCAGTCCTGCTTAGACTTTCTTTAAGTTGATCAGCAGCAAGTGATTTAAGCACAGCATCTTTGGCTTGAGCATGTGCCAGCTGAAACTCCAGACTTGGTCGGGTTGGTAAACTGCCACCTGCCCGGCCTAAGGCTATACGCGCATCGGTATAGGCTTTGAGCTGTTGCCAGGGATTGTCTTGCAGCTGTGACTGAAATTGCACATCAGGAACCAGTTTCATCATCACTCCTTAAGACAGCATCAAACGGGAAAACTGTTTGGGTAATTCAGTCGGCCACTGCAACTGATGGGCTTGCTGAGAAAGAATACCCTGCTGTTGCAGCCAGTGGTCAAATTCAGGCGCCGGTTTTAAGCCTAATAACTGACGAATATATAAAGCATCATGGAAAGAGGTAGTTTGATAGTTCAGCATCACATCATCTGAACCCGGAATCCCCATGATAAAATTCAGTCCGGCATTGGCGAGTAGAGTCAGCAAGATATCCATGTCATCCTGATCTGCATCGGCATGGTTGGTATAGCAAATATCACAACCCATCGGCACGCCGAGCAGCTTGCCACAGAAATGATCCTCCAGTCCTGCCCGGATAATCTGCTTACCGTTATACAGATATTCCGGGCCGATAAAGCCGACCACGGTATTGACCAATAAAGGGTTAAATTTACGTGCCACGGCGTAGGCACGTGCTTCCAGAGTTTGCTGATCGACCCCATGATGACCATTACTGGACAAAGCACTGCCCTGTCCGGTTTCAAAATACATCACGTTCTGACCCACTGTGCCACGTTTCAGGCTTAAAGTCGCTTCATAACCTTCCTGTAAAAGTTCCAGATTAATGCCGAAGCCGGTATTGGCTTTTTCAGTTCCCGCGATGGACTGGAACATCAGGTCAATCGGGATATTTTTATTCGCCAACTGAATCCCTGAAGTGATATGGGTCAGCACACAGGACTGGGTCGGAATCTGATATTCATGAATAATGTGATCCAATAATTTTAATAACTCGGAGAGATTTTGCAGATTATCTGTCGCCGGGTTGATTCCGATCACCGCATCACCACTGCCATACATCAGCCCATCCAGGATCGATGCTGAAATTCCCATCAGATCATCGGTGGGATGATTCGGCTGCAAGCGGGTGGAAAGATGTCCTTCCAGTCCGATGGTGTTTCTAAATCGGGTCACCACCCGGCATTTTTTTGCCACCAGAATCAGATCCTGGTTGCGCATGATTTTACTGACCGCTGCCACCATTTCTGGGATCAGCCCCATTTTTAAGGCCGTAATTTTTTCAGTGGTGGCATCTGTACTCAACAGCCAGTTACGAAAATCCCCCAGAGTAAAATGCGAGATCGGATAGAAGGCAGCGGCATCATGTTCATCCAGAATCAGTCGGGTCACTTCATCCTGTTCATAAGGTATTAAAACTTCATTCAAAAACTGCTGTAATGGTACTTCTGCCAGACACATTTGTGCAGCAACCCGCTCAGTTGCATCATGGGCAGCAATCCCTGCCAGCTGATCGCCAGACCGTTCAGGGCTAGCCTTGGCCATCAGCGTTTTTAAGTCTTCAAAAATATAGTGCTGACTGGCCACATTGATCTGATACAGCATAAGCATGTTCTCCCTTCAAGATGATTTATTTCAATTCCTTTTCTGCTGCCTCAATACGGGCAAATTCTTCTTCCGGTGTGCCTGCCACCAGATGATGACGGCTATACAACAGGAAGTAGAGAATCAGTACGACATAAATCGCAGCTGCCATTAACCAGACTTTTGGATCGACCAGGAAGCCAGCGACCACTGCAATGGCTGCAAGCACTAAAGCAATCGATGCCGTGACAATACCGCCCGGCGCTTGATAAGGACGTGCCAGATTTGGTCGAGATACTTTGAGTTTGATATAAGACATCATCATCAAGAGATAGGAAATCGTCGCGCCAAAAACGGCCATAAGGATCAGCAGATCACCTTCACCTGAAAGTGACAGCAGAAAGCCAATAATCCCCGGAATAATGATCGCCAGATAAGGCGCATGATTGCTGTTGGTCAAAGACAATTTTTTCGGTAAATAACCGGCACGTGACAGTGCAAAAATCTGACGGGAATAGGCATAAATAATCGAGAAAAAACTCGCGATCAGACCCGCCAGCCCGACAAAATTCACAAAACTGGCCATCCAGGTATTAGACCCATAGACTGCAACCAAGGCATCGACTAGTGGCGCACCAGAATCTTTAAGGGCATCTGCACCGGCTGCACCAGGACCGAGTAACAGAATACTTAACGCAAAGAATGCCAGAATCAGCATGGAACCAATCAGACCTCGCGGTAAGGATTTTGCCGGATCTTTGGCTTCTTCTGCCGCTAATGGTACGCCTTCAACAGCAAGGAAGAACCAGATTGCATAAGGCACGGCCGCCCAGATACCGAGATAACCCAATGGCAGGAAAGTGCTGGCACCCGCCGCTTCAGTACTGACCGCAATATCAAACAGGTTTGCACTATTAAAATGCGGCAACATGCCGAAGATGAATACCATCAAAGCTACCGCAGCAATTGCGGTAATCACGAACATGATTTTAAGTGCTTCACCAGCACCTTTCAGATGCAAGCCCATAAAGATCAGATAGCTGACCAGATAAATAATCCAGCCACCAATGCCAAATAAAGCTTCGCAATAGGCACCAATGAAACAGGCAATGGCTGCCGGTGCAATCGCATATTCAATCAGGATCGCGCTACCTGTCAGATAGCCACCAAAGGGACCAAAAGCAGTCCGGGCAAAACTATAACCCCCACCAGCAGTCGGCAGCATGGTCGACATTTCCGACATGGCCAGACACATGCACAGATACATCAATGCCACCACAATAGTAGCAATAAACATCCCACCCCAACCCGCCTGAGCCAGACCAAAATTCCAACCAGCAAAGTCACCGGAAATCACATAAGCCACCCCTAAACCCACGAGGAGCAGCCAGCCTACAGCACCTTTTTTCAGCTGTCGCAGGGCAAAATAATCTTCTTGTACTGTTGTTTCGGTGACGCCGGTATCGATGACACTTTTTGACTCTGACATAGCAACCTCTTTGTTTTTATCTTTGTTCCCTGAGGATATGCATAAGCCGTACCAGTTCATCCATTGTCTAGGGAAAGCAAACTGAATCGCTGCCCTATCAGTACGAAATGCGCTATAATCATCCACCTCCTATTTATACACTCGATTTTTATGGCGTATCGTCAACAAAGTGTATCGCTTGATCTTGACACTGACGTCACACATCAATGTGCGTTACACCACACCCGCGATCAGCATCTGATTGGAATTATTGAATTCAGCAAGCCAAGCTTTTTGCTGCGCTGGCAGGATCTAGAATATTTCCGTCGTCGTACCGAAGAAATGTCGGTGATGCCATTCCCGGACTGCGTGAATGCAATGATCATTGATGTGCGTAATGTCGCAGCCTGGCTCGACAATGACGTACCCATCATTCCATGGCGCTTACTGGAAGAAGAATGTCCGGTACGTCTGGTCGTGCCTGCGGAACGCATCGAACATTATGCCGGTTTCTTTGAACCGACCTGGCTGACCTCTGATGTAGAGACAGCGATCCAGGAAATCCGGGACTTTATGGATATGTTTGTCCATTAAGAGATACAAAGTAAAAAACCTCCGACATGGAGGTTTTTTTGTGTTTAAAGAAAATAAAAGTCTCCCTTTACTAAAGGGGGATTTAGGGGGATTCCAATTTCAGGAAATATTTTTTAATTTAATCCCTTCCCTTGCGCAGCGATGCTGCTCAACCCAAAGGACGAGGGAGAATAATGCTTACCAATAATTCTCGACTGCAATATTTCCTTCACCACGACGGTTCATGGTCAAGCCACGTGCTTTTAATGCTTCTTTGGTATCTTCAACCATATCCGGGTTACCGCAGAGCATGACATGGCTGGTTTCAGGATTAAGCTGCATAGCTGCGGCTTTTTCCAGCTCACCATTTGCAATCAGAACCGGTAAACGGTCATGCAATGCTGCTTCAGGATCACGGGTAATAATTGGAATAAATTTAAAACCGCTATGTCCTTCACCAAAGCTTTCTGCAATTTCCTGAATACGCTCTACATAAGCCAGTTCAGCTTGCGTACGCACGCTATAGACCAGATTAATTTGCTTATAGTTATTCCAGGTTTCAAAGTCTTGCAACATGGATAAAAATGGCGCCAAACCTGTACCTGTTCCCAGTAACCATAAATCTTGTGGTAATGGCAGCTGGTAACGTGCCAGGGTGAGATAGCCATAGGGAATCTTTTCCAGGTAAAGTTCATCACCCACTTTAAGATGTTGTAAATTTGAAGTAAATTTACCTTCAGGCACCACGATTGAAAAAAATTCCAAGGTTTCATCGAAAGGTGAAGACACCACTGAATATGCCCGGACAACGAGTTCATCCCCTATCTTCAAGCCAATACGCGCAAACTGTCCTGCAGTAAACTTGAAATGTGCAGGTCTGGTCATGGTGAAACTAAACAGCGTATCGGTCCAACGGTGTACAGATAAAACCTTTTCTAAGCTAAATTTTTCAATAGACATGATTCAAACGTGGCATCAAAGACTATGCTCATGGTAGCATGACAGCATAATTTATTAATATTTTTTAAATGTTAAGGCTCTATTCATGCGCATGACTCTACGCCAGTTGGCTGTTTTTGTAGCAGTTGCTCAAGAAGGCACCGTCACCAAAGCCAGTGATGCAGTCAAACTCACCCAAAGTGCGGCGAGTATGGCTTTAGCAGATTTAGAAGATGGTCTTGGCGCACCTTTATTCGACCGTCTAGGCAAGCGTTTACAGCTGAATGACTTAGGTCGTTTTCTTCTCCCGCAAGCACTTGAAATTCTTGGTCGCTGTGAAGCTTTTGAACAAGCTGCTAAAGGTGAACTGCAAAGCATTGACCTGCGTCTCGGTGCGACCCTGACCATTTCCGACTATCTGATGCCAGACCTAATGGCGGATTTTTTAAAAATCCAGCCACAGGCACACTTACAACTTCAGGTGGGTAATACTCGCCAGATGATTGAAGCTGTGAACCAGTTCCAGCTGGATTTAGCTTTAATTGAAGGTTCTTGTCACTTACCACAGCTGCAATGTATCCATTGGCGTGATGATGAACTCGCAGTGTGCTGTGCTCCGGATCATCCACTTGCTCAGTTAAACCGTCCACTGACTGCTGAAGACTTTAAATCTGTAGAATGGATTCTTCGTGAAGAAGGTTCAGGTACGCGCGAAGTCTTTGACAATGCTATTCTGCAAGATGTTCCAGATGCTAATATCCGTCTGACACTCGGTCATAACGAGGCAATTCTGAAGATAGTTGCAGGTGGCATAGGTATGTCCTGTATTTCTAAACTGGCAATTGAACCTTTACGTGAAAAAGGTCAGTTGGTGATTCTTGATACACCCTTCTGGTCTCTAACCCGTCCATTATTTATGCTGGTACACCGTCAGAAGTATCAAGGTCCAGGTTTAAAAGCTTTTATGAAATTCTGTGAAGCCTAAATTTCTGTTCAAATTAAAAAAGCGCCTTAAGGCGCTTTTTTAAGAATGGGACAAATATCTTATTAAAAACTGAAGACTGAGCTAAATTTCTCCAAATATCATGAAGCCAAGCGCTGATACAAAAGCCAGCCAGAGTGTAGGACTAAAGAAAATACTGTTACGTACTGGAACAGCCACCACGGCAGGTGCTAGAGATGGCAGTACGACTACATCAGGAACAAATTCCTGTTGGGGTTTGATATCTAGACGCACCATATTGTCCAGTTGAATCTTATTCTGTTCTTCAATGATTCTGAATTTAAGCCGCTCCCCAACTTGAGGCATTATCTCAGGTGAAGGTAATTGCTGTAACTGGAAACCTAACTCCTGTGCCGTGTTTGCCAGTTCAATGCTTCCAGTCCCGCTTAGGGAGTCATAGGTTTTAACTCTTCCATCTGTAAACATGATATATGTCCCTGAATCATCATAGATGGGTATTTTAAGTGGAAGGCTATAAGATATATTGTGAGCTTTAGTAGGTATTTTATTGTTTTAGCAACATCGCACAGCATTTAAGTTAAAAAACTCGTTATAAAATTACATTAAATAAAAAATCAAATAAAAAGAGGCTCCAAAGCCCCTTTTCAGTTTAAATGGAAAGTAAAAATTTAACGTTTTAAGCTAGACAATAATTCAGTGGTAATTGAAGTATTTACCGCGACAGCCTTGGCTTTTTTCGCTTTCTTGGACTTATCAGCTACGCGTTCAATTTTAATAGCTTTGTACTTATCACCATTTTGAATCACGTTAAACTTTACCCGCTCATTACGCTTCGGCTCACCTGAGTCTGCAGGAAAATCCGAAATATGGAAAAATACATCACCTTCTGGAGATGAAATAAAACCAAAGCCCTTCTCTGCATTGTATTGTTTGACTTTGCCTTGATATTGTTCAGAACTCATTTACGTACCCTAATCTGACCATTATATTGTTCAGTATATAAAAAAGAGGCTATAAAAGCCCCTTTCCTGTTCATCTTCAAAAATCAGTCTTTTTGAACCGAACCAAAAATCTTGTCGCCCGCATCGCCCAGACCTGGAACGATGTAACCATTTTCATTCAAGCCATCGTCCACCGCAGCCGTAAAGATCACCACGTCTGGATGTGCTGCTTCAACACGTTTAATACCTTCTGGTGCAGCAACCAGTACCATCACACGAATGTCTTTACAGCCGCTTGCTTTCAGCACATCAATTGCAGCCACCAGAGAAGAACCCGTCGCCAGCATTGGATCAATGATCATCGCAATACGATTTTGTACATCTGGTACCAGTTTTTTATAGTAAGTACGTGCTTCTAAAGTTTCTTCATCACGCTCAAGACCCAGTACAGATACTTTGGCGCTTGGAATCAGGTTCAGAAAACCATCCAGCATACCAATGCCGGCGCGTAGAATTGGCACAACGGTAATTTTCTTACCAGCGATACGGTCTACAGTGACTGAGCCGTTCCAACCGTCAATTTCATGCTCAACAACAGGAAGATCCTTGGTCGCTTCATAAGTCAAGAGCATGGTCACTTCTTGAGCCAGCTCACGGAAGTTCTTGGTACTGATGTCTGCACGACGAAGTAAACCGAGTTTATGTCGGATTAAAGGATGACGGATTTCATGGATAGCCACGGGAGAACACCTAAAAGGTTAAAGATAAATTGCTGCTTATTATAAAGCGATTTTCGTTTTTATATAAATAAAAAAGCCCCCTATCAAGGAGGCTTTTTTTGTAATAACGTTCTAATCTTTCGATTAATTAGTTATAACCGCTTTGCACCAGAGTGAAAATGAACTGTTGAAGCTCAGGTGAGATTGCAAAGAAAGCAAGCTTAGAGAATGCAATCATTGGATCTGGGTAAACACCCAGGATCAGTACCAGTGCAGCCACTGCCAGCACCATGATACCACCCACTTTTTGCCCCCAGTGATTTACAGCGTCAAGACGAGGCGTTTCTGGTGGAGTCATGTACATTACCACCATTACACGTAGGTAATAATACAGACCAATACCTGAACCCAGGATGACCATTGCAGCAAGGAACCAAGACTCGCCAGCTACCGCAGTTTTCACCACCAGGAACTTACCAATAAAGCCCGCTGTTAATGGAATACCAGCCAGAGACAGCATCATCACCGTTAATACAGCAGTCAATACTGGACGGCGCCAGAACAGACCACGGTACTCAGCCAGGCTACCTGCTTCATCGGTGTTGTTGTACGGACTAGACATCAGGGTTACCACACCGAATGCACCGATTGTCGTCAACACATAAGTGATGATATACACATTCACGCTTTCAAATGTCGCGAAGCCCTGGATTTGCAGGAAGTCAGAGTTACGTGCAGAAACGATGGCAACCAGTACATAACCGAAGTGAGCAATTGAAGAGTATGCAAGGATACGTTTCAGATTCACCTGTTTCACTGCCAGCAAGTTACCAGCAAGAATCGAAAGCACTGCAAGGATCGTAATGATGGTGACGAAGCTGTCTGCCAAGATTAAACCTGAAGACAATACATAACGCACAAACAGACCCAACATTGCTACTTTTGCAACTGTCGCAAGGAAAGTTGCAACTGGTGATGGAGCGCCTGCATATACGTCTGGTGTCCACTTGTGGAATGGTGCAAGCGATAGTTTAAATGCCACAGCAAAGACAATTAGCGCAAGACCGATTACCACAGCTGGCTGGCTAAATGCAGAGAACATTTTGCCTGGTTCAGCAGTGAAGTTCAGTGTACCTGTGTACGCATAGATGTAAGCCATACCCATCAGCAGCATTGCAGATGCAGTTGCTGACAATACTAGGTATTTCACACCCGCTTCAAGCGACTGAGAACGTTGATGTGTATATGCCAACAGGCCGTAAACCGGAATCGACATTAACTCAAGGCTGATGAAGAATGAAGCATAGTGCGTGCTTGCCACCATCAACATTGCACCCGCAACCGAACACAACATCAAGATGTAGAGTTCTTCGCGGTTGTCTTTATAAGTTTCAATGTATGCATGTGACAGTGTGCTACACGCAAGTGCAGCAATCAGGATCACAAACTGGTACAGCATCGTAAACGGATCTACGATGAACAGGTTCATCACGTTGGCAGGTGCAAATTTACCCGCCAACAGGACGAAGATCATATATAACGCAGCCAGGTTTAAACCAATAACTGTCGTCGTCGCAACCAGGTTGTGGTTACGCTTAACTGCTGTCACCAGCATTGCAACGATCGCAGTCAACGCCACGATCATCACAGGTGCTAGGGGCATAAGCTCAGAAAAAGACATTGTGAAGTTCATGGCTTATTGGATCTCCACATTTTCAGCTGAAACGGCAGCTTGCTGCACAGCATCAGCTGCTTCAGACACAGGAATGTAGCTATTTGCTAACCACGCCATGCTTGAGTTTGAAATATCAAGGAAGCTTTGTGGGTATAGACCAAGCCATAACAGACCAAACGCACAGATCAACAGGATTACCACTTCACGCGCATTTAAATCTTTCAGCGGATTCGTGTAATGCTGCTTTTGCTCTTCGTTTGGCGTACCAAACAGTGACTTGTGAATCATGATCAGACCGTACAGACCAGCAAACACCAAGCTGATTGCAGCAAGGATTGTATAAGTCGGATATTGACCAAATGCACCCATCAGGATCAGGAATTCACCGATGAAGTTACCTAGACCAGGAATACCCACCAACGCTGCTACGAAGAACATCAGGAAGAATGCTAAGTATGGGAACTGACCGCGCATCCCCCCCATTAGACGCATGTCACGTGTGTGAACACGTTCGTACACCTGACCACACATAATGAACAATGCCGCAGATGACAGGCCGTGAGCCAGCATCATGATCATCAGACCTTGGAAAGTCAGTACGTTACCTGCATAAAGTGCAAGTAGAACGAAGCCCATGTGTGAAATAGATGTGTACGCTAACAGACGTTTCATGTCGGTTTGCTGGAATGCACACCATGCACCGTAGAAAATACCAATCAGACCCAGAATGATCGCAATGTCTGCAAACTGAGCCGAAGCTGCCGGGAAGAACGGCATAACGAAACGCAGTAAACCGTACGCAGCAGTTTTAATCAGGATACCTGCAAGGTCAACAGAACCCGCTGTTGGTGCCTGAGCATGCGCATCCGGTAACCAGCCGTGCAGTGGGAAAACTGGAAGTTTGACTGCAAAACCGATGAACATACAGATCATGAAGGCATAAGCCAATGCTGGAACTTGCGTATCCAGTGTATTCGCAACGCCCAACAAGAAGTTGTAGTCGAAACGGATTTCACCAGTCATTGAGTAACCAGCAACCACCAGACCCAGGATACCAATCAGCATCACCAGACCAGCAACCTGTGTGTAGATGAAGAACTTGGTTGCAGCATATACACGTGACTTGCCTTCTGCCCCTTTATGCCCCCAAAGCGCAATCAGGAAGTAGATCGGTACCAGCATCATCTCCCAGAAGAAGAAGAACAGGAACAGGTCAATTGCCAGGAACACACCAATTACGCCACCCAAAGACCATAAAAGGTTTAAGTGGAAGAAACCAACGTTTTTCTGAATCTCACCCCATGAACAGCCGACTGCCAATACACCAAGCAATGCAGTCAAGCCAACCATCAGTAAAGATAAACCATCCACCGCTAGGTGAATGTTAATGCCCAGGGTTTGAATCCAAGGCAATTTGAACTCAGCAGCCCACGAAGGTGTAGCGCCGCCTAATTCATAAACATAAGTACCGTTCTGCCAGAGAACCACGGTTAACACCAGGGTTACCAGCATCCCGATTAACGCGATATAACGCGGTAGAGACTGGTCGAGCTTGTCGACCAACCAGCATACAAAACCTGCAATGAACGGAATGAGGATCAGAGCCGGCAAAATCATGTTGTTTGGAGCTTCCATTTTATTTCCCCACTACCTGAATCACGAGCAAGATCATCAGTAGGACAACGACACCGAGCCCCATACTAGATGCATATTCACGCAGTGAACCAGTTTGACGTGAGCTGGTAAAGCTGTGACCACCTTTTACAAGTGCAGGCAGTACTAACCACAAGCCATCAATTGGATCACGACCGAACAATTTCGCGAAGAATAAATAAGGCTTCACAAAGATCAGGTCATACAGTGCATCAAAACCAAGTGCATTGCGGCAAATGTTCGCAAGACCAGCACCCAGTGAAGTTTTAGCAAACGATTTCACTGCATTATAAGCAAAGGCAAATAACACTACGCCTAGTGCAAGACCCGCCAGTGCAATACCTACCGCAGTATATTCTGCAGTATGCATGCCATGCTCAAGTGCTTCAGGAATATTAAACGCAGGAACTTTAGCTGAATTCAGGATGCTTTCTACAGGTGCTTTTAATGCTGCACCAACGAAAGTAGAAAGAACCGCAAGAATTGCCAATGGACCCCAGTAAGTCACACCCTTGATTTCGTGATAAGGGGTATTTTCTTTACCGAAGAATACAACCCAGATCAGACGGAAGGTATAGATTGAAGTCAGGAATGCACCTGCAACACCTACCCAGTACAGTGAGTTATATACCGCAACTGATTGACCTTGTACCCATACCGCACCCAGGATGGCATCTTTCGAGAAGAAGCCCACAGTGATGAATGGAATTGCAGCTAATGCACCGCCACCAATCGCGAAACAAGCAAACAGGAATTTGTTCTTGTAGAACAGACCGCCCATCTTGAAGATATTTTGTTCGTGGTGGTAAGCCAGAATCACTGCACCAGAAGACAAGAATAATAATGCCTTGAAGAATGCGTGAGTCAGCATATGGAACAAACCTGCCTGGTAAGCTTCAGCACCAACCGCCATAAACATATAGCCCAACTGACTCATGGTTGAGTAAGCAAGGATACGTTTGATGTCTGTTTGAACAAGCGCAGCAAAACCAGCTACAAGTAATGTCACCGCACCAGTAATCGAAATGAACATCATCACTTCAGGCGCAAGTTCAAATACTGTGAACAGACGGCAGCACAGGTAAACACCCGCTGTGACCATCGTTGCAGCGTGGATCAATGCAGATACAGGTGTTGGACCAGCCATCGCGTCAGCTAACCATGTTTGTAACGGGATCTGTGCAGATTTACCTGCAGCTCCCAGGAACAACATTAATGCAGTCCAGATGGTCAGTGATGAGCTTTGAGTCATCACAGTCGCAGCATTTTCAACGATGTACTGAGTATTCAGCGTACCGAATTGCTGGAAAATCAGGAACATTGCGATCAGCAGGAATACGTCACCGACACGAGTCACAGTAAATGCTTTAATTGCAGCTAAACCGTTTTTCGGGTTCTCGTAGTAGTAACCGATCAACAGGTAAGAACACAGACCTACGCCTTCCCAGCCCAGGAACAATAACGCCAGGTTATCGCCCAGAACCAACAGCAACATGCTCGCAACGAACAGGTTGAAGTAAGAGAAGAAACGTGCGAAGTCTTCTTCACCGCGCATGTACCATGATGCAAAGATATGGATCAGGAAACCAACGCCAGTCACCATACCAAGCATTAACAGAGACAGACCGTCTAAATGCAGACTGATGCCAGGAGCAAAACCACCTACATTGAACCAGGTCCAAAGATGCTGAACTTGAGCAACGGAACCGTTAGCCTTAAAGTCCATACCCGCGATCAGTGCAAATAATGCAGACAGACCTACGGCACCCACACCAATAATGGCTGCAACAGATTCAGGAAGCTTGTTACGCCCTGCCGCTAAAAGGACAAAACCAATGAGCGGAAATAAAATTGTTAGATATAAATAACTCATCCGCGCATCTCACTAGCAGCATCCACATCCAGATGATGGAAGCGATGATAGAACTGAAGGACGATCGCAAGACCAATACACGCCTCTGCCGCAGCCAGCGTCAGAATAAAGATGAACATGATCTGACCATCTGGCTGTGCCCAGGCACTGCCCGCCAGGACAAACGCTAAAGCAGCAGCGTTCATCATGATTTCAAGGCTCATTAGAATGAATAGCAGGTTGCGTCGCACCATTACACCGTAAAAACCCAGTGCAAAAAGAATGGATGCAACGATCAAACCATGCTCTAAAGGGATGTTGCCCATTATTTATTGTCCTCTTCTGCACCTGGTTCACGTTTGCCAAGATGATAAGCAGCAACAAGTGCGCCTAACAGTAACATCGCAGCAACTTCTACCAATAGTAAGTACTGTGTAAAGAGCGTTTGACCAACTGCTTTAGGGCCAACAATTTCAGCACCCATCACCAGAGACGGCTGAGCGTAATCTGAGTTCAGCACCCAAACCAAGATCAGACCGATCAGGAAGCTCATGAGTGCCGGGTAAGCCCAGGCACTTGAAGTTAACCACTTACGCTCCTGCTCAATGGTTTGTTCACCCAGGTTCAGCATCATGACCACGAATACGAACAAGACCATGATCGCACCAGCATAAACGATGATCTCAAGAGCACCGGCAAACGGCGCTCCCACGATCATAAACATGCCTGCAACTGCAAGAAGTGAAACAATCAGACTTAACAAAGCATGTACCGGGTTCGCGTTAGTCACTACACGAACCGTAGAGACGATGGCCACAAGCGCCATCAGATAAAACGGCCACATCATGGTAATAGACTCCGTACATCAACAGGCGCACTTTCACGCTGTGCCTGACCTTTCTCTTTACCAGTTACAGCCATACCTGTTACGCGATAGAAGTTATAGTCAGGATATTTACCAGGACCAGAAATCAGTAAGTGTTCTTTTTCATAGACTAAGTCTTGACGAACATATTCACCGAGTTCGAAATCAGGTGTCATTTGAATTGCAGTGGTTGGACATGCTTCTTCACACATACCGCAGAAAATGCAGCGTGAGAAGTTGATGCGGAAAAATTCCGGATACCAGCGGCCATCTTCTTTTTCTGCTTTTTGCAGAGAGATACAGCCTACCGGACAGGCAACCGCACACAGGTTACATGCAACACAACGCTCTTCGCCATCTGGGTCACGCGTCAATACAATACGGCCACGGAAACGTGGTGGCACGATTTCCTCGGCTGGTACTTCTGGGTACAAGATGGTGTCACGTTTGCGCGTTGCATGGCTGAACACCATGAACAACGAACGAACGATTGACCCGAATCCAGCTAGAAATTTAAACATTTTGTTCTCCCTGCTGTCTTAGGCCTGATTCATCAGAATCACAGCACCAGTCACCAAAAGGTTAACCAACGCCAATGGCAAGCAAATTTTCCAACCAAAGTTCATCACCTGGTCATAACGTGGACGCATTAATGAACCACGTGCCAGTACGAACATCATTACAAAGAATGCTGTTTTGATAATGAACCAGAATGCTGGTGGAATGAATGAAATTTCCAGGTTAAAAGGCGCTAACCAGCCACCGAAGAATAAGGTTACGATCAATGCAGAGATCAGTACGACGTTGACATATTCCGCAACGAAGAACATACCCCATTTCATACCGCCATATTCCACATGGTAACCTTCAGCCAATTCCTGTTCTGCTTCTGGTTGGTCAAATGGATGACGGTGAGTAACCGCCACACCTGCAACCACGAAGATCAGGAAGCCAAGGAACTGAGGAATCACAAACCATACATCGCGTTGTGCTTCTACAATTTCACGCATATTGAATGAACCAGCAATTGCCACTACACCCATCAACGAGATGCCCAGGAACACTTCATAAGAAATAGTCTGAGCTGCAGAACGTAAACCACCTAAAAGCGCGTATTTGTTATTCGATGACCAGCCACCGAACAGTACTGCATAAACTGCAATACCTGCCATTGCCATGAAGAACAACAGGCCGATGCTCATGTCTGCAACACCCAGGTAAGGTGAAACAGGAATAACCATGAACGACAGCACAGCAGTTGCCATCGCAACTGCAGGCGCCATACGGAAAGTCAGCTTGTCAGCAAATTTTGGTGTCCAGTCTTCCTTGAACATGATTTTCAGCATGTCGGCAACGATCTGGAACATACCACCCGGACCTACACGGTTAGGACCGTAACGGTCCTGCCACAAGCCCAGTAAACGACGTTCAATGAATGACATCAACGCTGCGATCAGTACCACAACCAGCAAGATCACGATCGCTTGAATGACTGAATAGGCAATTGGCCAGTTTTCAGCCCACAGCGGCGTCTGACGGATCAATTCTTGTTCCATGAATTATACTCCTACCGCGACTGAAACAGGCTCTGCAAGAGATACCGTCGGTGCTAGACCAATTGGGTAACCAATATAACCTGTAGGTAAATATTCAATCACTTGTACAGGAAGAACGATTGAAGTCTCGCCTGCTTTCACAGTGATCTTCTGACCGTCTTGCAGGTTCAAGCGTGTAGCATCCTGTTCGCCCACTGCAAATACTGCATCCGGAATACGTGATTCCATTGCTGGTGTTTTGATCGTGAATTCGCCAGAGGCAAAGATGTGATGCATCGGTACCAGACGGAAGCTTTCAGCGTTCACAAGCACAGGTGCTGGTGCAACGAAAGTACGCGCTGGACGTTTCGGTAACAGGTCGAACAGACGGATACCAGAATCACCACCTTTCAGATGACCACCCACTTTATCCTGGAATTTGTTCCAGGCTTGTGGAGAGTTCCAGCCCGCTGACCATGCAAATGGCACAAGTGGAGATGGAGTCTGGTCACCCACATAACCTTCCATCGAGAAGGTTAACGCAGTGTCTTGGTCAGTCGGCTGTTTCGGCTCGTGTACAGAAAGCGGTGCACGCATTGCAGTACGGCCAGAGTAACGACGTGGTTCACGTGCAACTTTCAGACCATGAACACGGAAGCCCGCGTCTGGAGCAACGTCTTGAATCGCTTCAAGTGCAGGAACATTTTTCGCTACTGCATCAATCACGTCATCAAGTACAGTCCAGGAAATTGACTGACCTTTCACACCAGTTTCAATGGCATGCAACCAGCGCCAAGATTCTTTGATGGCCAGTTCAGGATTGTAATAGCTTGGGTCATACACTTGGTAGAAACGCTGTGCACGGCCTTCTTGCGAGACTACAGTACCGTCACCTTCAGCAAACGATGCAGCAGAAAGTACGATATTGGCTTTCTTCACTGTCTCAGTTTCAGAATGATCAAGCACGATCACTTCTTTACCTGCCAGTGCAGCATCTACCTGAGCGGTTGGTAAACGACGGTAAAGGTCGTTTTCAACAATCACCACAGTGTCGTAATCTTGAGCGAATGCTTGCTCAAGACTGTGACCACCGAAGATTGCCAGACCCATTGAGTTCACTTCAGGAACAGTCAAAGTCAGACCAGCATTATCAAGGTTCTGTGCAACCTGTGCAGCAGCTTCCATAATCGCAGCGTCTTGCAAGCTAGTACCAGAAACAATCAGTGGTTTCTTTGCAGCTTTCAGCGTATCTGCAATCGTTTGTGCAAATGCTTTGGCATCGTCATCTAAACCCAGGATGCTTTCGCCTTTCACACCTGCCGCAATGGCAAAACCTAAACGCGCGATGTCATTTGGAGATGCAACCACTTCACCTGTTGCTACGTCAGCTAGACGTGTTTGTGTTGCTGCCAAAATGTAAATCGGAGATTTTGCATCTTGCGCAATACGTTGAACAGGCTCAGCCAGCCAGTCTGGTGTACGGCGCTCTGCCGCCATTTCTTTGCCTTTATTTTTCGCAGCTTGGCGAACAGATAAAGCCATGCGTGGCGCAGTTTGAGTCAGATCTTCACCCAGAATCAGAACAGCATCGTAACTTTCGATTTCACGCATGTTCGGGTTGTAAACACCCTCGGTTTGCATGATTGAAGCAGCCAGTTCAACCAGGTTTTGCTCTTTTTGAGACATACCAGTTGAGTAGTTGTCCTGACCAACTAACTCGCGTAATGCATAGTTGGTTTCAAGTGACGCACGTGGAGAGCCGATACCCAGAACTTTTTTGCCTTGGATATTTGCAATCACAGTATCCAGTGCAGTATCAACTGAAATAGTTTCTACGTTGTTACCTGTACGGAACTGTGGCTGACGTGGACGATCTTCACGGTTTACGTAACCTGTACCGAAACGACCTTTGTCGCACAGGAAGTACTGGTTAACATCACCATTGAAACGGTTTTCTACACGACGCAATTCACCATAACGCTCACCCGGAGAGATGTTACAACCTGAAGAACAGCCATGACATACGCTAGGCGCATACTGCATGTCCCATTTACGGTTATAGCGTGCTGAGTGAGTCTTATCGGTGAATACACCAGTCGGACATACTTCAGTCAGGTTACCCGAGAATTCAGATTCCAAAGTGCCTGATTCTGGACGGCCGAAGTACACACGTGATGCATTGGCATATACGCCAAAGTCGGTACCGCCAGCATAATCTTTGTAGTAACGCACACAACGGTAACATGCGATACAACGGTTCATCTCGTGCGCAATAAACGAACCAAGTTCCTGGTTGTAATGCGTACGCTTAGTGAAACGGTAGCGACGACGGTCATGCTGTGTCATTACTGTCATATCTTGCAGGTGACAGTGACCACCCTCTTCACAGACTGGACAGTCGTGCGGGTGGTTGGTCATCAAGAATTCAACAATCGAAGCACGAAAATCTTTTGCTTCTTTGTCTTCAATCGAGATATAGGTATTGTCAGACGCAGGCGTCATACATGACATGACCAAACGGCCACGCGTATCTTCTGGATTCGCGTATTGGGTCACAGCACATTGACGGCAAGAGCCGACAGAACCTAAGGATGGATGCCAACAAAAGTATGGGATGTCGATGCCCAGACTCAAACATGCTTGTAGCAAGTTCTCTGAGCCGTTGACTTCATACGATTTTCCATCGACATGAATTGTAGCCATAGTCGAATTCCTTAAGCTTGTTCTACGTTGCTGGTTTGAGCTGCGGCATTCACCACTTTTGCTTCAAACTCGCCACGGAAATGTTTGAGTGCGCCCATTAACGGTTCCATCGCACCTGGTGCGTGAGCACAGAAAGTTTTACCAATCCAAAGCTTACGGGTAAGCTCTTGTAAGTGATCGATATCTTCTTTCTTACCTGTACCATCTTCTAGTGCTTTAAGCGCTTTCACCGCCCAAGGCAAACCATCACGGCAAGGTGTACAGAAACCACAAGATTCACGCGCAAAGAATTCTTCTAGGTTACGTGTTGCTGAAACCATACATTGAGTTTCATCAACCACCATCAGCAAACACGTACCCAGACGTGAACCTGCTTTCATGATGCTTTCCGCATCCATAGGAAGGTCAATATGTTCAGCTGCCAGGAAGTCAGTGGATGCGCCACCTGGTAACCAAGCTTTCAGTTTCAGGCCATCACGCATACCACCGGCATGATCTTCAATCACTTCACGTGCAGTGGTACCGAATGGAAGTTCCCAAAGACCAGGGAATTTAACTTTACCTGATGCACCGTAGATTTTTGTGCCTGGATCTTTCGATTTACCCGCAGATAAGCCGATGTACCATTCAGGACCACGCAGCATGATTGCTGGCAAGTTGTTGTAGGTCTCTACGTTGTTGACAATCGTAGGACGACCCCAAGCACCTGCAACCTGCGGGAATGGTGGTTTAGTACGCGGATTGGCACGGCGACCTTCAAGCGAGTTAATCAATGCGGTTTCTTCACCACAGATATAACGACCCGCACCAGTATGCACGTGTAATTCGAAGCTCCAGCCTGAATCCAGGATGTTGTCACCCAGGTAACCTTTGGCACGAACTTGCTCAAGCGCTTCGTTCAAATACTTCGCAGCTTCAATGTATTCCCCACGGATGAAGATATAACCGTGTGTTGCTTCAAGCGTATAGCCTGCAATCAACATTCCTTCGATCAACTGGTGTGGAAGATCTTCCATCAACAGGCGGTCTTTGAAAGTACCTGGTTCCATCTCATCAGCATTACAAATCAGGTAACGAGGACCTGAATTGTCATTTGGCGCCATCAAAGACCACTTGATACCTGCCGGGAAGCCTGCACCACCGCGACCCTTAACAGTCGCTGCCTTAATGATTTCAAGCACATCTTTAGGCGGCATGGTCAGCGCTTTCTTAAAGCCTGCATAACCTTCTAAAGCTTCGTAGTCATCAACACTACGAACATTGGCTTGTTTGCTCAAACGCCAGGTCAATGGATGCGTTTCTGGATTACCGTCGCCATAAATTGGTTTTGGTTCAGTATTCATACATACTTCTCCAATAACTGTTTAATTGAGGTCACTTCAACCAGACCATGAGTATCTTCATCAATCATCAGGGTTGGACCTTTGTCACAGTTACCTAAGCAGCAGATTGGTAGCAAAGTAAAACGACCATCAGCGGTTGTTTGACCAAACGAAATCCCCAATTCACGCTGGAAAGCTTCTGCTAAAGTTTCCGCACCCATCAAGAAGCACGCAATAGAGTCACATAACAGGATCACATGACGGCCTACCGGCTGACGGTAAATACGGTTATAGAAAGTCGCAACACCTTCAAGGTCGGCAAGGCTCATGCTCAGCATCTGCGCGATGGCATTCATCTGTGCATCGTCTACCCAGCCATTGCGACGCTGTACACACTTCAGCGCATCTAGGCACGCTGCACGCGGGTACGGATAGTGACCAATGTGATGTTCAATCTCGTGGATTTCGTCAGCTGTCAAAATCCCTTCAACATTCACACGTGGCTTTTTATCAGTCAAAATCATCATAAAGCGTTTACCCCTTAGCGATCCACGTCAGCCATTACGACGTCAATGGTCGCTAAATAAATGATTAAGTCAGACATCAGACTGCCGTTAATCACGGAAGGCATTTGCTGCAAGTGGGTGAAGGTCGGTGTACGGATACGGGTACGGTAACTCATGGTTGACTTGTCTGAAGTCAAGTAATAGTTCGATGCACCTTTTACCACTTCCGCCATTACAGATGCTTCACCAGCAGGCATTACAGGACCCCATGACACGCTCAGGAAGTGCGTAATCAAGGTTTCAATATCTTGTAAAGTCTTGTCTTTTGGTGGTGGAACAGCCAGTGGGTGATCCGCTTTGTATGCACCAGACGGCATGTTGTCCAGACATTGCTTGATGATTTTCAGCGATTGTTCAATTTCACGATAGTGAACGATCACACGTGCATATGCATCGCCTTCGTACTCCACCGGCACTTCGAAATCATAGTTTTCATAACCACTGTATGGACGGTATTTACGTACGTCAAAGTCGATACCTGTTGCACGTAAACCGGTACCTGTTACGCCCCAAGCCAATGCAGATTTTGCATCGTATTGCGCAACGTTACGGGTACGGCCTTCAAATACTGAGTTTTTCAGTGCTGCAGTGTGGTATTCCTTCAAACGTTTTGGCATCCAATCCAGGATTTCACGGATCAGGTGCTGCCAGTTGTTTGGAAGGTCATGCGCAGTCCCGCCAATACGGAACCATGCTGGATGCATACGGTAACCGGTGATCGCTTCAATCGCGTCATAGATCTTTTGACGGTCAGCGAACATATAGAATACTGGCGTCATACCACCAGCATCCTGAATCGCAGTACCGATATACAACAAGTGGTTATTGATACGGAACAGTTCCGACATCATGACACGGATACATTGCGCACGCTCAGGCACGGTAATGCCGGCCATTTGCTCTACACCCATCACGTATGGCATGTTTTGCGCACAACCACCAAGGTAGTCGACACGGTCTGTATACGGAATGAATGAATGCCAGGTTTGACGTTCAGCCATTTTTTCCACACCACGGTGGTGATAGCCGATATCTGGTACGCAGTCTTTAATTTCTTCACCGTCCATCTGCAAAATCACACGGAATGCTCCATGCGCAGACGGGTGGTTAGGACCCAGGTTCAGGAACATGAAGTCTTCGTCAGCTGTGCCGCGTTTCATACCCCAGTCTTCAGGAACGAAACGAAGATGTTCCTGTTCGTAGTCCTGCTTCGCCTGGTTCTGACGGTACGGCGTATATTCAGTCGCACGTGCAGAATATTCTTTACGAAGTGGATGACCTTCCCAGTAAGTTGGCAACAGGATACGACGAAGCATTGGATGCCCTTCGAAGTTGATGCCAAACATATCGTAAGCTTCACGTTCGTACCAGTTGGCATTTGGCCAGATGTTGGTTGCAGTCGGGATATTGAGATCGCTCTCACTCAATGCAACTTTAATACGGATGTCCGTATTACGCTCTAGCGACAACAGGTGATAGAACACGGTGAAGTCAGACGCAGGTAAACCGTCGCGGTGCGTACGCAGACGCTCATCTACCGCTGACAGGTCGAACAACATCACGTATGGACGTGACACTGTACGCAAGAACATTAAAACGTCTTGTACACGTGCGCGCTCAACCCAAACCGTCGGGAAATCCTCGAAAGTTGTTTGCACATAGAAGTTCTCACCAAACTTGGTTTTGAGCTCTTCTACAATTGCAAATGCAGGGCGGGAATCAACAGATGTTGATTCTGGCATAGCAATGTCAGTTTCAGCCATTGGCTTGGCTTCCTATTTAATACAAATTCAGTCAACCTAAACGACAACTACACCCAAGTCGGGTGCATAAAGAAATTTGTCGCTTAAATTATTTAATTTCATCCATTGAGCGCAGATTTTTCACAGCAATACGCTGATCTTTCTTACGGTCACGTTCTGGCATCATCTTTGGCTTATACACTGGCTGAAGATCATCACCAATCACCGCAGAAAGCGGACGACGCTCAAGTTGAATCTGGTCTTGCAATAGCATGAGTGCTTGAATCAATGCTTCAGGACGTGGCGGGCAACCTGGAATGTACACATCCACCGGAATAATTTTATCCACGCCTTGTACAACTGAATAAATGTCGTACATACCACCTGAGTTGGCACATGCACCCATTGAAATAACCCATTTCGGTTCAAGCATCTGTTCATACAGACGTTGAATCACCGGAGCCATTTTCACGAAGCAGGTACCTGCAACAATCATCAAATCCGCCTGACGCGGTGAAGCACGAATAACTTCGGCACCGAAACGTGACAAGTCATGCACGCCGGTTAAGGTCGTTGCATACTCTACGTAGCAGCAAGATGTACCAAAGTTGAACGGCCAAACTGAGTTCTTACGCCCCCAGTTTACTGCAGTGTGCAGCACATCTTCTAAGCGAGTCATGAATACGTTTTTATTCACTTCTTCTTGTAGTAACGGATCGTCAACAACAATACGTTCCTGAAGTGGATATTGATCAGCATCCGGATTCGCACGGGTTAGAGTGTATTTCATCCCGGGTTACTCCTTATCAGATAATGGAGCCGGTGAACCTTTCACACGACCAGATGATTGAGCTGGAATTTGACCAGTCGGGTCTATAACCAATTCTTCAATTGAGTTGAAGCGAGTGATTTCTGCGATATCCATGTTTGGCGAACCAATCTTAGTTTTAACTCCTGTCGCCTTACGTTTGTCTGAAGGTGCCCAGTTAAGTGCGCCGGTGGATAATTCGTAAATCAAACCGACAAGTAAAACTAAAATAAAGATAGCTGCAGTTGCAAAACCAATCCATCCCACTTCACGAACAGAAACTGCCCATGCATATAGATAAAGTGCTTCTAAATCGAATACGACGAAGAAGATTGCAACTAAATAGAATTTTGCAGACAAGCGGATACGAGCTCCACCTGCGCTGACTACGCCTGACTCAAACTGCTCCTGCTTGGCACGGCCCCATGATTTACCCCCGAGGAGTAATGGGACAGTGAGCATAAAGACGCATAAAAATGTAACGCCGATCACGAAGGCAATAATTGCCCATTCGTATGGAGTAATGGCACTCATGCGGGGATAACTCCTGGCAGGCCTATGTATTAACAAAGAATGTATGTATTGGCCTTCAAATACACCAAACACAAAATTAATCCCGCCAATTGTACCTGATTTTGGATTTCACTTGCTAGCTTATAAGTCTTAGTCTTTTGGATGATTTTTTGGACGAATACCCGATTTTTCTAGGTTCTATCGCCCATGTTACGAAATAATCGCTTTAATAAATCAAAAACAATAAATTCATTATTTTTTCCAAAATCAGTTTAATTGTTTTAATGGCTGATTCTACTGAAACATAATTACTGCCTGTGAATTGTGTACTTTTTGCAACCACTTGCATCTGCAACTTCATCCCTTTATCGCTTTGTGTTATTCCTATAAACAGCATAAAAATGAACAAGAAGGATTGAATATATGAGTTTAAAGTTCACCCACAAACCTGATTATTTTCTCTATGCCCAGCTATTTGTTCGACATCTTGAAAACTATATTGTGAAGCATCCTGAGGAAAACACTCCTAATTTCAACTTGCAGGATATTTATGATCTGTTTGGCAAGGATTTCGCTTCTGCCTCGACAAATTTAGAAGGCATTTTAAATATTGCTGATGAATATCGCGTGGAAACTCTGCATGGCGACCAAAAACTGATTCAGAGCTATAGCATCGATGGAAAGTACAATAAACTTCTGATGAATCTGAATTCGGAAGCGGCCAAAAGTCTACGCGAAGGTAAACCGATCATTGAGCCCGATGCTGAAATCCATGAATAAAGCGAATTATAAAACCTGAGTGCTTTCATTAATTAGCCTCAATAAAAAAAACGATGCGGATGCATCGTTTTTTTATAATCTAAAGACACCTTTTTATAAGGAATCCAGGTCTTCTTTATGCTCTTCAACAGCCTTAAAGCGAGATTTCTTCTTATAACGTTGAGCTGGCCAGCTCATGGTAAAGCGTGCACCACCCAGCTTAGGACTTTGATCTACTTCGACCTTGCCACCAAACCAGAAGGCAATCCGGCTAACAATCGACAAACCCAGGCCATAACCACCAGATGCACGGGTACGGCTGTCATCCAGACGCGAGAAGGCTTCAAAGACGCGAGCACGATCTTCTTCCGGAATCCCCGCACCATCATCTTCTACACAGATATAAGCCTGTTGATTGGCATCAATACCACCACTAATCATGATTCTTTCATCACAATAGCGCACAGCATTCCCGACCAGATTTTGTACCACACGATGCAGATAACGACGCTCGGCCTCAACCTCGATATCCATCGGCACCTGATGCAGCTCGACTCTCTTGCCAGTTTTTAGCGCTTCAGTTTCAGCCACAACCTGATCCAGCACTTCATGCAGATTAATCTTCTCGAAATCAAGGGAAGGTGTACCCTGCTCTAGTTTGGCATAGGTCATGATCTCATCAATCAGCTTGTTCAAGGCCTCGATGTCTTTATCGATCTGTTCCATCTGTTGCAAACGATATTCATAGTCATCTTCATCTGCCAGCATTTCCATGGCAAAACGGATCCGCGCAACAGGTGTCCGCAGTTCATGTGAAACTGCACGCATCAACTCACGCTGAGCTTCGATCAGACGCTGAATATGATCTGACATGGCGTTATAGCTGGATGCCAATAATGCCATTTCATCTTTACCATCTATCGCCAGACGCACCGACATGTTACCGGACTTCATCTTGTTCAGGGCATAGCTAACTTCACGCAGCTTACGTTGCATCGGTACCAGCAAACCATATACCCCCAGACTCAGCACAAACATACTCAGCAAGGTAATCCCGGCTGCCAACTGGAATGGCATCCAGTTAAACAAAGGCACAGGCCCCATCACCAGTACTTCAGACACTGAGCTCGGAATCGGAGAAACAATTGAAATAGTGGTACCGCGAATCGTGGCACTATCCCGGTAGAGGATAATACTGTGATCTAGACGTAGACGGCCAATCTGTTCTGAATCGAGCGGCAGACTCTGCACATCCTGAATACTGATTGGATAAGAAAAATACTTCTGGATCTTTTCCAGATATTCTTTTTCCTGACCTGGGTAATAAACCAGATAGTCCAGAATAAATACCGGCAGCGCCTTCATCTGGCGCTCGGTAATATTGTCTGCCTTTATATATAAAAAATGCTTTGGATCATCACGCAATCCAATGACCACATAAGCCACTGAGGTTTGTGCATCCCAACGCACTACCGCCTTACGGTCTTCAATACGACGTTTCTCTGCACGGGTCAGATCAACTTTTTCAGCTTCTACATAATAGATCGGAAGCTCCAGTAAATCTGAAGCATCCGAAATCCAGTCCAGTTTCTGCTGCATATTCGGCTGGCGTGCTACCCCTTCACTCATGATATAGGCCATACCATCAGTCAAGGACTCACGATATACCTGCGCCCGCTGGTAGTTAATAATCTGCACCAACAGATAGCCGAACAGGGTCACCAGGAGTACCAGAATGACAAGTCCTGCATAAATACGCAAAAATATATTGTGTTTGAACACTTATAAGCTTTCCCGCTTATTCAGCTTAGGAATGACATGTAATTACATGCCATTGGTTTCCTTAACGAACAGATAACCTTTACTACGAACTGTTTTAATACGTTTAGGGTTTTCTGGATCGTCCCCAATTTTCGGACGGATGCGCGAAATACGAACATCAATTGAACGGTCCTGGCCATCATATTCAATGCCACGAAGACGCTCGAAAATATCTTCACGCGAAAGAATACGGCCTGCATTTGATGCAAGCAACCACAACAGATCATATTCTGCACTGGTAAAGTCTACCAATTCACCATTCAAGGTCACAGAACGGCCACCATTGTCGATCACAAGATCGTCAAATTCAATACGTTGAGCCACTTCATCTTCAGGCACTTTATCAGTACGACGCAACAAGGCACGAATACGCGCCAGTAGCACACGCGGCTGAACCGGTTTAGCGACATAGTCGTCCGCACCCATTTCCAAACCCAATACCTGATCCATATCTTCAGTACGTGCAGTCAGCATCAAAATCGGTTGATGATAATGTGGACGAACTTCACGACAAATGGTCAAACCATCCGCACCTGGCAACATAACATCTAAAACTACCATGTCTGGCTGCTCGGCGATAATGCGGCGAATCGCACGATTACCGTCGGGCTCTACCCCTACCTCAAGTCCGTTACGAATAAGATATTCTTGAGTTAAACGAGCAAGACGCTCATCATCTTCAACGATTAGAATTTTGGGTAACTTTTCTTCTTGGCTCATATATTGTGCACCTTTATTCGATGGACGTATCCTTTTGAAATCTGATAGATACGGTGGATATAGCAAGCAATATACACACGTTTACATTGTAAACAAGATAGCATTCACCAAACTGATACATCAAAGTAGCATTTTGTAATATTTTTTTGCAGATATTTCTGTTAGCGACATTTTTTATACAAAACATCGAACAAATCCACGCTAGGCAACCGTCTATCTGAATAAAAAATGCCCTCAATTTGCTCAAAAAGAGTTATCCACAATGTTATCTATAAGTACTTCTTGCCAGCTTTGTTATGCTATGCCTTGCCGAATAAGGCTTGCACCAAGATGATAAAAAAAAGGATTTTTTTAATAAAGTTTCTCAGGTTGTTTCACTAAAATATTTATTAAAATGTCAATATTGATCTACCCTAAATTTTCCCGTATCTTGTGTTCAATTAATTTTTAAACCACTAGGTATTGTGTTTATTCCTCAAACACTGTGGCATAAAAATTGCCCAGTTCAAACGGTCCATAAACATAAAAATAGATGACAATGGAGCTATGCTAAAATGAGCGTAATTACTTCAACTCCTGGTCAACTTCAGGTGATTAAACGCACCGGTGATGTTGCCACTTTTGATGCAGAAAAAATTTCTGTCGCAATTGGTAAGGCTTTTTTGGCTGTTGAAGGCCAACAAAGTGCTGACTCAAGCCGTATCCACGATCGTATTGAGCAGCTGACGGAAATGGTCATGAACACTTTCAAACGTCGCTTGCCTTCTGGTGGGACGATTCACATTGAAGAAATCCAGGATCAGGTTGAACTTGCGCTTATGCGTACCGGCGAACAGAAAGTTGCGCGTGCCTATGTCATCTATCGCGAACAACGTTCTGACGCTCGTAAGCAGCTGGGTGCCAACCATCACCCTACCCTGCAAATTACTGATGCAGCGGGCAAGCTCAAACCGCTTGACCTGAGCCAACTAACTGAAACTGTTGCTAAAGCTGCTGAAGGCCTTGAAGGAATCGACGTACAGGCGATTGTCGATGAGACCGTAAAAAACCTGTATAACGGCGTAAAAGAGTCTGACATCTCTACAACCATGATGATGGCGACTCGTACTCGTATTGAGCAAGAACCTCACTATACTTATGTAACTGCGCGTCTATTACGTAATGACTTGGTGGCAACTGGTTTAGAGTTCTTGGGTCTACCTGCAGATACCGTTGAAGGTGATGCGCTAGAAACTTACCTCAAAAAAGGGATTGACCTAGAACTTCTTTCACCTGAATTATTAAACTTTGATCTGACTAAATTAGCTGCAGCGATTCAACCTGAACGCTCTAACCAGTTTACTTATCTAGGTCTGCAAACATTATTTGACCGTTATTTCATCCACTCGGATGGCGTACGTTTCGAATTGCCGCAATTATTCTTTATGCGTGTTTCAATGGGTCTGGCCCTGAACGAAGAAAACCGTGAAGAGCGTGCGATCGAGTTCTATAACTTGTTATCTAGCTTCGACTACATGGCATCTACGCCGACCCTGTTTAACTCAGGCACGCTTCGTCCACAGTTGTCTAGCTGCTACTTGACCACGATTGATGATGACCTGTTTGATATCTATGGCGCGATGCGTGATAACGCAATGCTGTCTAAATGGGCAGGCGGTTTAGGTAATGACTGGACACCAGTTCGTGCCCTGAACTCATACATCAAAGGTACAAATGGTAAATCACAAGGTGTGGTTCCGTTCCTGAAAGTAGCGAACGATACAGCTGTTGCAGTAAACCAAGGTGGTAAGCGTAAAGGTGCAGTATGTGCATATCTTGAAACCTGGCACCTGGACATCGAAGAATTTCTGGAACTGCGTAAGAACACTGGTGATGACCGTCGTCGTACCCACGATATGAACACTGCGAACTGGGTTCCTGACCTGTTCATGCAACGTGTATTCGAAGATGCAGAATGGACACTGTTCACACCTTCTGAAACGCCTGATCTACATGACTTAACAGGTGCAGAATTCGCTGAGCGTTATGCTTACTACGAAAGCATTGCCAAAGAAACAAACATGTTGCACAAGAAAATCCGTGCAAAAGATTTGTGGCGCAAAATGCTGTCGATGCTGTTTGAAACTGGTCACCCGTGGATCACATTCAAAGACGTATGTAACCTGCGTTCACCACAGCAACACGTGGGTGTAGTCCATTCTTCCAACTTGTGTACAGAAATTACTTTGAACACCAGCAAAGAAGAAATCGCAGTATGTAACCTGGGTTCAATCAACCTGGTTCAACACGTTCAAGGTGGTGTACTAGACCGCGAAAAACTGGCACGTACAGTTAAAACTGCAGTTCGTATGCTTGATAACGTGATTGACATCAACTACTACGCTGTTCCTCAAGCACGTAATTCAAACCTGAAACACCGTCCAGTCGGTATGGGTATCATGGGCTTCCAGGATGCGCTATACGAAATGAACCTGGCTTATGGTTCTGAAGCGGCGGTTGAATTTGCTGATGAATCGATGGAAGTGATTTCTTACTACGCGATTTCAACTTCAAGTGACCTTGCTGTTGAACGTGGTACATATGAAACATTCAAGGGTTCATTGTGGGATCAAGGTATTTTACCAATCGACTCGCTTGATTTGGTTGCGAAAACTCGTCCAGAACGTATGTTCGAAGTTGACCGCACTCAACGTCTGGACTGGGATACTTTACGTGCCAAAGTTCAAAAAGACGGTATGCGTAACTCGAATGTGATGGCAATTGCGCCAACTGCAACGATTTCAAACATCTGTGGTGTGTCTCAATCCATTGAGCCTACATTCCAGAACTTGTATGTGAAGTCGAACTTGTCTGGCGAATTCACCGTGATTAACCCGTACTTGGTACGTGCGTTAAAAGAACGTGGTCTTTGGGATGCAGTCATGGTCAACGACCTGAAACATTTCGAAGGTTCTGTGCAGAAGATTTCTCGTATTCCTGAAGAGCTAAAAGCCATCTTCGCGACTGCGTTTGAAGTTGAAACTCGCTGGATCGTAGATGCTGCATCACGTCGTCAAAAATGGATCGACCAAGCGCAGTCTCTTAACCTTTACATCGCTGGTGCAAACGGTAAGAAACTGGACATCACTTACAAGATGGCTTGGTTACGTGGTCTTAAAACCACTTATTACCTACGTGCATTGGGTGCAACGTCTGCTGAGAAATCGACGATTAACACTGGCGCACTAAATGCTGTTAAAGCGACTGCAACTGCAGCCCCTGTTGCGGCAGTCGCTCCAGCAGTTGAAGCGAAACCTGAAGTTCCTGCAGAGGAAGAAGGTTTTGCAAATGCAGCACCAGTGCCAATGGCATGTTCAATTGACAATCCTGATTGTGAGGCTTGTCAGTAATTTAGGCTTATACAGCTACATTGAGATAATGATGATTGCTAACATGTCAGCATGTTGTAGATCAGATATCTGAATAGTTGTATCAGTTTAGATCTTCTGATTTTCAGCATGCTTTCTTTAGAGAAAGCATATGAATAAAATTAACGCATTTATTTTCAGTGTGTTAACAATAGTATGTGGTAGTACGGGAGCTTATTTATATAACTCCCAAACCAGTAATGTTCAAAGTAATACACTTGCACAGAGTACAGGAGAAGGTTCAAGTAACTTGAACCACTCCTCTGTTCAAAATGTTACCTATAACATTCACCACAATCACTATTACACTACTGATCAAAAAGATAAATAGAAACACAAGGAAACCTCAATGCCTCATATGACCCATAACTATATGTTAGGACTTGCTGCACTGGTGGTTTCCTTTGCTCTGACTTTTTATGCACCGATTGCCTATTTCTGGTTAAAGGCTCATAAATCGCGCAAGCAAAATAAGTAGTGGGGATTTTTGCTCTTCCGTACAAAAGCAGAGCAGTCATCGACAAAACTTAATTTTGCTTACATAAATTGAGCGTATAGTAGGACATTTCAGCGAGGCTGAATGTCTAATAAAAGATATAAGCATCGAAGAGAGAACTGATATGTCTATCTTAAGTTGGGACGATTTCGAAGATGATTCGCAAAAACCAGCTGCACAAACACAGCAGCCTGCGCCCGTCGAGCCGCAAAAAGCGTCTAATTCACAGGTGGTACCTGATGCAAGCAACACATCGTCGGATGTGGCAGCTGCACAACCCCTTAGAGCCACTCAAAACCGAGGATCAAATCCAACCGATTCGTTGGCAAGAGCATCTGCTTCCCTAGATCAGCTTGATGTTGCTCCAGGCTTGGAAGAGCTTGAAATGGGTGCGCAACGTGTACAGGTTGACGACAAGGCAATGATTAACTGTCGTGCGGACTTGAACCAGCTTGTTCCATTCAAATACGAATGGGCTTGGCAGAAGTATCTGGACGGTTGTGCAAACCACTGGATGCCGCAAGAAGTGAATATGAACCACGACATCGCGCTATGGAAGTCTGAAAATGGCTTGACTGAAGATGAACGTACCATCGTGATGCGTTCACTTGGTTTCTTCTCGACTGCGGATTCACTGGTTGCAAACAACCTGGTACTGGCGATTTACCGTCACATTACCAACCCTGAATGCCGTCAATATATCCTGCGTCAGGCATTTGAAGAAGCGATTCACACGCATGCGTACCAATACTGTATCGAATCTTTAGGTATGGATGAAGGCGAAGTCTTCAACATGTACCGCGAAGTACCGTCAGTTGCACGTAAAGCGGCGTGGGGCCTGAAATATACGCAACAGTTAAGCGATCCAACATTTAAAACTGGCACACCTGAAAACGACCAGATTTTACTTCGCAACCTAATCGCGTTCTACTGTGTACTTGAAGGGATCTTCTTCTACTGCGGTTTCAGCCAGATTCTTTCGATGGGTCGTCGTAACAAGATGAATGGTGTTGCCGAGCAATTCCAGTACATCCTGCGTGATGAATCAATGCACCTGAACTTCGGTATCGATATGATCAACCAGATCAAGATCGAAAACCCGGGTTTATGGACCACTGAGTTCCAGGAAGAAATCATCCAGATGATTCTTGAAGGTACCATGCTGGAAATCGAATACGCACGTGACACGATGCCACGCGGTGTATTAGGTATGAATGCTGGCATGATGGAAGAATACCTAAAGTTCATTGCGAACCGTCGTCTGGCGCAGTTAGGTCTGCCTGAACAGTTTGCTGGCGTAAATAACCCGTTCCAGTGGATGTCAGAAATGATGGACTTGCGTAAAGAGAAGAATTTCTTCGAGACGCGCGTAACAGATTACCAAACTGGCGGTGCATTAAGCTGGTAAGGTTTACGTCAAGCGACTCATTGTTTGTCATTTACGACTCATAGTTTGTCATTAGACGACTCATAGTTTGTCATAAAAAAACCGCCAAATCTGGCGGTTTTTTTAAACTCTAAAAAGGAATAATTTTTGAAAAAATTTGCATAATCATATTCTTATGTTTTGGTTGCATAAAATTAATACCATCCAAATTTTCTAAGTTATGTTTAGAATAGAATTCATTAAACATATAAATTAAGTCCACATCCAATCTATCTTTTTCTTTTAATAATTCAATAGCTAAAGAAATTAAATGATAATTTTTAGAAATCATCCATTTTTTAAGAACAGATTTCATCAGATCCCCTTTGGCTAACTCTATAAAAATTTCTCTTAAAAAATCATAATATTTATAGTCTTCAAAGGTAAAATCCACAAAATACAAAATGACTTCCTCGAGATATTTTGGTTCATTTAGAACGTCAGCAAAAAAAGCTCTATTTGTGAGTGAGTGTTTATTTAAGTTTTCTATAGATTGAGCTCTTACCCAATTTGCAAATGGTGAGTCATTCCAACCATACGCGAACCAGCCTAATACACCAGATTCGAAAGAAAACATTATTTCATTTGGTTCTCCTAAATATTTAACGAAAATTTCAGAAACCTCATCCCACCTATAATTTAAAATTAATAACTTAGCTAATTCATTTTGCTCATTGAGAGATAATAAATTATGGACTGGTGATAATGTTAAACTCTGAATAATTAATTCTAATACAGAATTATTAAATCCATATATTTTTATTGCTTTTCGTATTTTAACTAATGGATTTAAATCATTCGAGTTTAAATAAAAATCTTCCAAAATTTCCTTTCCATTTTTTGTTCTTTCCAAATAACTTTCGTATCCCTGATTAATAAATTCACTAATATTGATCTTTTCCTTTCGAAAAAGGAGATCAAAATTATCAAAATTTTTGAAAAAAATAGATGAAGCTAACTTATCTCTTTGTAAATAATCAATCATGAAGAAATTATCAGCATACATCCCTTTTGCTTTATCACTCTTAAAATAATTTTCTATCTCATTAAACTCTTCCAATTCAATTAGACCTATTATCCCCGACCTTACTTTTTGCTCATAATTAAGCCCTGTAGAAACTAATTCTTTTAAGCAAATAGACTTCCAATACTGGCTATTTATTGAAGAAAATTTTGCGCTTTTTGAATAAGCCATTATTTTTCTTGTACGTATTGTCCCATCATACTCTAATAGAGGATTAGGAATAATTTCCTTAATAAAATCAAAATCATTTACTCTCTCGTAAATTATAGAGTTTATAATTGCTCTAACATCTGAATAAGAAGAATTAACTAATTTCAACAATTGACTGGAAACTATTTCATTAGCTTCTAAACATTTAGTAATTATTTCAAAATTAGAATGAGCGCTCTCAAAAATTTCTGGTAAAAAATTTAATACCTCCTGATATTCATGGAAATTAATTATTAAATAACCTATTAAATTGGATCTTGAATCAGGCCTAATTTTTACATTTTGTAAAAAATCAATAATTATATCTTTTGTTTCTTCATCTTTAAAATTATCGATTAAACTAAATACAGGACGTAAATAATCATTTTCAATCATTTCATTTGAAATATTAATCAACCATCTTTTTCTTTCATCCTTATCCTCAATATAATCTGAGATATATTCAGAAAGAGGAGCTGCTAAATCTTTATTATCACTATATACCCATTCATTTATTTTATTTTTAACTTCTTCATCATTCTTCCAACTTCCTAATAAAGCAGTAACTACCCAGTATTTATCATGCAATTCCCCTTCATTTTCGTAGCTTGAAATTAATTTTTTTTTAAAATCCACATCATCAATTAACTTTAAAAAATTCCTATTAGAATAAGCTTGATAACAAACCCTATATTCTTTCAATTCCTCACATACTGATCTTAATAATGCTTTCTTAATTAAAACATTGTCTTTAAAATTTATGACTAATAGTTCATCCAATATCGAATCAAACATTGTAAAAGAAAATAGTTTATTATTTTCTAAATCTGAACAAACTATTTCAGCAACAATATCATCATTAGGGAACTGACTAACTAAATATTCTAAATGATATTGATGTTTATTAAATTCTGTTTTTTTACAAAAATTTATAAACTTTGTTTTTAAATCAATATTATTAGGCCATCCCTCTTTGATGATATTTATTATAGAACGCTCTTCTCTAAATAAATTTTGATCTTGAAGCATATTTAATAAAATTGATAAATCTTTACTACTTTGAATACTGTTTTTTATCTTCGCTATAATAACAGCCTTAATTACTTGTAAATTGCATGAGCTAGAATTAATTTCTATTACTTCTAAAACTACTTCTCTACCTATATTCTGGGTAGCTAATGCTAATATAGCAACAGCTCTTACTTCTGGATTAGGGTATTTTTTTGCCAAATTACTTAAAATTTCTATACATCGTTCATCATTTTTGAATACTGTAGCAAAGCTCAGAGCTGCTTCATATGAACAATACCAATCTTCATCAAATATTGCCTTATATAGCGTATTAAATAATTGCTCATCTGGATTCCAATGTTTTAATCCTTTCAGAACTATTCTTCTAGTATATGGTGAATAAATATTATTCCATTTGATTATTATATCGCGACATTCTTGCGATATTTTTGAATATAAAGAACCCTTTACTATACTTTCAGCTAAATTAACTCGATATTCTGACAAGGGGCTAGTTTCAATTTCATTAATAGCCATTTTCAAAATATCACGAGATCTTCGAATTGTTACTCCCAGATCTGAAGTGATCAATTCAGTCTGTAGCATTGTTGATTTTAAACGTTGCCACTCTCCCTCTTGACCATGTTCGTCTAAAATATCGAGAGTGGTAGAAACTAGATCTTTTTTTCCTTGAGAATCTAGTAGGCCAAACCAACTTAAAATACTTTCATGCCAGTTTTTTAATATCCAATGCTCCTTAAACCAATTTAATTGATCAGCTTCACTAAGTCTTATAACGTGCTCAGCTGCTAAATATTCTTGAATGCTCAAATGTACAAAATTATATTGTTTCGGACTTCTTTCTACTAATATTGCATACTGATCGACTAAGAGATCTAATATTGTATTAGCATGAATTTTTGCAGTATTTAGGTCTTCGCCCAACCCTTCTTCATCATCAATTAAATAGTCTTCTATAATTTTTTTGCATTCATTTCTGGATAATGTAGAAGCATGTAAATCAGCCGTTTGTAATTTCCATGCAAGCTTTATCAATAAATTTTGGATGTCATCATGCCTAATATGCATAACATCTTTATTCAACAATCCACCAGCATGAGCTCTAGCCTTAGGATGCTTAGTTAGAAGTAATTCAATAATTTGTTGATATACTTTTACCCTTACTTCAGGAAGTGCATGCCTATGATGAAACAACTCTATCAAAGCTTGACAAATTAGTGGAGTTTTAGCCAATTCAAATGTTTTTTGATTAGATTTAACTACATTTAAAAAAAGACTCGATCTAGCATTGAGCTGCAATTCAAACTCTTCACCCTCCCCATATTGATAAAATTCAATATGACGAAACCAAGTGCTCGCCAACTTTGAAATTTTATTTTCATCTAAATATTGAAGAGTACCTACTTTCCAATTAGCAGGTAATGAATATTGTTTATATCCTTGTGGTCTGCTTGTACAAATAATTCTAGCATCATGAGATTCTAAAAAAGTTATAACACGGTCTATTGCTTGCTGCCCTAAATATTCATTTCCAGACTCATCAAGACCATCTAAAAGTATTAGTAAATTACCAGTGTTTATAGCTTTTTTAAATAATGGATAAATATCATTGTAACCAAACTGATGTAACCAATCTTTTAAATAATCATCTATATTAAGAATCTCTTTTTTTTCTATTGCAGATGTAAATCCAGAAAACGAGATCCATATTGGAACACAAGTGTTAAAAAAATTGTTATTGAGTTTTTGATTATCAGTAATAGGTTCTAAAATTGTTAAAGTTAAATATCTTAAAAAAGCACTTTTACCTAAACCAGGTTCACCAATAATAATGCCATTTTCATGACCTAGAATCCACTCTAATATAGGTGATATATTTTCATAACCAATATTACTATTTTTATATTCATTTTCCTCATTTGAGTAAATATAGTCATCCTCTATAGGAGAATCAGTTTCTTTAGGGAGATTTATATAGCTTCCTTGAATATACTCACTAATATCAGAAGGAATATATCTTTCTCTTAAGTCGATAAATCGATTTGTATGTGTACTATTTAATCCAGGATCATGTCTAGCAAATAAAGTTGAGTAAAACTTAAACAAACGGTTGCGTAAATTATTTATCTCATACCCATTCGCCCTATCTCCGAGTAATTCAGCTTTTTCTAATCCATTAAATCGTTTAACCCATTCTCTACCAAAAAAATCATCAACTATCTCTGGTAAGTTTTTTAATTTTAGTGATAATTGACCTGTTTCAGTAGCATCCCATACTATGAAATCTATGCCTTTCTGTCTTAGAATTTTTTTTTGATTTTCAATTTCATCAACTTGTTGGGTGTGGTTCATTGGGATCGTTATACATAAAACAAATATTTGTGTTTGTGGAGCCCATTTACCTATTAAAAATTTATTTACAGCAGTTTTGATATCTAAAGCATTAAAAGTTTTTACTCTTTTACATTGGAAACATGCTTTTTTTTCTGTTGTCTTTATACTTGCTAAAATATCTAAGCCACTTTGGTCTTGGCCCCTTACTCCATAAAGATAAGTATCTGTAATAGTAAACTCTTGACTTACTATCCTAGCAATTAATTTTTCAAAATTTTCCCATTCTAATTTATCAAATGGCAATGTTTGTTCTAAGGTATCAATTGGAGGTAAAGGTGGTTCACCATGGGGTAAACAAAATAATTCTTGATCAAAATTCATACTTTATTAGATATAATAAAAATTGTATTAATTATATACTAATCAAAAATTAACTTATTAATTTAAAAAAACTATTTTCCATGAAAGAAATAAAAATTTTAAGTTAATTTTTATCTTTAATCTCATTTAGAAATTTTATTAAATCTTTATCTATAGCTTTTAACCAATCCATTAACTCAATCACATCTAACCGCCTTTCTAGAATTTCAACTTTAGATACATAAGACTGAGGCTTCCCCAAACATTGGGCAAGCTCCACCTGAGTCACATTTTTAGACTCACGCAGTTCTATAAGTTTCTTAATTAGGTCTTGATACCTAGGATCGTGTATTGAGCGCATGGCTCAATATCAGTTACAATTAAAAATATCCCAAAATAGGATATTTAAACTTAACCCTATCTGTTTACAGAAATTTTTCGTTTAGAAATGGAAATTTTTTTAAATGGTAGTTTAGGAATTCGATGTGAAGCAAAAATTTTCAGTAGCTCAAATCAACAGTATTGTTAAAAAGAATTTAGCAGGTGCAACTGTCGAACAACTTTGCCAAGAGTATAAAATAAGTGTTGCTACTTTCTACCGTTGGAAAGCTAGTTATTTAGATATCGATGAACAGATTTTTACTCGACTCAATAAGTTAGAACAGGAAAATTTAGCTCTCAAACAGATGTATGCTGAAGAAAAATTATCTAAGCGTCTAGAAATGTAGAAGGTTTAACTAATCACTACTATATAATTCTTCTCACATCTTCTCCCCCATTATCCTTATCAAAAATCTCGAATGTAAATTTCAATGATAATTTGCATTCGAAGCATCCCATAGGGCATCTAATGTCAGAAAATACCCTCCGTCCAAGAGACTTAAAACTCGTGTTTTATGCAATAAATCTGATAATGCTCTTACTCTTTCCTTCCTTGTAATACCCACTATTATCTTATCTTCCATTGCTAACAATAGATCTAGCAAAATTTTGACATTATTCGAGAAACTATCCTCAAAATTTTCACCAAATATTTCCTTTGTAGAGCTAACTGAAGAAAAAACGTAGAAATTAACCAATGAGATAAGATGTTCACGATAATAAAAGAATGGAATTTCAGTACAAATGATAAGTAACGTTCTATAAATAGACTGGCTTATTGCAAAAGTATTCCCGTCTCTATTAGCAGCCAATTTTAAAAAAATTACCTGCGCAGCCAAAGCATCAAGTCCTGCTAACCTTTCTAACCTTATTAGTTCTCTTCTTGATAAATCTGGTACTAATTCAAGACTGGTATCATATTTATTTGGTTTATAAAGAACTTTCTGAACATCCCATGGAAGTTGGCTAATTCCATGTTTAATAAGCCAATCTATCTCTTTGTTTCCACGAATAGCTTGCCAAAGAATATTATTAATAACTTTACAACTTCCGAATACATGTCTTTCAGCAGCATCAATAAGCTTTTGATTTGGAGTATGTTTACCAACTCGGTAGCCTCTCCATTTATTATTATGATAGGCATCACCATACTCATTTTTACCAAAGGCTTCTGGTTCAATAATCCTTTCTATCTGGTAATCCGAATTTTTTGACAAATTTTCTCTGATGTACGAATACCACAGTGCTACTCGTACAGCATCGATATGATCTCTTCGTTTTATTTTAGCTTTTTGCATGTTGCGTGGACCTTGACGCAACCATAAAAAATTATGGATTATTGTTAATAATCAAATAATTACAAAATCATATTAGAGTAATCTTTGAAGCCATTTTTACTTTCTACACTACTTATTTAATACGGTATATGATTTTGTTGTGACAGGTTAGGACAAACCAAAATGCAAAATAATATTCTTGTCGATGCAGAAATGATTGAGCGAGACCTTTTTGATCGTTATGGTCCACTTATCATGGATGATGCTTTAAGAATAGCTTTAGGCTACAAATCAACTGAAGCATTTAGACAAGCTTTAACTCGAAAGACTGTTCCTATACCAGTCTTTTCTGTTGAAAATCGTCGTGGTAAATATGCTCTAGTCAAAGATGTAGCAATATGGCTAGCCAATCAACGTAATTCAACTTTAGAAAAGAACCAAAGACTCTAATATGAATTGATTTCAAAAATCAAAGATGGGAGAAATGTGACAAAGTAATAACTCAAATAAAAACGGACCCTTAAAGGATCCGTTGATGACTCTATATAAAGATACAGAGACGTCAGAAATCATAGTATCTTCCGTATAAAGTCACCAGTCAAGTAGCCGTTATTCAATTTGAATAGCGTTGAATCCTCTTATTCTCATTTCTTTATTAAGAATGAGAGAATGCTGGGAGATACAAATATGTCTTATAAGACTCTATGTTCAAAAAGAGAAATCCAACAGAATATTCTTCAACAGATCAAAGAGGCTTTTGAAACCACGGCTAATATAGCTTCCACTATCCACGGTCAACGTAAGATTTATCAAGGCTCTTTTGGCCGTCGAACTTCCCTATTTCCTAGTCAAAAGTGTTGTGGTGCTATACCACTAGAAAGCCGTCTTGAACTAGCTCATGCGATACGTTTAGAACAAGATCCCAACATCACAAATTATCGCTCACAAGCTTTAAAAATTTTAATTACCGATAAACAGTATTGTTACCCAGATTTTTTAATACAAACCAAAGAAGGTAGTTATGAAGTTCACGAAGTCAAACCATCCATAGCCTCATTATCAACAGAAGATTTAAACCGCTTTGCAATACTTTCTGTTTTACTCCACTCAATTAATATCACTTTTAAGCTAATAGAGCACACAGATTTACCAAGTGAATCAGAGGTTTCTCAGCTACTTTACTGGTATCAAAGAGGACATCGATTTAACTGGAATCATTTAGAAATCGATTACGCCTTAAATCACTTGCAAGAAACTCAATACGATGATCCTAAACAAGTCTATAGAAAGCTCGAATCAATCGGTTTGAAGCAAGAGTTAGGTGATTATCTATTCTTTCACAAGAAAATTAAGATTTCCAAAGGAAAACTTAATGATCCTAAAGGAGTCTTTTAATATGAAAAAGGCTCTATTTAATCCTCAGCCCGGTTATCGCTTTTACTTTCAAGAGCATCCTAATTACATATTCGAAATAGGGTCTATTACTCACACCACTATACGTTATGCAGCTATCGCTGGTGGTAAGGCTTTTTCAATAGGATTGAATGACTTTGAAAATCAGTACAAAGCTGGTGAGATTTTATGTGTATTTGCACCTGAAAAACTTATCCTTAACCCTAAATATAGTACTGAAATTCACCGCAAAGAACGCTATATCATCTCTGCTCTTCAAAAACTTAAACATCCTACATGCATAAAACAGCTCTCATTATTGATCCAAAAAATAGCAATTGAGATTAAAGATCGTACCCCCCCTTCACCCCGAACAGTTGCTAGATGGATATTCAAATATAGAAGTTATTCCCAAAATAAACTCTGCTTAAAAAATGAATATAAAGGAAATTGTTCTCTACGCTTTCCTCCGGAGGTATATCAAATTCTTAATCAAGCTATTAATGATGTTTACCTCAAACCAGAATATAGAACCAGTAAAGATGTCCAAGCTTATATGCTCGGAAGATTCATGGAGCAAGGGATATCTCTTGACAACTTGCCGAGTCTTAGAAGTATTCAAAAACATATTAAAAAACTAGACCCCTATCTCACTTTGAAAATAAAACAAGGGAGTCGAATTGCAAAAAAAGCATTTCAAGCAGCTGGTCAAAATATTATCAGCCCATTTGCACTTTATATGGTCGAAATTGACACTCATTATCTAGATATTATTGTGATTGATCCTAAGACAAATGTTGCTCTTGGACGACCATTTCTAGCTTGTGCTATTGATGTTTACTCTAGAGCGATTGTCGGTACATATATCAATATGTATCCACCAAGCGCAGCAACGACATTAGCTGTTATTAAAGAGATGGTAACTCGGCCCACTCTTGGTTTACCTGGAGGAATTCCAAGTATCATTATTCCCGATAATGGTGTGGAGTTTAAAAACAATTCATTGGCGAGGGTATGCGATCAGCTTAAAATCACGTTAACACCATCTCAGGTAGGTACGCCAAATAACAAGCCACATATAGAACGTTTCTTTAACACCCTCACCCACGGAATTCTTCAGAAACTGCCAGGGACAACCTTTTCAGACTCAATAGAGAGAGGCAGTTATAATTCAACTAAACTCGCTCAGCTCACGATAGAACAACTCAAAAAATATATTAATACATGGATTAATGAGGTCTATCACCGATCTATTCATAGTTCTACTGGTCGCTCTCCATGTGTCATGTGGCAAGATGCTATCGAAGATATTAAGCCTAGTTTTCTTACTGAAACGGATGCAGAGATTTTATGCCGCAAACCTATTGAACGAAATATTAATCATGGTCAAGTCCGTATAGATGGAATCAGCTATTTCTCACACGCACTCACAACACTACAGGCACAAGGTATAAAAAAAGTGACTGTGCTTATAGATGATTTAAATCTAAATGAAGTTTTTATCATTGATCCCACTAATAAAAACATAATCATTCAAGCAGACTCTACTAATCAAGACTATACATTTGGATTGACACGTGTAACTCACTTAGAAGTTCAAAAGATAAAAAAGGCACAATCTCGATCAGACAAGCAAAAGATCGGAGCAATGTCCGACTTGTACTATCTATATAAACTTATGCATGAGATTCAAAGCAATCTTGTGAGAAGAAAGCCAAGATTAAAACCCCTTACTCTCGAACTTCCCAAACAGCTAGAAAGGGTCGAAGAACAACTACTTTCAAAAGAAGAGGATATTGCTGAACAGCCTGTTTCCACAATAAATGAACCCACACCAATTAATCAATTTGGCTCATTGGAGGTAGTTAAACATGGAAAAATTTGAGAATCATTTTGAAAAAATTCGATCTATTAACAATATTGTTATTACTTCCAATGAATTTATGACCGCATTCACCGGCATACAAGATTGTGTCAAAAGAAGTATTTCATTTAGAGAGCCTGTTGGAAGCATGCTTCTTTCTGAAGGAGGACTCGGGAAAACCACCCTCTGTAAAACGATTTTGAGTCTGATGCCTCCTACAGAAAAAATTGAGCAGGATCATATAAAAAACATCATCCCAGTATGTTATGTGGAAGTCCCATCGCCTGCCACAGTTAAATCATTAGCAATAACGATGCTCAAAGAGCTTGGAGATCCTACTTATGAAAATGGGTATGGTACTACTGAATACTTAACTAGCAGGCTTATTTATTTACTCGCACAATGCGAAACCAAGCTTATATTTTTAGATGAATTCCACCATCTATTTGAACGTAAACCCACGTCTACGAGAATGAATCGGACTACAGGAAATTGGCTTAAAACCCTAGTAAACAGAACCGGTATTAGCTTTTGTTTAGTAGGTTTACCTGAGTTTGTACCCCTACTCCAAGTTGATAGCCAAATTGCACGCAGATTCCCATTTATCTATCAACTAAACCCATTAACCGTTGATTCTTTAAATAATAGCGGGAGTATATTTTTGTTTCTTGCTGAAGTTGCAAGAATACTCAATAAGCAAAATATTACTTTCCTTCCTGCGCTAGATAGTCAACTTATTGGCATGCAAATTCAATTAGCTACGAAAGGTTTTCACTCATACGTAATGAGCCTTATTAGGGAAAGTATCGCGCATGCTTTAAATGAGAACAGGCAAATCATTAATCCCAGTGATTTCAGCTATGCCTGGAAGTTAGGCATAACGTCATACATCAGTAAACAAAATAAAAATCCATTCGAAATGAACTATTCGCAAATCATTTCATTAATGAAATAGGCAGAATTATGCAAAATTCTCTTTTAATGCAAGCTAAGCCCTATGAAGACGAATCACCAATGAGCTTCTTGTTAAGAACGGCTGAACTCAATGCACATAGTTCAATTTTCAATTTAATAGGAAAAGAAAAATACAAATCTATCATACGTCATTCTTTAAATTACCATATCACTGATATGACCCGCTTCATCTTAGTCTTAAAAGCATTGAATCTTGATAGTTCTTATAAATTTCTAGCCTTTGAAAGATCGCAGCCGACCTATAGATCTCCAATAATTATTGGAGCAATCGAAGTTCCTTATGAGTTAATAGAACTTGAATATTTACGTTACTGTCCTATCTGCCTTTCTGAAAAAGCTTATTTTAGAAAATTATGGACCCTAAAACCAATACACGCATGTCCAATACATTCTTGTTTGTTAATTTACTCTTGTCCTCAGTGTAAACATTATCTTATTCCAAAATCAGGGGTTCGAAACTGTTCAAGCTGTGGTTTTAAATTAGATACAGCACCGATACGGAAAGCAGAGTCAATGAAAAGTGTCTATTGGTTTATTGACATGCTTAATCATAGTTCAAAGGAGCGGTTTAGAAAGTTCGCATCCTGCTGGAAAGCTTTTAATGATTTTCTAAAATCTGATAGATCTAACACAAACGAAAATATTTTTTCTAAAGTATATGAATATTTTTCTGACCCTGACATTTCAGCATCAAAATTAAGTGAAAGTATTAATAGTAAAAGTGAGTATTCTCACCCTAGGATTCAATTATTACCTTTTCTAAAGTATGAACAACTGTTCACAAAACATATTGAGATCACTGAAAAAAATTCATCAGAGTACAAAATTACTCAAAAGAGTATTTCTAGAGAACTTAGAAATTATGAAATAAAACTGATCTTAAAGGTTTCTCGCTTTGAGCTTGAGAAATTGATAGATAGTGACTATTTAAACCTTGGTGACAAAGAACTTTATAAAGGAGATATTGCCAGCATAGACGTAGAGCGCTTTCTAATTGGTGCATATCCTCAGCTTAAATCTGTAGTAGTCACCAACATCGAAGAACCCGTAGATAAGGATAAAATTCAGTTAAAAGATGTTGCCAAGATTTTAGAAATCAATTATGACATTGCTAGAAATCTAGCAAAATCTGGATGGTTCAACTTAGAGGATATATATGAAAAGCCGCAGACTCTCAGAAAGTATTCAAAAGAAAAAGTAACAGAATTCAAAAATAAATACATTCTTGTTAGCCCCTTAGCAACACAGCTTAAGGTGTCTCCAACTAATCTAGTGGAGAAATTAGGGGCTTTAGGTATTACTCCTACTAATGGCCCACATATAGATTCAACTGCAATTAATATTTTTTTAAAGTCTGATGTTCAAGATATAAAGACAAATGACCTAAGTACTATTAAGGGCTATCCAACTCGAGCTGGAAGGCACAAAAATACCTTAAAAGATGTATCCCAAAATGCAGATTATTACTCTTTAAATGATTCTGCATCCATATTAGCAATTAGCTCAAATAAAGTTGCTGTACTTGTTCAAAAAGGGATTCTTAGGAAAAATGAGAACAACCCTTTATCTGTTCAGATTGAAGCTTGCTCCCTATTAAATCTTAAAAACAAACTACTAAGCGACGAATTTATTTCCTACCTAGATGCTGCAAAGCAATTGAACTGCCCTGCCAATTGGATAAAAAAGTATTGGTGCAATACAGGCTTCTTAAGCATTGAAGATTTAGTCTATTGGAAGCTCATTCCACGAGAAGAACTCAGTAAAGTACTTAAATTAAAGGAAGTCTATATGACAGGTACTGAAGCTAGTAAGTTACTAGGAATGAGGCATTCGCATATAACGAACCTACAGAAACAAGGTTTAATTCGTCCCTATTATCTTGGCAAAACTGATTCAAAAATTAGGCTGTTTAAAAAAGATGATGTCATCCGCATCAAAAATGAGAATTCTCGATCATCTGCGACTATATGATCTTCTAACAACTAAAAGAGAATCGTTGGGGATTTCCACTTTTACTTTTATCTGTACATCATTACCTCGGTAATCCTTAGCTTTAGACTGGTATTGAACTAAGGCATTTTTACCTATGCCTCTAAGTAAGATTTCAGTATTTTTTAATTCGACATACTCCCCTTTTCTTTCACCAATCTTTGATTCAGGGAAAAGGTCTTTTAGTCCAAATTTTATAAAAATAATACTTTTTCTATCATCTTCTCGTATTGAGGCTAAGGTAGAAGTTATAAGAAAGTTATTCGGCTTTTCGCTATAAAAAAGATATATAGAGCTTGGAAAAAACAATATATATATGAGCATAATAGATAGCTTTAAATTTTTCTTTTCTATACTTTCAGCTGTAGATTCCTCACTCTTTAAATAATTATTATCTCGAAATTCTTTAATAAAGATATCAATACAGTATGTAAGCAATATACTTAAAAAAATCATTAATATTAAATTTAATGATTTTTCGTTATAAAAAAGAAAAATCAATACAAATCCAAAAATATAAAAAATAAATTTTATAAACTTAACAGAAATCTTATCTATTACTTTTTTCACCTTTACCAAGGTAATATTTCTTATATTCACAATATTATTAAAAAATAATTTTATCTGAAATAAAAATTTAAATATCCTTATTATACCACTAAAAATAAAAATAACTATTCTACCAAGTGCATAATGTGAACTCAAAAATAATAAAAAAACCAATAGAAATTTTATAGTTATTAAAAAGAATAAAAGACCATCACCCAATGATAAGTCAGTGGGAAAATAATCAATATATGTAAAGTACAATAGGATTAAACAAATACCAAATCCAATAATGAATTTTATTATCTGGTTACTACAATTAATTACCCAATTAATTTTTTTAAAAATAAAATCAAAAAAACTCAAAACCATCCTCTTTATAAAAATCACTTATAAACAGAATTTTTAAATTAATTCTGTTTATAAGAAAATAGAAGCACAGTCCCTGTCTGGGCTTATAACACTTGGTTTAAAATTATTTTAGAAATAACTAATTAGTCAAAAATACTAATTTGTAGATAGTCCTCATTTATAATATGTATTCTATCTTGATAGTTTTTTGATCTAGGAAAAACCCTCCAAGCAGAAACGTCTTTTGATAACAATTTATTATTATTTCCCATCTTTCTATATAAACTGTCATCTTCAGTTTCTATGATAATTCCTGCATTTGTTTGACGAATTTTTCTATAAGAGTTTTCTTCTAGAACTTTACTATCATCAACAATCCACTCATTTTGAGTAAAATCATAAAATAAGGAATGATTTTCTTTATCTAGCCCGACAAGTTTTTTTCCATCAAACCAGGAATACGCAGCTATATTTTCTAAATTATTTGGAATTCCCGATGTAATATATTCTTTTAAATACGATATATTTTCTTGCGGTATACGTTCTCTCTCTCTAATCTTTTTTAATCTATCTTCTTCAGTGTCTCGAGCATGAAATTTAAAATTACTATCACTAATAAGCTCTTCATACTCAAGTAAAACTTGTGTATCTAACTGATCCAAGATAGCAATAGTCGAGTTAAGTTCCCATTCGCAATCTAAACAAACTTCCTCATTTAAAATTTTTCCCTCTTGTTGTTTCAGACCGACAGTATTATTTTGCTCAACATCATTAACAACTTCTAATGCCCCATGACAACCAGCTGCTAGAAGTGTTCTTCCCCATGAGCCAGTGCTCACTCCAAAAACTTTAGATTCTCCCCAAACTTTATATAAATCATTAAAGCTCATGATTTTACCATTATCCCAACTTTCTCTAAATGGTAAAGCTTCCAAACCTCTTTCCGATGAAATATATAAAATATTATCTTTTATATCTAAATCTGTTGACCAAACATCTAAGTCTAAACATATACCTTTTTGATATTCTTCTAAAAAGTTTTGATCTAATTCTATAACTAAATCTTTTTCAAATTTAATATTTTTATCTTGACGCGTATCAATCAATTTTTTCTCAAAACGCTTTTTCTGAACATCTTTTCTCATGTATTCTTTTATTAGATGATTCCAGCTATAAGTGCAAAGTTTTCCATCAACATCAATAGTAAATAAGACTCCAGAATAAATAAAAGAATCTAAAAAATTTCCTTCAATATTAATTTTAAATTCAGACATTACTTTATCGCCTTATTTAATTTGACAATTGTTTTTTTCTTCACACCCGGAGATTTTTGCCACATTTTTAAAATATCACTTGGAGGAAAATCAGAGACAGTATTTACTGGATAACCATGCCATCGGTCTTCTCTATGCTTAATAAATTTGGCAACTACCAGATTAATATGAGTATTTTTTCCTCTATATTTTGGTCTATGATCTTCACCTATTACTAAAGGGCTTTCATCTTCAACTTTAATAGCCCAAATAGATTCTGATTCTTCATGTAGCCAATTTTGCTCATAACCATGAAAGAAAATTTCTTCCTCTTCCGTTACCTCTACAATCCATTTGCTTTTTTTGTCTTTGCTCCAATTAGGAGGTCGATGATCTGCTTTATTTTCGTATATAGGCATGTCAAGAATATCAATACAAGTTATGAAATTTTTAGAATAATACTAAATAAAACAATTTATTACTATGGATAGTAGGATTATCTTCCAAGAATAAAAAATGCTCTAGTGCGGCTAACTAATCCTCAATACTTTGAACTCTGGATTCAACACTAAGTTAACAAATTAAAGACATCTAAAACACCTACTAAAAGCTCATTTAGACAAATGACACAGGTTGAGTCGTCTTACACTCATAATGACATCGGTTGAGTCGCAGTATAATGACATTATGGTTCGTTTGAAGAATTAAGACACTGATTTGATTATTATGCTAATGACAACTTATGTGTCGCATGACGGTTTAGCTTAAAATAATCCGATATCTGTCATTTTAGCTTTAAATAAAAAGCCACCCTTGCGGTGGCTTTTTTGTGATCTGAGCGATCGACTTTAAATCCCGCGATTTATTTCAATCTCTTCCCTGCTTCATCAATGATCATTTCCCCGTCTTCCTTGCTAAAAGCTGCGCGCTGCGGAGCGGAAAGAATATCTAAAACAACTTCTGATGGTCGGCACAATTTCACACCAAGTTCAGTCACCACAAATGGACGATTAATCAAAATCGGGTGTTGCAGCATAAAATCAATCAGTTGATGATCTGTCCAATCACTGCTTTCCAAATTGAGTTCTTCATACGGCTTCACATTTTTACGAATCGCTTCACGTACCGACAGACCCGCATCTTGGATTAACTGAATCAGTTCTTCTTTGGACGGTGGTTTTTTCAGATATTCAATCACCTGTGGTTCCTCACCGGTATTACGGATCAAGGCCAAAGTATTTCGGGAGGTTCCACATTCGGGATTATGATAAATCTTGATTTTTTGCGACATAACTTTTCTCAGTACATAAACAATCTTGCTTTTATATATGGATATCCGTATATTCGCAATAGCAAATATATCAGGATATCGCGATGCATCAGACCGATTTTTTTAAATGTCTTGCCGATTCAACACGTTTAGATATTTTAAAGCTGATCATGGCCAAACAGAATGTCTGTGTTTGTGAATTCACAGAACAATTAAATCTGAGCCAGCCCAAAATTTCCCGTCATCTGGCTTTATTGAGAAATCTGGGTATCTTGCTGGATCAACGCCAAGGGCAATGGGTTTATTACCGTTTAAATCCGGATTTGCCGGTCTGGGCAAATGAAGTATTAACAGTCATCGCACAAGATCCGGAAATTCAAAAACTAAAATCTACTATTTCAACACCTTGCGAAGTATCCTGAGTCCAATATCATGTCTGCTTCAAAAATGTCATTTTTAGATAAAAATCTGACCCTCTGGATTTTTATCGCCATGCTGCTGGGGATCGGGATTGGGGTTTTCTTTCCTCAGGCGTCGATTGCTTTAGACCGGATAAGTATTGATTCGGTCAATATTCCGATTGCCATCGGTCTGATTATCATGATGTATCCGCCACTTGCCAAAGTGGACTATGCCACCTTGCCGCAGGTATTTAAGGATAAACGCACGCTCACCCTGTCTCTGCTTCAAAACTGGCTGATTGCACCCTGCCTGATGTTTGCATTGGCGCTGATTTTCCTACAATCCTATCCTGAATATATGACGGGTGTTATTTTGATCGGCTTGGCGCGTTGTATTGCCATGGTCTTAGTCTGGAATGGTCTGGCGTGCGGCGATAATCAGTATGTGGCCGGACTGGTGGCATTTAACAGTATTTTCCAGATCCTGTTTTTCAGTAGCTATGCCTGGCTATTCTTGACTTTCTTGCCGCCTTATTTTGGTGTTGAAGCACAGGTGATTGATGTCAGCTTCTGGACGATTACCCACGCGGTTCTGGTTTATCTGGGTATTCCATTTTTGCTGGGCTTTTTGACGCGTTTGATTCTGGTCAAGCAAAAAGGTCTGGCATGGTATCAAACGCAGTTTATTCCAAAAATCAGTCCGCTCAGCCTGCTGGCTCTGTTGTTTACCATTGTTGCCATGTTTAGCCTTAAAGGTGGTGATGTGGTTAGCCTGCCACTGGATGTACTCAGAATTGCCATTCCCTTGACCATTTATTTCGTGGTGATGTTCTTTATCAGCTTGTTTATGAGCAAATGGATGGGCAATGATTATCCTAAAACTGCGGCTATTTCTTTTACCGCTGCCGGTAATAATTTTGAACTGGCGCTGGCAGTTGCGATTGCCACTTTCGGTCTCGCATCCCCTGTGGCATTTACCACCGTGATTGGCCCTCTGGTTGAAGTTCCAGTTCTGATTGCGCTGGTCAGCGTTTCATTATCGCTGAGAAAAAAAGTGTTTAAAGAGGCATAACCCGATGGATCTCCCGAATATCAATGTGAATCTGCTAGAAACACCAACACTGGACAAAGTTCAGGCTAAAGTACTGGATCATCCACCCCGTATTCTGCTGCTATATGGTTCAAACCGTGAACGGTCCTACAGTCGCCTCGCCGTTCAGGAAGCTGGCCGGATACTGGAATATTTTGGCGCCGAAGTTAGAATCTTCCATCCCAAAGGATTACCCTTACCGGAGGATGCAGATACGAGTCACCCTAAGGTAAAAGAACTGCATGAGCTTTTGGCCTGGTCAGAAGGCATGGTCTGGTGTTCACCGGAACGTCATGGTTCGATGAGTTCGATTTTAAAAGCCCAGATTGACTGGATTCCTCTGGCAGCCGGTGCAATTCGTGCCACGCAAGGCAAGACACTGGCCGTGATGCAGGTTTGTGGTGGTTCACAATCCTTTAATGCAGTGAATCAGTTGCGTGGTTTAGGACGCTGGATGCGGATGATCACCATTCCAAATCAGTCTTCTGTACCCAAAGCTTTCCTTGAGTTTGAGGAAGATGGGCGCATGAAAGCATCACCTTATTACAACCGCATTGTGGATGTGATGGAAGAACTCTACAAGTTCACCCTGCTCACTCGCGGTCAGTCTGCTTATCTCACCGATCGATATTCTGAACGGGTGGAAAGTGCCGAGGAATTATCAAAACGAGTGAATCAGAAAACGATTTAGTTTTATCTCAAATCCTCTGATCAACTGGTCAAAGCTTAAATATAAAAAAATCCCGCTCAGGAAGCGGGATTTTTTATTTTGAAAATTGAGCAGCCACAAATTATTTTAATTAAAACGCTTTGGTTATACTCAATCCGGCACTCCAGTTTCGCCCTTCTGCCGGCTCATAGAAACGGCCATTGCTTTCATTGACAATCACCGAACCTGAATAGTCTTTATCAAACAAATTATCTACACGCGCAAAAGTTTTGACAGACCAGTCTTTCATATTCCAGTGATAACCGACATTGGCACCAGCAACAGTATAGCTTGGCGCATACTGTGAATTAATGTCGTTGACATAAATACGGTCTGAATAACGTACATCTAAACCCGCATTTAAGCCATTTTCAGGTTTCCAGCCTAAACCAAGAAAAGCCTGATTTTTAGCAATACCCGGAATGTAGTTACCGGATGCCACTCTAGATACTACAATCTCTCCTTCATCATTAAGAATTGCAGGAATATCTGCATCAAAAGTTGCATCTATATAGCTATAACTGGCTTGAGCAGTGAGATCACGCCAGAGGTCTTTACTCCAGGAAAGTTCTAGCCCTTTTCTTAAGGTTTTATCTGCATTACGGAAAGTAGAACGACCATTATCATTGCCTGCAGACACAATGTCATTTTCAGTCTGGGTCTGGAAAGCGGCTGCAGTAAAGTCACCGAAGCGATTAGCAGCCTTTAAGCCAATTTCATAAGTTTCACTTTCTGCCGCATTTAAGCTCAAGCTGTTATTACTGTTATCCGCTGGATAGGCCATTTCTGTAAAAGTTGGTGTTTCAAAGCCTTGGGCATAGCTGGTATAGGCCATCAATTCGGGTAGAATCTGCCAGCTTAGCGCGGCTGAAGGCAGCAATTTCTCATAAGTGGTTTTACCTGAATTATCGCCATTACTTAAGTAATGATCATCAGATTTAAAATGCACATTGCTATAACGCAAGCCTGCGTCTAAAGTCCAGTCTGGCACAAAGTTATAAGATATCTGTAAATAAGGGTCTGCATTCCATAAGGTATTGTCTTCATTACGACGTAATTCACCTTTAACACCTAAAGTATTACCTACAAAATTTTGATAGCCTTTCCGCTCTTCGGTCATGGCATCTACGGCGACACCAGCAATCAGTTTGGTATTTGGCAGAATCTCTCGCCCTGTCCAACGCAAATCAGCACCATAAAAATTACGGTCGAAGTCAATCACGCCACCGGCATGATTAGGAGCGCCTTGTGCTGTACTTGGAATCGACTGATATTGTGTAACTGCACGCTGTCCCCAATAGGCCATACCATACAGTTCATACTGATCATTGATTGGCTTATTCCAGGTTAAACCAGTTTGAAGCTGTTCAATCTCTTTTCGGGCGTTATATAGCAGCACATTATTTGCAACCTGTTTAGGATCGGCTTGCCATTGCTCACGGTTTAAACCACCCGGATCATCGGCAGAAATTTTAACATAGTTGTTGATCCAGTTAATTTTAGAACCATCGTCCAGCTCCCAGGTCAGCTTGGCATTATTCAGGACTTTATGCGCACTGCTGTGGTCACGGTAGCCGTCCGTATCAAAATAGGATGAACTGATAACATAACTTGGCTCAGAAGCATTGTCCGCACCGCCTTGCAGCACCAGATTGGTTTGGCCTTTATTTTGACTGCCACCCGAATATCCTAAGGTCAGTGAATCAAGTCCCTGCCCTTCACGGCTCGTCGTCAGAATGGTTCCGCCTGATGAGTTCCCATATAAGGATGAAAATGGGCCGCTCAGTACCTCAATATGATCTAAGCTGTTTAGATCAATATTTGAGGTCTGTCCTTGCCCATCCGGCATAGTTGCAGGAATACCATCGACATATAAACGCACACCACGCACACCAAATGTTGAGCGGGCACCAAAGCCTCGCATGGAAATTTGCAGATCTTGGGCATAGTTTTCACGATTATTCAGTTGTAAGCCCGGTACACCTTTTAAGGTTTCAGAGAGATTTACATTCAGGCTATTTTGCTGACTCTGACTCAGGTAATAAGCTGAAGCCGGGGTGTTTAGCAATGTACGGTCAGTACGGGTTGCTTCAACCACAATGGGAGCCAGTCGCTGTACCTCTGTAACCGGTTCTTCCGCATAAATTCCTTGACTGATACAAGCAATCAGACAGGATAAAGTCGATTTCATCGGCAACCGCGTGGTATGAAGGTGCATAGCTAATATTCCTGATATCTGGCATTCACTCATGCCATGGGAGTTCAAACGTTTTAAAAGTGTCTTATTAATTTTAAAGACTCAGCATCTGCATAAGATCAAACTGAATACTTGCAGGAAAGCTGAGCTAAAGGTTCATGATTTTCTAATCAAGCTTTATTGTCATAACAGCCTGTATTTTGCATAAAAAAGCCTGACGAATCAGGCTTTTTTACTTAACTATAAAACTTCATTATTTATTGTCAGGTAGTGCATAGGCAACCAAAGAGTCACCCATTTTGGTACCGAAGGAACCGTGACCACCCGCCATAATCACAACATACTGCTTACCATTGGCTTCATAAGTCATTGGCGTCGCTTGACCACCTGCAGGTAGACGACCTTTCCACAGCTCATCACCATTAGTCACATTGATCGCACGGATGTAATTGTCTTGAGTTGCACCGACAAACATCACATTACCTGCAGTCGAGATTGGACCACCTAACATTGGTACACCCATTTTAAATGGAGGCAATGGAATGCCCGGCATACTGTCACGAATCGTACCGATACGACGTTTCCAAGCGATTTCATGATTGGTCAGATCAACACCAGCCACATAACCCCATGCAGGTTGCTTACATGGTAAGCCGAATGGAGAGAGGAAGGCACTGATTTCAACACCATAAGGCACGCCATACATTGGCTGTACCCCCGCTTCAGTACCTGCACCTTTGGCAGTCTGCTTACGGTTCGGATCTTGCGGAATCAGACGAGATACAAATGGCAAACCAATTGGGTTGGTCAATGCAATTTGACGGTCTGGATTCACAGACATACCGCCCCATTCGAATACCCCCAGGTTACCCGGGAAGACCAGCGTCCCGTTTTCAGAGGGTGGTGTATAAATACCGTCATAGTTCAGTTTTTTGAACGATACACGACACATTAACTGATCAAACATGGTGGCACCCCACATGTCCTTATCCGTCAATTTATCTTGAGGAGCCAGGTTGAAGTCAGAGAACGGTTGAGTTTTTGAATACCACTCACCTTTAGTTTGTGGACCACGTTTTACAGATTGAGGCACCGGTTTCTCAGTGATTGGTATAATAGCTTCACCATTACGACGGTCTAATACAAAGGCATTACCAGTCTTGGTCAGCACGTAGATGGCTGGCACCATATTACCGTTTTTATCTTTGATATCAGTCAATGTTGGTTGAGCTGGTACGTCCATATCCCATAGGTCATGATGGGTAGTCTGGAAGTTCCAGACTAATTTACCAGTAGAGGCATTCAATGCCAGCATTGAATTGGCATAACGCTCGTCCAGTTCAGTACGATGACCACCATAGATATCTGGTGTACCGACACCTGTAGGTACATAAACAATATCCAGATTGGCATCATAAGCTAAAGGTGCCCATGCATTTGGTGAGTTATGTACAAACTTTTGCCCTGGAGCAGGAATCGCATTTGGATCTTCCGCACCCGTATCAAATACCCAGAGCAATTCACCAGTATTTACATCATAACCACGAATGACACCTGAAGGTTCTTCAGTTGAATAGTTATCTGTGGTTGAACCGGCGATGATAATGGTTGTACCTGTCACCACAGGAGGTGAAGTCGGGTTATAACCGCCTGGATATGGGAATGGCATGTCTTTTTGCAGATCGACTTCGCCGTTATTACCAAAGTCGGAACATACCTTACCAGTAGTTGCATTGACCGCCACCAAACGTCCGTCATTCACTGGTAAGATTACTTTCTGAGGACATTCGGCAGACGTTGTAGAACGAGCAGCTAGACTGCTTTCAAAACCGGCAGTGTTATTGGCATCATAATAAGACACTCCACGGCAAGTTAAATGCTGGAAGGTATTGTCCGCTTTCAGCTTAGGATCAAAACGCCATTTTTCCTTACCCGTCGCAGGATCAAGTGCAATCAGGTACTGGTGAGTGGTACACATAAACAGGTTATTACCCACTTTAATCGGGGTTACCTGATTCGTAGTTTCACCAGAATCTTTATCCGTTTTTACATCACCGGTATGAAATTCCCAAGCTAACTCCAGATCTTTTACGTTATCAGCAGTAATCTGTTTCAATGGAGAATAACGTAGGCCGGATTGAGTACGGCCATAGGCTGGCCAGTCTTCGTCAGCAATACCTGGAATAGACTGATGCACTGCAGGCTGCTGTGATTTTAACTCACCACGAATTTCTTGCGGGTCATTAAACACAGAATAGATCATTACCGCAATGGTAATTGCCAAAGTACTGGTGAGTGCAATCTTGGCACCTTTCGTCTCCCCAAAACCACGCGTCACTGCTGGAATGAGAAGTGCTAAACCGAACAGACCTAAAATGTCTAAACGAGGTGCGAGTGCGAAGAAGTCAGAACCAACTTCCCATAGCCCCCATACCACTGTGCCTAAAATCAGCACGGCGTATACGATCAGTGCTGTACTTTTCTGTTTATGTAATAACACTGCGGTCGCAATAAAGAAAATACCGGCAATGATGTAGTACCAAGACCCACCAAGTACTGCCAGGTAAATCCCTCCGATCAGTAGTACCAGACCGAAAATAACAGCAATGACTGCCATAATCGTTTTCAGTACTGAACCTGAAGATGAAGTATTCATATTGAACACCTTTATAAGATTTCTTTTCGCTCATGCAATTCGAATGCATGAGCACCATATTGTTAAGTTCTTAGTTATAAATACATACCTGAGGCATCTGTTTATCAATGCCTCAAAGTCATGGGAGATTCAATTATGTATTTGCAACTAAAAACTCTTTTTAAAAGGAGGTATTAAACTTGATACCGCCTACCCAAACGTTTTCACCATTTCTGTATGCACCGACATGGCGAACATACTGAAGGTTAGGTCGAATGGTTAACCAGTTCGTGGCATGCAATCCGTAGTAGATTTCCGCATCGATTTCTTCACTACGATCACCCAATGCATCATGATTCATATGGATACGGGCAATACCAAACGCAATTTCATCCTTTGGACGAGCATCCATTGCGCCTTTATACACAAGACCAATATTCTGCATATCAGTCTTTTCATTAGTTTTGGCATCATGAAGGGTGAGATTTACGAATGCGCTGAGACCACGAGATATATCGTCTTGCTGTGCCGTCAATTGTTGCTTGGCAACAATCCAGCCACCTTGATGATGGTCTGTTTTAGTCTGGATCTCTTGAGGCGTTACACCGTCAAGAATTTTTGAATCTGCGGTACTGTAATAATACCCGGCACGATACTCCCCTGGAAGTTTTCGTTCACCGAGTTTTGGTGTCCACACCACTTCTGCCGGAATGATCGCGCCTTTAGAGCCGTCTGTGCTCAGGTTAAAGCCTTTACCACGTTCCAGATTCTCAGGGTTATATTCATAGACGCCCACTTGGGTAAAGATTTCAGGTGTGACGTTGTATTTCACACGTGCTGCCCACTGTGATACTGGCCAGTTATACCATTGGTCACCGACCCAGTTGCCTACCTGTGAACCACACAATGCCAGGTTCTGGAAATCGCAATCAAAACTGTTAAAGTCTTCACCTTCACCAAAGCGACCAACTTTGACATCCAGTTTCTGATCCAGGAATTTTTTCTTGATCCAGAAGTCAGTTAAACGCCAGGTTTGACCACGTCCCCATACTTCCTGCATCGAGCTTAAGTGTCCATCAAGCGCTTCAGCAGTATTGGATAAGTTACGACCGTTACGCTGAGTCACCGTAATTTGTGCTTCGGTATCTTTCCATCCTGCAATTTTTTCCAGATCCAGATGGGCCCCGATTGCAAATTGGTCGGCGTATTCAGTACCGTGATCAGATGAGTTTTTAGCATCAATGAGTGTTGCTACTTCACCGGTATAACCAAAACTGAAATCATAACCTTGTTGTTGAAGTTGAGTACGCTGACCATTCCAGTCGCCTAACATCCATGGATTTTCTGTACTAAGTCCATCCGCAGCATGAGTACCAGTATTTGCCAATAGCAAAGCAGCCAAGCATGTATATACAGCCTTGGATAATTGGGAGATAGACATTAAATGTGTCGCCTTAATCACACTTATATGGAGAATATATTACACCTCTTTATATAAATTGTTTGTTTTTAATATAAATTAAATATTATTAAGTAGTTTAAAAATGAAATTTATATAAATATCAAAATCTTAATAATTATTCAAAATTTTTTAATGAAATTTATTTATATTTTTTAAGTAAATTAAAAACTTATTTATGAACAGGTCATGCCAATAAGAGTTTGATATTTATTCACTACTGATCAAATCCCTTAATCTTTCTGAAATTGATCAAAAAATCTTTTTATCTGTATAAACGAACAAAGAGGCTTCGAGAAGCCTCTTTGTGTTAGTCATTTTCTAAATAATTATCTTAGTTTTAGTAAATGATATGACCATTTGAAAGCAACTCTTCCAAGTTCGTATTCACACCCTCAAGAGTAATAAGTTCAACCTTGTCTTGGAACTGCGTACCAGTACCATCACGATCAATCGATATCACAGTAGCGTTGTTGTCATTTACTTCCACAGAAATATATTCACTAATATTTTCTGCATTTGCACCTGTTAACAATGCACCCACATCAATTGCATCACCTTCATTCAAGCTGAAATCGGTCCAGATATCTGTACCATTTCCGCCGGTTGCATCTTTTTCTGCACCTTCAAGTACATTATAAATAACAGTATCTGCTACGCCTATATGGCTTGAATAACTATCATCATAACGGCTGCCTGTAATTGAAGCGCCTATTCCAATATTCAGGTTCGCAGTATCAGATAAACCGCCCACGTCATTTACAGTATAAGTAAAGCTCTCTATTTGACCAATACTGTTGCCATCTTGCGTTGTGTAAGTGTATTTACCACTTGCTTCAACATTTAATATGCCATAAGTACCAGTAATATTTACAGAATCCTGATTCTGCAGCAAAACATCATTCTGGTAAATATGCCCATTTTCAAAGCGATATATTTCTGCGCCTTGTTGAATGGTGAAAGTCGCTATATTAGAAACGATATCATCTTCCAGTAAATTACCCTCTTCACTATATATACCCTCTATAGTTGTAAAGTCATTTAACGAAGTTTCAATCACTGAAAGTGTTGTATCAACTGTAAACTCACCATTATTTGCAGGTCTTACTCCCACACCTGTATTAGTGGTTATATTTTCCACATTAACATTAAGTACATAATCACCCGCAATTAAATCATTAAGTGGAATGCTTGCTGTATAATAACCATCAGACACTGAGTTATTCGCAGTTAAAGTTAAAATACCCGATGTCACTTCACCATTTTGACCAGTAAGTGTGTAAGTCGCAGTAACACTCCCCCAATTCTCAGTTACAGAGTTATTCAATACCGTACCTAATAATTCAGCTGTAACAGTTAATGTTCCATTAGCTACAGTATTTTCTGTGATATTAAAGCTTTCTGAGAGCGTATAGGTATTTGTCCAAGTTGTATTAGTAATAATCGTTCCTGTAACAGGTCCATTAGTTCCGGTAGCCTGAGCACCTACAACTTCAACTTTTGATAACAGCTCACTGACTGTATTAATTTGGGCAATTGATACAGTTGTCTCATCATCAAGTGCATTTACAGTAATCACCCCATCAGCTTGAAGATCATTTTCATTCCAAATAATCGTTGCACCTTCTGCATCAGTACGGATATTAAGATAGGCTTGCGAGGTATTACCAGCTGCATCAGCTACTGTATACGTGAATGTATCAACTTTAGCTACATCATTGGCATCACCATTACTTACATAACGGTATGACCCATCTGCTTGCATATAAAGAATACCGTAACTGCCTGCAATTGCTGTCTCTCCTATGTTTGCGATTGGCGTATTGACGGCATACGTCGTTTCAGCAGAAATGACTTCTGTCACCCTCATACCATCACCGATATCTGCTACATCCGTACCCGTTCCACCCGCTAATACATTACCTATAGCATCTGCTGTCGAATATTGGGTTGAATCATTAATAGTGATTCTACTTGCACTGAGAAGATTGAGATCAACAACTCCTTCCAATAATGAATTGAGGAATCCATCAACAGATGTAGAAGAGAAACCAATAGTGTAGTTGCCTTCTGGAATATTAGTAAACTCTACATTATTTGCTACTAATCGTGTGGTTAGTACCCATGGTTCTAGTTTTAAACCATTTTGTACCGTTGCAACAATTTCACCTGTATCTATATTAATTAATAAAAGATTTGCATAAGTTACCGAACCAATTGATACATCAACACCAGTAGTCCCACTTACATCAATAGAAATATCTTGGGTAGTATCTCCACTCACTGTAAATCTAAAGCCATTAGTAGCTATATTTACATCAACTACCCCCGATAGCACATCGGTACTAAGCAACCCAAATGTATAACCATTTACGCCATTTAAGTTACCTTCCAAAACGCTATCTAGTACATTCACATTATTTAAATCATCATTGGCAAATAGAACCGCCTCAACCACTAAACTTTCTGTAATTGTACTTTCATTACCTGCGACATCAATAGCTTGCACAGTAACGTTATAATTACCATCAGCTAATTCTGGAAGCTGGCCATCGGCAAGTGTCCATGTACCATCACCATTATTTACTGCTGCATAATTAATGCCATCTACAGTCACAACAATTGTTGCTGTAGGATCGTCAATTGTCCCTTGTAAAATTGGTGTACTATCACCTGTTGTATTTGTCACAAGATTCGCTATTGGAGCTTGGGCATCAACGCTTGTACTTACGGTTTGAGAAGAATTACCCGCCAGATCAATGGTTACGGCATTCAGTATTGTTCCATCTGTTAAGCCCGGATTTGGGATTGACCATAAACCATCTCTCCCTGCTACTGCCCTGCCGATTTCATTACCACCCTCAGCAGTTATAATCACTGTTGAGCCAGCTTCTGCGGTACCTGTAATATCATTAATATTATTTATTGGATTAACTGTAGGTGCATCAGGGGCATAACGATCCAAAATATTAATAGTTAAAGTTGCAGTATCAGTAGTTACTCCATCTGCATTTAACACTGTATAAGTAAATACTTCTGATTGTCCGATAGATGCAAATTCACCGTTCCCAACATAAGTATATGACCCATTAGAATAAATGGTTAAAACACCATACTCTCCATTGATTGTTGTACCAGCCGCACTCACACTTTGAGGTGTTTCCACTCCAAATTGGATTTGAGTAACCGTTGCTAAAGTACCACCCTCATCATTGGCCAAGACATTATCCTCCACAGTATTATTTTCAAATGTTGTGGAAGTTACTTGTGTCGTAATCGTGGTTTGTTGCAATAAGGTCAAGGTATTGGAAAGCAGCGCAGTTGCAGTTGCATCAATAATAGTATTGAGTAAGCCTGTCACACTAAAGCCAAGTAAGGAAATAGCATTAGCATTGCTGAGTAAACTCTCGTTTAATGCACCAACAAGCTCATCAGCAGGTAATCCATTTACTAACTGAAGAACTGGTGGTAAGACAATATTTGTTACCAAACCTGCAATCGCACCACCACCTAAGGCATTATTAACAGCTTCAAGAATAATTTCTTGGTTACCTGCACCTAGCAATACACCTGCATCCCCAAGCTCCTGTAACGAAATACCACCACCATCAGTATCAAGTAAATTCGTTAAAGCACTTGCATCATTACTCACTACAACACGGTAAGTTCCTGCAGGCAAATCAGGTATTGTTGTTGTTAATGTATCATCTCCTGTAATACCTAATATTCCCAGCCCTGCCACATCACCCACTAATTGAGAGTTTTGGGTTACTGCTGAATACACGATATTCCCAGCTTCATCTAAAACATCAACACGATAAGCATCAGCTACTGCAAGTAAGGATGTTTGTGAAATCGAAATCGCGAGACTATTGGTTGAACCTGACAGTACTACCTCTGTTCCCGCATCTATTCCGCCAGTCGACTCAAGTAAATTAATCACTTGAACATTTTGGTCAACAATCTCAGGAGCGGTGATTGAAATCTCATTACCCATATCCAAGTTAACGTCGTCATCATAAGCAAAGCTTACAGCTGGTATCTCTGGATCTATTAAGCCGTCTAAACGTGTATCCAAGGCATCTTTTTCTGCTTGGATCGTTTCAGGTAATGCATCCACAAGGGCTTGTGCATCTTCTTTCGCTTGTTGTGCAGCCTCTAATTGCGCTAATAAATCAGCACGCTCTTCCGAGCTGACTTCATCTCCAACTGCGTCAATGGCAGCAACCAGATCATCATACGCTTGCTCAGCGTCTTCTACTGCTGTTGTCGCTGCATCAAGTTGTGCCTGGATTGCGGCATCATCGGCATCGACATCACCATCACCATCAAAGTCAGTGACTGCTGGAATTACAAGATCCTCAATCGCATCCAGACGATCTTGTAATGTGTCTTTTGCAGGACAATCATCTAGTCCTGTGACAGCGTTTTGAGCAAGTTCTTTCGCTACATCTATAATTCCTTGCAGTTCTTCTAATCTTTCTTCAGCCTGTGCATATTCTTCTGGTGTAATAAGACCATTGTCATCTGCATCTGTAAGACCATCCAAGATCTCTTGTTGTTCAGCACGTGCTGCTTCTGCTGCTGCAACCAATTCGGCAGCTGCTTCGGCTTCAAGATCTCCATCATCAATGCCATTTTCATTGGCATCATTCACCGGTGGAACTACGATATCGACAAGGTCATCCAGGCGATCTTGTAGACCTTCTTTATCAGTACCAGCTGGTAGAGTATTTACTGCATCTTGGGCAACTTGTTTTGCTTCTTCCGCTGTATTAATCGCATCCTGAACTGCTTGTTGTTCTTCAGGGGTAATCAGGCCATCTTGTTGTGCTTGTTCTAGTATTTCTAATGCATTGTTATATTCAGCTTCAGCCTGAGATACTAGCCTTTCAGCATTTTCCATTGGATTTACTGGTGTAGAATCTTTTGAACTACTTGAACCACCCGATCCACCTACCGCAGCTGCAATTCCCCCAACAGCTAATGCTCCACCAATCCAAGGTAGTAAGTCAGTTGCCCCTCCTCCAAGAAGGGCTTCCTCAGTAATCGGGTTGTATTTAACTACATCTAATAATTGACCTGAACTGTCGGTAAATTCTGCCCAGTACAGCTCACCATTATTCCCTTCAAAAACAAGTAAACTTTCATTCACCGCGGGGTCGAAATAATTTTCTACAACAATTTTTTTACCGTTTTTAAGTGTGATAACTGCCGCATTTCCTTCTCTTAGAATATTGGCAACATCCTCTATTTTGACACCAATTTTAACTACGGAATTTTGATTTAATACAACCGAATTGGTATTTAAACTTTGAATAATTTGTCCATTAGATCTCTTTCATAAATCAAAAAACGACCTTCTTTTTGGTTAATATTTGCACTCCGGATTTCTTGGCATTCGTGCATAATCTGCGGATGAAATACATCGATTCAAACAAGCTTTCTGATCCTCAGTTCAAGCGATACACAGGCATCTCATGGTCAACTTTCTATTTGATGGTTGAGCAATTGCAGAAGCATGTCTCTGCCAAATGCAGACCGCCCAAGTTAAGCCTGGAGGATCAGGTTCTGCTCTGTCTGAGCTATTGGCGGGAATACCGAACCTTATTTCACGTTGCGACGAGTTACGGGGTTTCAGAGCCCACAGCCTCAAGAATTATCCGTCATGTTGAAGACTGCCTGATTCGGTCCAATCTGTTTAATTTACCCAAAGATTTACCCAAGGGCGAAGGCATCGACTGGAATGTTGTGATCGTGGATGCCACGGAAATTCCAATCCAAAGGCCTAAAAAAACAGAAGAAAAGTTATAGCGGCAAGAAAAAGACCCATACCTTTAAAGTACAGGCCATGATTCACTACAAAACTCAGCAAATTCTGAGTTTATGTACCAGTCGCGGTGCAGTGCATGATTTCGAGTTGTTCAAACGCAATTTAAACCAGATTCCTTTTGGGGCTTTTATCCTTGCAGATAAAGGCTATCAGGGGATTTATACTTTGTATCCGAATAGCCTGTTGCCATTAAAAGCCAAAAGACACTGTAAATTGGATCCTGAATTGAAAATCTATAATCAAGAAATCAATAAAAGAAGAATCGGAATTGAGCATGTATTTGGCAGCCTGAAAACCTTCA
>NZ_LFRE01000088.1:0-1728 GCF_001077515.1 Acinetobacter sp. VT 511 | reverse complement strand
CGTGATAAGGGTCCTGACCAATAATAACAGCCTTAACCTGATGATATGGCGTCAGCTTCAATGCGGAGAACAGGTCTTCTTTGGGCGGAAAGACCGTCTGTGTTTTGTACTCAGCGGCGAGAGTGTAACGAATCTTGTTAAAATATTCGGCTTCCGTCTCTTCCTGAAGCACCTTGTCCCAATCGTTTCCAAACATATGTATAGGCTCCTTTCCCCTGATGAATGCAGTTTCGTTCAGCCCAACTACTGGGCTCTACCTTCTGAGAGCCGCATGTCATGCAACTCATAGACTATCCACCATTTTAACATAACCGGGGACAGCAGACCAGAATTGCGCATCAGGTATAAGTCCACCTCAAAAAAAATCGTATTCTTGCTACATTTCGTATGCTCATACAAAAAAGTGCCGTTATTATTCAAGATGATCACCAACAACTAATTGGATTTGAACAGTGGGGACTAGATTTGTGGGGGTGTTATTTATCAGCCTTGAATAGTTATATTAAAAGTGGATTCACATATGGAGAAGCGATGTATGGCATAGATCCCAAGTTGATCTGCTTTGAAAAAAATGGTAAGAGTTCAATCGAAGTAATTCTAAAATATGATCCGTTACACGTAAAAAAAACGATAACTAGCTTTATTTTGGAAGAGCGTGATTTTCTTCAACACCTCATGAATGGAGCATCTAATTTTTATACTCTTATGAATAAATACAAAATTCATACGAGCAAAAAAACAATGAGCTTCCTCTCTGAAACAATAGAGTTGCTAAAACAAACATATTCGAAAGAACTGTGAGGCGAATTTTCACAAGTTATCACGGACAAAGAGTGGACCGATGCGCTGAAACGACGTTACGGCAGTGAGTTATTACTCCAGATGTTAAACCGTAAAGCAGTATATGCCGAAGCAATCGAACGCAAGCTGATCGTCACTCCCCAAGAGATTGCAAGAGAACTTGCCGCCGCGATGGATGGGTATGATTCAGAGAAATCATATTTTGACGAAATGAAGTCTCAATTGGGTCTGTCGAAACAGGAACTTGAGTTGGAAGCCGGCTACAGGCTGCTGCTTGAGAAAATCGCAACGATCGGCATACAGATCAAGGATGCAGATATTGAGCATTACTGGACTGAACACCGTGAGGATTACGTTTCCCCCGAGAAATATGACTTGTCCATCATCGTAGTGAAGGAAGAAGATGAAGCCAATTCCTTACTGGATGCGTTGGAGAAGGGGGAGGACTTTGAAGAAGCTGCTCGCAAGCAATCGACAGACAGCTTCTCTCGTGACGCTGGTGGGAGGCTGGGGTGGATTGAGCGGAATGATCCATTCCAGTCAGAAGAAATCCTTCAACTTGCTGCCGGGCTGGATGTAGGCGATATTGCCGGACCGGTTCGAGTGGAAGAAGGTTATGTTATTATCAGACTTAATGATAAAGAAGAACGCCAGGTGCAATCGGCCGAAGAAGTCCGTGAGGAGATTCGAATGCAACTGGCTCTGAGTCAGGCTGATCCGTTGCCGCAGGTAGAGCAAATGCTGCGTAACAAGTATGAAGCCGTAATCCTGTCCGAGATTCCTGCCTCCTGAATGCAATGGAAAAGATTGTCTCGTACTGCTGCATCTTGATAAAAATACTCTGTCTGCGGTCTTAGGGCCAAAGGCAGAGTATTTTTTTTTGAGTACTCATATTGACAATAAGGGTTAACGTTGATAAGATGAAAA
>NZ_LFRE01000087.1:0-1515 GCF_001077515.1 Acinetobacter sp. VT 511 | reverse complement strand
GAAGTCAATTTCTAGTTCAACCTCCATGATTGTAAGGCTATCAATCTTGTATTCAATATGTCTCAAGTGGGTGATACTGCTTCGTAGTACACTCAAGGAATTCATTTCGTGCAATCTAATAATGAAACCTGTTCCGTATTCTGGGATATAATGAGTAACCCCAGTTTTCTCTGTCAAAAATTTCTTAATGTCTTGTCGTGTACTTGTTTTCCTAATTTCAAAGTATAAATCAATGAAATCGACTTGAGCTTTGATTTGGATATTTATTGCTTTGAAATCATAGCTATGGATATCAGAGAAAATAACGTTTTCAAGGTGATAAGCTTGTTTCGCATTTTCAGCATATCTTGTTCATAAGGCAGAATAACTTTGTTCATATGGAGACTGTGTTTCAGTCTCTTCTAGAATTTCTTCGATTTCTAATTCGAGTAAGAATTCTCGTAACTTTTTAGCGTATTGATAACAATTGTATTGACATCCACCATGGCCTTGATATTTTCCATTGCGGTTTCCATTAAGCCTTGAATTGGATGATCTGACATTTATATTCCCTCCAGTTTCAATGTAAGCTAGGTTTGATCTAACCATATCATCCCCAAACTTGAAGGGACTTATGTAATAAGCATTTTAAATACACTCACCAAATCCCAACCTTACATTCCCAAAAACAGACCGACTATGATGGATTTTTATACTGTTGTCCCACTAAGCTTCTTCTTTTGCTTCTCCTTATGCCTGCGGCGCTGTTCCTGAAGAAGCTTGAACCACATCCGCCATCCGCCTTCGACTTGAAGCACACGGGTGAGTAGTGTAACTCCAGCGATCAGAACGGCTGTAATCCGAATTTTCGCTCTGAAATCGAGGGCAAAGCCGTCCGCATCTTCTCCATTATCCGGGTCGTAGTTGTCATGGGAGTAAGAGCGAATGACTTCGTTATAGGCAGGCCACTCACTCTTCGCTGCGGTGGAAGCATAACGTCCCATTTGAATACCTGTATCCCGGTTGTGATGAGCTTCGATCTGCTCCAGACGGTTATAGCTACCCCCGATGAAAATTCCGTTGTCGCCCGCACCCTTAACCTCAAGTCCTTTGACGAGCCAGTAGTCTCCAAACATTTGCAGTCCACGATTGGTGGAAGCGAAGGTTTGAGCTGAGAAATCAAAGACCGGTTTTTCCGATCCATACGCCACCAGGTTTTTACGTTGTCCGGATGTACCGCTATTGCCACGCTCAATGGTAATGGTTTCGGAGAAACTGTAAGTTCCGCCTCGTAGATAGATGGTTTTGCCTGGGGCGATCTGGGTCAATGCGTTAGCGAGTGACGTAGGGCTGTTCAGTGTTCCCGGATTGCTGGCTGAGCCGCCAGGAGACACATACAGATCACCCGCAGCAAGTGCGATATTCGAAGTCGCCACCGATTCAGAGGGATTTTGCAAGCTGCTCTCGATCAGTTCTGCTGCACCAACCGATCCACCACCAATTAATAATAGAGGGAACGCGGCGCTCAGACAGATA
>NZ_LFRE01000086.1:0-4970 GCF_001077515.1 Acinetobacter sp. VT 511 | reverse complement strand
CTTTATAGGGGCCATTTTACCTGGCCCTACATCTTTATTGGCCTTAAATCTAGGTCTTAATAATTCTATAAAAGCTGTTTTTCTAGCTAGTATTGGAGCAGCGATAGCTGATTTTCTGATTATTTGTGCTATTGGTTTTGGACTAAAACAAATAATTGATGATTTTCCTATAATTTTTGAGGTAATAAAAACTCTAGGATTTTTCTACTTAATTTTTATCGCGTATATGATATGGAAATCAGAAAACAGTATTTCTGAACATAAAGATGATACTCATAATATATATAGATTACCTATAAAAGGTTTTTTAACAGCAATTTCTAATCCTAAAGTACTTGTATTTTTTATTGCATTTTTACCCCAATTTATTGATCCTAATTTAAATATATCTTATCAATACATAGTTCTAGGTATCGCTTCTTCGATGATAGATATAATTTGTATGACAATATATGGATTATTGGGAGTTAAATTATTATATTTTTTTAAGGATAAAACTAATCTACTTTATCTTAATCGTATAAGCGCTATATGTATGGCTAGTATAGCTATGTTCCTGATAATAAGGTAACTAGACTCTATTTTTTTTCTTATTATGATTTAGGACAGCTTGTCCTAAATCCTTCCAAATTTCCCATTTCATATCATTTGGGTCGATTTCAGCAGTTTTAAGCAGAACTCCAAGTAATTCTGCAGGATCACGCTGATCTAGGTTAGCAATCTCAAAAAGTGCGCCTAATTGGATAAGGTGGCGTGTACGAGCTTTTCGTTCAGCTTCCTTTTCTGCATTCAATAATTTTCTAACTGCAACTTTTTGCTTATTTGCTCGATCTATTGCTTTTTCAGCTTTGATTAAGGCATTAATTTTTTTCTCTTGGTCAGGTGTTCTGTACTGAATTTTGGCTAATTCAAGTAAAAGTTTTTGAGCATCATTAGGGTTCTTTAAAGCAGAAATATAGGTGATTTTTTCAAATAGCCATTCATTATTCATATTTAATTCCTTGATTCAGATACCGCAAAATTACAGGCTCAATACTCAAAGAACGATAACAAAATATTTACGTTCGAGTAACGTAATTTTGTTAAAGTCGTTCTAGAGATTGTCGCCTGCACTTCCATCAAAAATTTGATGGCGCGCTTAGACGTTTCTCAATTTCATTGAGAAACCTAAGCACGTTAGGGACTTCATCCCTAAAACCCTGAAACTTATTTTTTTCGTTCAATTGAAAATTGAATGAAAAAAATAAGTACCAAAGCTAGGAGCAACAGCATGCAACTAAAACAGGTATTGGGAAAAATCAAAGATATTACTTTTGGCGTGATCGCAGCACCGCTAATCATCATCATTATGATGTGGGCTTCGATACTTGATCAAAGAGCGTTTAAGAAAGAGCGCAACCGAAAAAAGGAACAGGATAAAACCTAATGGCGATTGCTCGTTTAAGTGTCAAAGTCGGTAAGGCAGGTAAAGCAGCACCGCATGCCGAATATATAGATCGGGATGAAGAAAAGAAGCTGAAACAGGAACAGGCAGAAACTGATCTTGAACATAGTGCTTATGGAAACATGCCGAAATGGGCTGAACATAATCCGATTACCTTTTGGCAGGCAGCCGACCTTTACGAGCGTAAAAATGGCAGTACCTATCGAGAATATGAAATTGCCCTGCCTAGAGAGATGAATGCCGAGCAACGCCTAGAACTGGTTGAGGACTTCATTCAGTCTGAGATCGGCTCAAAATATCCGTATCAATTTGCGATTCATAACCCTAAAGCAATGGACGGCAAGGATCAGCCTCACGTTCACCTCATGTTTAATGAACGTCTGCAAGATGGAATCGAACGAGATCCAGAGCAATATTTCAAACGCTATAACGCCAAGAATCCTGAACGTGGCGGAGCTAAAAAAGACAATACGGGCAAGGGTTACCAGGAACGAAAAACTGATATTAAAGACCTACGCCAAAGATGGGCTGATTTATGCAACAGCCATTTAGAAAAACACCAAATTGACAGTCGTATTGATATGCGAAGCTACAAAGAGCAAGGCATAGAGAAAGAACCCGAAAAGAAACTATTACCAAGCCAAGCTAAAGACCCTGAAATCAGGGAAGCCTTGCAACAGTCACGTATAGCCTATAAAGAGCTTGAGCAACTAGATTTAGGCGACCCTAAAAAAGACCTGAAAGACCTCAAAAACAGCCCAATTTCAGATAAAGAAATTAAACAGGGTATTGAGAGCTTTAAGGCTGATTTTGACAGCTTTAAACAGCTTGCTTTGGAACAGTACAAACAGCAGCAGAAATTAGAAAGAGAGCAACAGAAAACAATGAAGTTTAGAGGGATGAGCCGATGACACCTGATGAAAAAAAGCTATATGCACTGATGGCAGTTGCAGAACAACAGCAGAACCTAGTCAATCAGGCCGTTAAAGAGCTTCAAATCACGAAAGAACACATTCAAAGCACTATTGCTGGGCAAACCCACCACACTATATCAAAAGCGGTAAATGAGGGCTTACAGGACGGTACAGCAGAACTTATTAAGACCGCTAAAGCGCTTGGACGCTTGAAAAACTCGATTGAATCAGCCAATGATCAATTTTCATGGAAGTTAATCACCACTTTCTTAGGTGTTTTTTCAGTTCTCATACTGACTATGACGTGGCTATTTGCATCTTATATTAAGCCTTTAGAGAATATTCCAAAGATCGAGAGTTTAAGGCAGCAAGGTATTCAGTTTGATATTCAAAGTTGTGCCGTTGGAGAAGAGTCCAAGCCCTGCGTCCGAGTGATGAAAGAGCAGTGTGGCTATGGGAAGCATGGGGATTTATGCGTTATTGACCCCAAATAGCTGAATCTGAAAATGAAGGCTCTAAGCACTCATTTATAATTTTTATTATGTTTAAAATTAGTGGAAGTTAAGGAAATTATTATGTTAAAGCAATCAAGTTTAGAAAGAACAGAGTTTAAGGAAGAAGAACTTGCGCCCATTAAAAAGCTTGATTTGAATGATTTGAAAGTTCCTATGCCTAAAAACCTTGATCAGTTACTGATTTGGACATCCGAACTTGCTCAATATAATTATGCTCAATTCCTTGACCAATCCGAACAGCTAAAACTTGTTGATGAAGACAACCTGGAAGAACAGGCGGAAATCAGTCAGAAGCTTAGGTTCTATAGAGGTAATGCGCTTATAGAAAACCAAATCAAAGATTTCTATTTGAAAAAGTTACTTGATCAAGGGGAGGCAACAGTCAAAGGTTATATTAAAAGTCCGACTAAGAAAAATACCCGATATGCTGTAATTTCTTATCATGACTATGATTTTGTAAGCTTTGCTACTCCAGAGATTCTTAATAAATTTCCAGCCGATCTCATCAATTTCGTGCAAAAGGAAACACCTAAGACATTAGCGGACATATATCCTGAAGAAGCCGTGTTCTTATCAGCTATCAAAAAATTTATAAAACCTTTTAAAGAACAGTATAAAAAATTGGCTGATAAGAACAGGGAAATTAAGGAGCACAATACAGTTGCTCATAAAATTTATATAAAAATTAAAAATAAGGAAGCAACTTTGCAAAAGCCAACAGAGTCAAAGCCTAAAGAATCTAGTCCAAAGACTACTGAAAATAGTGCTGTCCCAGTAGAGATGAAGCAGGGAACCATTCAGAAAAATATGGCTCCACAAGAAAAGCCACTTACTGTGATTAAGAAGCGAAAATTTGCTTTAAACAAGGATAAGTAACTTGTAATGTAAAATTCTAAACAAAAACCCCTCTAAGTCTTGCAACTTAGAGGGGTTTTCAAGTAAATTCAGCGGTACGCAGTTATTTGATGCTACAACATCAAGTAACGAAGATCATAAGGTTTGACGACCGTTATGATTTCACCAAAAGGCTTGTACCTGAACTCTATTTTCACAATAAACAGTGTTTATATCAAGCCTCAAAATGATAAGTCTTCGTTAATTCGTGTTTTAAACCATCAAATAAGCATCCTAGATCGAGCTTTGCCCGCTTCTGCGTGTCCGTTTTACGGTCGGCATGCAGTACGTGTGGTAGGAATAAGTGTCACTGGCGTATTGTAGCTATAGTCGAAAGGCTAAACCGCTTACAGGGGAACTTCACATAGGCGGAGCGTTAGGAGTAGTTACATAGGACTTGTTAAGTTGCATGTTGGGGAAACCCTCGCAGAGATACAGGCAATGTAACGACAGGGAGCGCGTGGAGCGAGGTGCAAGACTTTGAGTCCTTGTCTGCATAGTCAGCAAAGCTATGTGCGGATACGACCGATATACGTGGCTCCGAAGCCAAATATATACAGGTAAATCGGCAATACTTAGGGGATATGTCATTTTTTCAAATGGCTGCCCTTAGGGTGAGTATTGCCGAAACTCTCTCAACCGTTTCCAAAGCCAAAGCACGAAGTGCGACGCTTTGGAAACGGTTGAGAGGTTGAGTTCATTTGTTTTTCTTTTATATATGAGCTTTAGAAAAAACTAACTTGCCTTAGGCTATTTTTTTATTTTACTTTTCTTGTGAAAAGTTTTACTTTATTTTCCTCCAATTACTACAAATGAAGAAGATTATTATGGAGACTTTGATATAGAGTTTTCTAATTTCTGGACAAATAGCAATTACTACTGCATGTTTACAGGGTTTAAATCCTATCCAAACTCAGTATATCCAAAAATACTTTATGATAATAAATATGATAAAGCTCGAGAATATATGCAAGAGTTAAAGAAACGTGAGGATAATCTCTTGGAAAGTTTACCAAGTACTTATGAATACCTAAAACATCTACACAGTAGAAAATAATATGGAACTTTATACAATTATTTTGTATAGTTTTTTTTGCTTTATAGGGGCCATTTTACCTGGCCCTACATCTTTATTGGCCTTAAATCTAGGTCTTAATAATTCTATAAAAGCTGTTTTTCTAGCTAGTATTGGAGCAGCGATAG
>NZ_LFRE01000085.1:0-1166 GCF_001077515.1 Acinetobacter sp. VT 511 | reverse complement strand
TGGGTAAGAAAAAGCCTGAGGACATGGTCAAGCAGCGTAAAATCTTCATTGAAGGCGCTGCGAAAAAAGATATTGATGAGGCCACAGCCAACCATATCTTTGACTATATGGAACAGTTCGCCGGCTATGGTTTTAACAAATCGCATGCGGCAGCTTATGCTCTTGTTGCTTACCCGACGGCGTGGCTGAAAGCCCATTATCCGGCTGAGTTCCTGGCAGCGGCGATGTCTTCGGAAATGCAGAATACCGATAACGAGGAATTCCTGATTGATGACCGCCGCACGAACAATCTGGAAGGGTTACCACCGTCAGTTAATATGGCTATCTATCAGTTCCATGCTACTGATGATAAAACCATTGTCTATGGCCTAGGAGCGGTTACGTTGGAACTGGGAGGCAAAAGTCCGGTCATCGTTGATGAACAAGCGGATATCAAAGTAGCTGCGCAGCGCATTATATGGGGCAAACTGCTTAATACAGGACAGACCTGTATCGCACCCGATTATTTACTTGTGCATGAGCGCGTGAAGGAACCGTTAATTACGGAGATGAAAGCAGCGATCGTGTCCTTCTTTGGTTCGGAGATTCAGCACAACAAGGACTATGGGCGAATCGTGAACAAGGGACATTTTAAACGTCTGACGACTTTGATTGAGCGGGATCAGGCCAAAGTGATATATGGAGGAGCTTCGGATGAGGAAGATCGTTTTATTGAACCTACCCTGATTGATGCGGAGTCCTGGGATGCAGCTTTGATTGGGTCTACGAAGAAGTTGTATTCTCCGTCTTTTCCAAGCGTAAGTCCGCCCGTGGAGTGGTCGGCAGTAGCTACGACAAGTGTTTCACCGTCTTTTTTGGCAAAATCAATAGCTGCCTGAAATGCTGCTGCGAAATCATCCATTTCACTCATCGCGCCAACGATATCATTATCATGTCCTGCCCAGTCGATCTGGCTGCCTTCGACCATTAGAAAGAATCCTTTGTCGTTCGAACTGAGGCGATCAATCGCTGTATTGGTCATCTCAGCTAATGATGGAGTTGCAGCAGTACGATCAATCAACTTGTCCAGCCCTCCGTCCGCAAACAGTCCAAGAACTTGTTGATTCTTATCCGCAAGGAGAGAGGAACGATCCGTCACATAGCTGAATCCGGCCTTCTGGAACTCC